>JABJED010000021.1 GCA_018665025.1 Gammaproteobacteria bacterium
ACCGGCATCTGCAAAACCACACTGACTTTTTCAAACACCGTAGAACGAATTCCGTAAAGCCCACAGGGTACAACACTCTATCGGGATTCAGGATTCCATTTGATTCACTTCTCTGGAAAAAACGTTCGAAATAGCACCAGACCTAAAGGCATCTAGCGACCGTGCGCGGCTATAGACAGCGAAACACTATGCGTCACAACACTATTCGAATGGCCATAGATCCCCTGGTCATCGCTTTCAATATTTTCGCTGGTTTAGAAAAAGGTTTACTCTAGGCACACCCTAAGCTCAAGCGACCCAGACTCATGGCAACAAATCGACGAATTCTCCTCTCCGAAATCCCAACAGGCAAATTGACCGAAGAACATTTCACCCAGGATGAAATAGAACTGGCCTCACCCGGTGAGGATGAGGTGCTTGTCAGGACGCTTATCCTCTCCCAGGACGCTGCGAACCGTGCCTGGATGCAGGGAGCAACCTATCGAAGCGCGCTCAGTTCAGGGCAGGTGATGTCGAGCGGAGGGATCGCAGAGGTCGTTGAATCAAATGTTGATCGTTTCAAGGTTGGACAAATCGTGTCAGGTGACCTCGGCTGGCAGGAATATGCCGTGATACCCGGACACCAGTTGACACCCGTGAAAGATCACGACGGGCCACTTAGCCACAGCTTATCTCTGCTCGGTGTCGCGGGATTAACGGCCTATCACGGCCTGATTAATGTCCCTGGCATTCATGCGGGCGAAGTACTCCTTGTCTCTGCCGCGGGCGGTTCAGTTGGTTCGATCGTTGGCCAGATCGGGCGCATCAAAGGTGCAAAGGTTATTGGTATTGCTGGCGGCACAGAAAAATGCCGGTGGGTTGTAGATGAACTGGGGTTTGATGCCTGCATCGATTACAAGGACACAAGCGCACCACTGCGCCACCAGCTAGCAGCAGTCGCACCAGATGGTGTGGATGTTTACTTCGATAATACCGGCGGTGACATACTCCAAACCGCGTTGTTCGCGATGAAGATGAAAGGACGAGTCTCTTGTTGTGGCGCCGTTTCGATGTATGACGGCAAACCCAGCGCTGGCCCGTTTGGCGTACCTGGCTTGCTGGTCACCAAACGATTAAGAATGGAAGGTTTCATCGTCTCTGACTACCGGGACCTGGATAACGATGCTTACCATGACCTTTCTATGTGGGCGAAGCAGGCTGAATTGAAGGTGGTCGAAGATATTATCGACGGCCTTGAAAACGCACCCCGCGGCTTAATTGGTTTGTTAGCCGGAGAGAACCGCGGTAAGCGCATGATCCGGGTTGGGGAACCAGGAAGCTAGCACGCTTTACTGTAACAGCATGTTACTGAGACAACCCGCACTCAAAGATTGGGCTGTGAGGGGTGGCATCAGCGCCGGGTGATACTGCGGGCTACCACAAGAAAAATCACCAGAATGAGCATGGATACAAGGAGCACCAACATCTGCTTGCCATATATTTCACGGAGTCCATTGATACCCACCTGAGAAACCTGCTTGTAATCAACTGGAACCGGTAAAACACCATTTTCCAGCACATACTGATCGTATGCCCGTAACATGAGCTGCATACGTTCTGGCATTGCATCTGCCAGGTCCTCGGTCTCTCCAGGGTCGGAAACGATATTATAAAGGTGCCATTGCCTGTCACCGACCGGAGCCCGGTTCATAACAATTTTGTAATCACCGCGGAACAGCGCTGCATTCCCGCCGACTTCGTAACCAATGGTTTCATCTTCCGCATAAACTCGCTCAACATCGCCTCTGATTATGGGCATCAGGTCGCGACCAATCATCGCTTCGATGGGCCGTCCGCCAAAACGTCCATCCGGGGCTTTGACACCAGCCAGGGACAGAATAGTTGGTGTGATATCCGTCACATGAGATAAGGCGTGATTCAGCTCACCCTTATTCAGAACAGATTGTCCTGCAATAATCAGGGGAACTCGCAGACCACCTTCCCCGGCGTAGAACTTGTAGAATGCCAGCGGTGAAGCAGACGCACTTGCAAAGCTGGGACTAATTGAATTGAAACTACCTTTCAAACCCAGCGTTTCATACTCAGACGTGTAGCCTTGATTCCTAAGGAAAATCTGAGCCTGCACCCTGCCGGGATCAGTTGGGCCACTTACCTCGGTGCCATTGTCTGATGTAAAAATAAGCAGCGTATTTTCATACTGGCCGGTAGTTTTTAGGTGCTCGATCAAGCGCCCGATGTGAAAATCCATCGCTTCAATCATTCCACCATAGACCGCCATACGTTTAGCCTCGTAGCGCTTCCTGTCATCGGGCAGCGCATCCCAGTCCTGCGTTGTCGACATGTCTACCATCTCGGTCCCTTCACCCACGACACCAAGGCCAACCGCTTTCGCCAGCCGGTCTTGCCGCAGCTGTTCCCAGCCAGTGTCATAAACCCCCATATACCGATCAATAAAGTCCTGTGGCGCCTGAACCGGTATGTGCACAGCTTGGAAAGGCACATAGGCAAAGAACGGTTGGCCATCTTCATGGTTGGAATCAATAAACTCGATCGTCTTGTCGATCAGAAACCGGGACGAATAGAAATCTTCCGGTAGCTCCATTTCCTCGCCATCTGCAAACCAGTTGGCCTTTTTATAGATTGGGATATAAGGTTTTTGCTCCCAGTTGTCGGCGCCGGTATCAGCCATTGCGACAGTCCTCTCAAAGCCCCGGCGACTGGGTAACTGATGCCGCTCTTTTCCCAAATGCCATTTACCCGCCATATAGGTATGGTATCCCGCGTCTTCCAGCAGGGTCGCTACTGTCACGACATTATTACCGAGTACTCCCCGATAGTTATCAAAGGCGCTTAGGCCCGGCGGGATTGCCTCAGGGATGTTTGACACTCCGGCCCTGTGGTTGTCCACGCCCGTTAACAACATTGCTCTTGAAGACGCGCAACTGGCCGCCGTATGGTAGTTGGTAAACTGGATACCTTCGTTTGCTAACGCAGTCAGTGAGGGTGTACTGATCTCACTTCCATAAGGGGCAATGTCGGTGAAGCCCAGGTCATCGGCGAGGATCAGGATAATATTTGGCTGTTGCGCCGCCTTGACTGCCCCTGCGTCCATACCCAGGAAAAGAAAAGTCAGGAAAAGAAAGGCCGGTAGTGCCAAAGCCGAAGATTTCAGGGATCTCGTCGGGATTCGCTTCACTCGCTGCGTTTTTCACAAAGACGAATGGTTGACACATATAGCAGCGCCGTAACGATAACCTCCACCGCTATCATGCTACCTGCGAGCGCTGCGCCATGAACCAGCCAGGAAACAATACGAAAGATGGCAGCCAGACCAAGAAGCATCATGGGCGGGTAGAACCAGACTCGCTCGAGTGTCGTCACCCCAACCAGGATCAGCAAACCCATTGTCAGGAAGAAGGAACCCAGATCCCCGATTTGGGTACTGCGACCAACGCCTTCAAGCAGTGGCATGCCGACTCCGGTTGCCGCTGAAGCCGGGTCAACAACCCAACCAACACCGATCACGACAAATAGAATGCCCGGCAGCACGGTTACTACTCTTAAGATTTTGTTGATCACGGACATCTCCTCTTAAATTTAAGTACCGTATCAGGCTGGATTACCAACAATCAATTTAATGGTCGCTGCTGCGAGTTCCTCTGGGGCCTGATCCTGCAGAAAATGACCCGCTCCTTGAATCGTTATGTGGGGCTGGCCTTTGGCACCGGGTACCGATTCCTGGAACCTGACTTCGCCACCGGCGGTGACAGGGTCGGAATCTGAAAATGCCGTCAGGAAAGGTTTATCCCATTGCTCGAGCACTTTCCATGCGGCCCGGTTTGCACCGATGGCCGGGTTGTCCGGAATAATCGGTACCAGCGACGGGAACTGCCTACCCCCGGCCAGATAAGTTTCGTCTGGGAAAGGTGCACCGTAGGCGTCCTGCTCTTCAGCGGTCAAGGTGTCTCCAAGACTCATAGCCAGAACATCCTTCGGCGAGAATCCATCTGATTCACCGCAAAACTTCACCCAATGCAGAAATCCCATCCCCGACGTATCGCCCGCCATGGCCATAAACATTTCCGGCACATTCGCGTGAACGGGCAGGCTTTCGTAGTAGACGCGCATCTGATCGCTGGCGTCTCCTATTTTGTCATCCGGGACACCCTTCGCATCCGGGAGCCCTGTATTGGCAGCGACTATTCTGGCAAAACGGCCAGGGTTTTCCGCAGCGACCCGCAGACCGATTAACCCACCCCAGTCCTGGCAGACCAATGTGATGCCCTGCAGGTCCAGTGCTTCGATCAGCGCCAGGACCCAGGCCACATGATTGGCATAGGTGTAGTTGTCCCGCTCGGTTGGCTTATCCGATTTACCAAACCCGATCATGTCCGGTGCAATAATCCTGTACCCCGCGTCTTTGAAAATAGGAATCATTTTTCGGTAGAGGTATGACCACGACGGCTGCCCATGCAGACACAGAATCACCTCACCGACGCCTTCATCCAGGTAATGCATGCGAAGGGCCCCACCCTCACCATCGGGAATCTCGATATAATTGGGCTCAAACGGATAACCCGGCAAATTAGCGAACCGCGTCTCATCGGTCCTTACAGTTTTCATCTATCCTCGCTCCATTTTCAATTTTCCACATTATGTAGAAAGGGTGATTGCCTGTCATTATTTATAATGCATATCATTAATTATTTTCGTACACTTCCTTTTTTTGTTCCAAACTACAGCTATTCAGGTCTGACATGAAAAAGACGCTCAGCATCGCCGCAATCACATTACTACTAACCGGCACACTTGCCTGGCAGTATCGACTGGATATCCTGATATCTGTCGTGCCGAAGATTCGAGGCATGGCAAACCCTATCCGCGACAATGTACCTACTGCCTGGCCAGACGGCCCCGCAGAAGCCAGCACACCTATCAACGAACGACCGCCCAATATCATTCTTATCCTCGCCGACGATATGGGATTCAACGATATATCGCTCTATAACGGTGGCGCCGCTGATGGTTCTTTGATGACACCCAATATCGATGCTATTGCTGAACAAGGTGCCAGATTCGACAATGGCTACGCCGCCAACGCAATCTGCGCACCTTCCCGCGCGAGTATTCTCACCGGGCGCTACTCAACCCGGTTCGGGTTCGAGTTCACCCCTGTATTTAGCACTGTCGCAACGATTGCCCAATGGACCCAGGACATAGAACAGCCTGCTCTGTTGGCATCGATAGACCACGAAATGGCAGAATCCCTTCCTCCAATGCAAGAACTGGTACTGCCAGATTCCGAAATCACCATCGCGGAAGTGCTGAAGGAGGCTGGCTACTACACCGCCCATATTGGTAAATGGCACCTCGGCGCAGCAGATGGACCTCAAAATCAAGGATTCGATGACAGTTTGTATATGAAGGGCCTTTCGTACCTGCCACCGGACCATCCCGATGCTGTCAACGCAAAACGCGAGGGAGATGTTATAGAGGAAATGGTCTGGGCAGTCGCCACTTACGAAAGCCAGTTTAACAATTCACAAAGCTTCCAGCCTGACGGCTACCTTACCGACTACTACACCAATGAAGCCGTCAAAGTTATTGAGAAAAACCAGCATCAACCGTTCTTTCTTTACCTGGCACACTGGGGTATTCACAACCCACTGCAGGCAACCCGTGCAGATTACGACAAATTCTCACAGTTAGAAGATCACACGCTTCGGGTTTATGCGTCGATGATTCATTCGCTTGACCGTAGCGTGGGAATGATCACCGATAAACTCGAAGCGCTTGGGCTCAGTGACAACACCCTCATCATTTTCACCAGTGACAACGGGGGCGCAGGTTATATCGGGCTCCCCGACATCAACAAACCTTACCGGGGGTGGAAATTGACGCACTTTGAAGGCGGAACGCACGTGCCTTTTATGGCGAAGTGGCCGCAGAAGATCGAGCCCAATTCCAGGTTCACTGATCCCGTGCACCATATCGACCTGTTCCATACTATTGCCGCAGCCGCTGGCGCCACCACGCCTGATAATGTGAAGTATGATGGTGTAGACCTTATACCCCATGTCAGAGGTGAGGCGTCGAGCAAACCTCATGAGACCCTTTTCTGGAGAGAAGGGCATCACCAGTCTGTGCTGCACAATGGCTGGAAGTTAATTCGCGCTGGCAGGCCAGATAAACGGTGGTTGTTCAACCTTGCAGTAGATCCAACGGAACGGAACAATCTTGCGCAAAGCGAACCGGAAACCGTCCGTAAACTCGAAGCACTGCTGGCGGCGCACAACGCCGAACAGGCTGACCCCCTGTGGCCCAGCTTCCTGAACTCGCCCCAACTGATTGATAAGCATGGTGGCCAGGAATATGAAGACGGCGACGAATACATCTACTGGCCAAACTAGAAGAAGGACTCCATTTGACTATAGCAATCCTCTACGGCGCGCCGTTCTCTCTCTTTACGGGGAGGGCAAGAAGTTATCTCATCAAAGCCCATGTTCCTTATCGCGAAACGATGCCAATTACGGAACACTATATAAAGAACGTCGCACCAGCGGCTGGCGACAGGCAGAGTATGCCTACCCTGGAATTGCCCGATGGAGAGATTATCCGGGATGGCGTTGCCATCATCGATCACTTCGAGACCAAAACTGGTCATGGTTTTTCTCCAGGCACACCAAAGCAAAGAGTCATCAACAGACTGCTCGATGTTATCGGTGCAGAGGGCCTGCTTCGTCCCGCCATGCACTACCGCTGGAACTTTCCGGAACAAAACCTGGAATTCCTCCGGTTTCACTTCCAGACGGCCATGCCCCGAGGGCCTGGCCGTGAGGAAAGAGCCGCTAAGGCGATGAACCGGATGCGCGGCGCCGGGCAGGCTTTCGGCGCAGAGCCTGACACATTCGACACCATCGAAATGCTCTACATCGAGTTACTGAAAGTTCTTGATAGCCACTTCTCGGAGCATCCTTACCTTTTAGGAGGCAAACCTTCCATTGCCGACTTTGGGATGCTTGCACCTTTGTACGCACACCTGGGTCGTGATCCCAAACCGCTTTCCCTGATGCAGGAACATGCAATCCATGTCTTCCGGTGGGTCGAACGGATGAACAGGCCCGAGCACGATGTTGGTGAATTCGAGACCCAGGATGGTGAGTACCTGGCCTCGGATGAAATTCCGTCATCCCTGGTGAATGTGTTGAAACATCTCGCCATAGATTTCGTTCCCGAAACCCAGGCAGCTGCCGCCTGTATCAACAGCTGGATCAGCCAACAAGACAATCTGGAATCGGGAACAGAATGCGCACGAGGTGTGGGAATGGCCAACTTCCAACTAAGAGGCGTTACCATCAATGCGCTGGCACAGCCCTTCAGGTTCTATCTGTTAAAGCGTGTTCAGGATGAATTTGAATCGCTGGATAAACAGCAACAGGACGAAGTCACATCACTACTCGATGCCTGTCAAATGACTGACATCCTGAAGATGAAACTGTCCCGGGAAATCGGAAGGCAGAACAATCTTGAGGTCTGGCTTTAGATCATCAGGTACCCGATGAAGAACGGCCACCCGAAACAGAACTAATCGGGTATACGATCAAGGATCGTTTCAAACTGCACGTGCTTGACCTTATCGAATATCTTGTCAAGCCAGGCCTGCATCATCTGGGGTCCTCGATCGGAACCCAGATCAAGCTGCGCCGTGTGAGCAGCAGGTATAATCCTCTGTAGCGTTGCCAGCATACCCATCTCATACTGCCACCGGAGTCTGGCTGCCGAAACCTCTACGCCCGCCATCTTTAACGCCTCATGATAGATGTTGATCAGCTCGTTTATCTTTTCCTCACCGGTTCCAACCGGTAATGCAGCGCTCAAAAAGTAAGCCATATCCAGCCCGCTGGGCCCGCTCGACATTGTCTGCCAATCGAACAATATTATTTCGCCTTTCGCATCATCGAAGCAGATATTATCCAACCGAAAGTCGCCGTGCAGCAGCGTCGGTGATTCCTCCCCCAGTTTTTCTGTCAGCGCCTCTCCATTATCCTTAAACCATTGCGTCAACTGCAGCTGACGTTCCGATAATGTGTCTTTATTTGCCGAGATGAACTTCCCTACATTTTGCAAATACATCATTTGAATAATCTTACTGGTAGCTGCCACCGGCGCGATCCAACTCATGCCCGCAAGTTCTTTGCTGCTCCAGTACTGACCGTGAAGTTTTGCCATGGCAGTCAGAACATGTTTCGTATCTTCTTCAGAGCAACCCGCCGCCTGATCGCCTAACCGGTAGCCGCTCAGGTCTTCAATTAGCAACGCATAGCGTCTAGGCGTAAAGCTGATGACCCAGCTGGCAATGACGGACAGAATGGCGATCAACCACATGGGCAGTTTGTTGAGACCCGTCAGCCTCTCCAGGACAACATCTGGATCATCCGCAATATCCAGTGCACTGTAGTAGTGGCAAGGAGTTCGGATATTGACCGAAGATTCGAGGTTTCTATAGAACCTGATTTCTTTCTCGTACAGGCCCATGGTTTGACCAAGCGTACGGTTTTTCAACGCGGTAGGGATTTTAAGGACCATCGAGTTCGGCGCACTGCTACTCTGGCCAGAATACTCCAGCTTGAATATGGCAACCTCGCCGTTAAACCCGGCTTCTTCGCCGATAACCTTATGCGTAAAACTGACGACCTCCTCATCCTTAATAATGCCGCTCTCACGCAACGCCACCGTAAACCAATCCACTGTTATGTCCTTTAGGCTAAAGGGTACTTCTGGTTGTGTAATCATATTAAGTCCAGTAACTGAGCCCGTTAGTGTAGGCTTATGGCATAGCCAACGACTACTTTCTGTTCAACTCTACGAGATCAAAAGGCCGCTAGTTTCAACAGATGAACTTCCTTTATACAAAATTCTGGCAGACACAGGAAGTAACCTCTCTGAACCGTCTGCCGTCTCATAGCCCGCTGCACAGTTGGCGAGATGAGCAACCGGCACTGGGAAACGGAGAAAGTACCAGCGAACTGAGTCTGGACGGTACCTGGCAATTTCGTCTGTTCGATAACCCGCTGATGGTCCCGGACTCCTGGCCAACAGAACTCATTGATTCTTCAGATATCCAGGTTCCCGGTAACTGGCAGACACAGGGGTTCGACAAACCGATCTACACCAACGTCAAATTCCCATTCCCGGTGGACCCTCCCCGCGTCCCCGAAGCCAATCCAACGGGCTGTTACCTGACGAGCTTTGATTTACCTGGTCACTGGCCCCCGGACGAACAAACTCGCATCTGCTTCGATGGTGTTGATAGCGCTTTTTATCTCTGGTGTAACAACCAGTTTGTCGGATATTCACAGGACAGCAGACTCGCAGCTGAATTTGACCTGTCTACATATCTTCAGTCAGGGGAAAACACTATTGCCGTCATGGTACTCCGCCTGTGTGATGGCAGTTACCTTGAAGACCAGGACATGTGGAATCTTTCAGGAATATTTCGATCCGTCAGGCTG
>JABJED010000142.1 GCA_018665025.1 Gammaproteobacteria bacterium
ATCTGCGCTGTGGGGTGAAACGGTCCAGACTGAAGAATCTCGATTTGATGTCTCTAGTATTGACAACCCCGGTGACAGGGCGTTTGTTGTAACGACCCAGGTTAATTATTGTGCAACAGTGTATCCCACCATCCCTGAATCCAATGAAGATGCTGCAGCATTGGCAGTGCTTGCCGGTGTGCTTCGAAATAACTTCTTGCATTCCGAGGTCCGCGAAAAAGGTGGTGCTTATGGTGGTGGTGCAGGGCATGACTCCGCCACCGGCGTATTCAGATTCTACTCCTATAGAGACCCTCGCCTGATGGAGACGTTTGAAGCATTTAGCCGGTCGATTGACTGGGCGCTGAATAATGACATTACAGATGTAATGCTCGAGGAAGCAGTGCTTGGAATTATCAGTTCAGTCGATGCGCCGGGATCTCCGGCAGGAGAGATCCGCCAGGCTTTTCATCATGGCTTATTCGGGCGCTCAGCGGAACACAGAGAAGCTACCAGGGGGCGTTACCTGGATGTCCGGCAGCACGATCTTCGGCGTGTCATAGATACGTATCTTCACAAGACGCCATCCCGAGCGGTGGTTACCAGTGAAAACCGGCTTGGCGAAGTCGATAATCAGTTTGAACAGGTTTTTGTCAATGAATAGAGGAACGATCGATGAACGACTCAATTGAACTCACCGGTGCTGATGGCTTTACATTCAGTGCTTATTTAGCGAACCCCGGGAGTGAACCCAAAGGCCGGGTGGTGGTTATCCAGGAAATATTCGGGGTGAACAACCACATTCGGGAAGTCTGTGATGGTTATGCAGAGGCTGGTTACGTAGCCCTGGCTCCGGCGCTGTTTGACAGGGTCGAGCGTGGCATCGAACTCGGTTACGAAGGTGATGATATGACCCAAGGTATTGAAATAGCCATGGGCAAGCTGGAGATGCCAAACACCATGAGCGACGTCCAGGCAGCGATCGACTACTTGGCACGCGATGGCAAGGTTGGCGTAGTCGGGTACTGTTTTGGCGGATTACTCACGTGGTTGAGTGCGGCAAGCGCAAGTAACATTGCCTGTGCCAGCGGTTATTACGGGGGTGGTATTGCCCAGTCGATCGAAAAAGCACCAAAAGTACCCACTATTCTTCATTTCGGAGAGTTAGATGCACATATTCCTATGCCGGATGTGAAATCTATCGACGAGGCTTATCCTGAGGTTATGGTTTATACCTATGACGCAGATCATGGGTTCAACTGCGATCATAGATCAAGTTTTAATGAGTCAGCGGCAGCGTTAGCGCGCGAGCGAACGCTGGTTTTTTTCGAGGAACACCTTAGTTGAGTCGTATTGCGGTGGAATATCGTCGCAGTTCGAGATTCTGTCAAAGGTGAATCGGATTTTTTCTGAGAATTCAACCCTCTGCTGACTTTGTGAATGTGAGTTCAAGGTTGTCAATTTGAGATCGCATTGCTTGACAATCAACCGCTGCTTCCCCATCCTGTCCGCGTCGGTTGGAACTGGTTGAAGAGCGTTATCGACTTACGCCGTTTAACTAGGGTCAGGCGAACAAAAAATATTATAAAAAGCAACAGACCCCAGTAGGTATTAGCATGAAAAAGCACCAGATGAGACTCGGTACAGTGATAAAAGCACTGTGTTTGTTGTCTGTCATTAGTGCCAGTGAGGTGTACGCGGCGTCTCTAGATGACGTGCTCGGTGTGCGCTCTTCAACAACAGTTGAAGGCGCAAAATCTCAGGCAAAAATTGACGAAGTCACGGAACAGACACGTGACTTATTGCAGCAGTTCAAAACCGTTATGAAGGTTGTTGACGGCTTACGTGTATACAACCAGCAGCAACGCAGGTTGATCAAAAACCAGGAAGACGAACTTAGTGAACTCGAACAGTCAATCGATAACGTTACCGTTATTGAACGCCAAATCGGTCCACTTATTGAAAAGATGATAGTGAATCTCGAAAAGTTTGTAGAGCTGGATATTCCTTTCCTGATCTCCGAGCGTCGCGAGCGAATCGAGTTCCTTAAGGACACACTGGACCGGGCAGACGTTTCTGTTGCAGAAAAGTTTAGCCAGGTGCTGCAGGCCTACCAGGTCGAGAATACCTACGGCACGACAATCGAAGCTTATACGGATGTGATCGAGCTGCAAGGTAAGTCCCGGCAGGTTGACATGCTTAAGTGGGGTCGAGTGTCGCTTGTCTTCCAGACACCTGATGCAGAGTCTACCGGCGTCTGGAATAACGAGACACGTCAGTGGGTCATGCTTCCTGATGAATTCAGGACAGGCGTACGTGACGGGCTGCGGATTGCGCGAAAAACCCAGACTGCAGATCTCGTCCACCTACCCGTATCGGCTCCAGGAGAATAACCCATGAAGAAAGCGATCATTATTATTATGGCTTTCGCCCTGGGGTTTTCCGGGTATGCGAATGCGGCAGCGGACGAAATTCCAGCGAAATCACTCGCTGAGCTCCTCAAGCTTGTCCAAGAAGGCAGGGTTGTTAACGGTGAAGTTAATGACCGGCGTGAGCGAGAGTTCATTGCAGACAAGGCGAAGCAGCAAAGAGAGCTGAAAAACGCCAAGCGAATGCAGCGTGAAGAAGAAGCCGAGGCAGAACGCCTTGAGGGTATCTTCGAAAAGAACGAACAGGATATTGCTGCAAAGCAGGAAATTCTGGCGAAGCGCCTTGGATCACTCAGGGAATTGTTCGGTGTTCTCCAGCAGGTTGCAGGCGATACACAAGGTGTGTTTGAAGGCTCTATTGTTTCATCACAGCTTCCGGGCCGGGGCGAGTGGCTTGGTGAGTTTGCCCAATCTATGGGTAAGAGCACGAAGTTGGCAACGATTGCAGAGATAGAGCGGTTGTGGTTCGAATTGCAGCGTGAAATGACTGAAAGCGCAAAGATCACGCGATTCAACGCGACGGTCATCAAGCTTGACGGTGAAGAAGTTCAACAGGAAGTTGTTCGGGTAGGTTCCTTCAACCTGATCAGTGATGGTCAATATGTTGCTTATGACATCAATACTGGCCTTATCCAGGAGCTGCCAAGGCAGCCAGCAGCGCGGTTTGTAGATTCTGCGGCTGATCTGGAGAGTTCCTCGACCGGCTACACGCCATTCGGGCTCGATCCGACTCGTGGTCAATTGTTAGCCCTTCAGGTCCAGGTACCAACGATCGAAGAACGGGTCAACCAAGGCGGAACGCCGGGTTATGTGATTATTGCCCTGGGTATTGTGGCGCTTCTCCTATCACTTGAGCGGTTCATTACCTTAACCCTGGTGGGTTCAGGTGTCAGCAAACAGGCTGCTAACCCAGGTACGACTAATACCCGCAACCCCTTGGGTCGAGTATTACAGGTTTACCATGACAATAAGGATATAGATTCGGAAACGCTGCAACTGAAGCTGGATGAAGCTATCCTGAAAGAACAACCGGCGATCCAGGCACGAATCGCGTTTATCAAGATCATCTCAATGGTGGCACCGTTGCTCGGTCTTCTGGGTACAGTGATCGGTATGATCGTGACGTTCCAGGCGATTACACTGTTCGGTACCGGTGATCCTAAAACGATGGCCGGTGGTATCTCACAGGCGTTGATTACGACGGTGCTAGGTTTGACAGTAGCGATACCAACGGTACTGCTGCACTCAATTGTTGATTCCAGGGCCAAATCAATCCTGCATGTTTTAACAGAGCAGAGCGCAGGATTGGTAGCAGAGCACGCAGAAAGCACAGGAAAGTAAGAATGGATGCTATAGTTGTAGCGATTCGGACATTCCTGGAAGCGGGTGGCGATGTGTTGTTTCTCATCGCCGGCGCGACCTTCTGTATGTGGGCATTGATTTTCGAACGTTTTTGGTTCATTCAAACTGAACACAAGCAAGACGTTGGGAAAGCACTGTCCTACTGGGAAAGCCGTCAGGAAAGAACGTCGTGGAATGCTCATATGATCCGATTGCGATTGATCTCAGAAGTCAATCTGCGTCTCAAGGTGAATATGGGGTTTATCAAAACACTCATTTCGTTATTGCCTTTGCTAGGCTTGCTTGGAACCGTGACCGGTATGGTCTCTGTGTTCGAGGCGATGACCTATTCCGGCGGAAATGCACGCTCTATGGCGGCTGGCGTTTCCATGGCTACGATTCCGACGATGTCTGGAATGGTGGCAACACTCTCTGGTGTATTAGCGAATACGTTTTTGACTTCCAAGGTTTCTTCAGAAGAAAGCTATATGGAAGACACGCTAACAATGGATCACTAGGTAAGCGCTATAACATTGCCAGGGCAATGATAAAGCGAAAAATAACAACCGAGTAAGAACATGCGAAGACCCACACAACAAGAGGAAGAAAAGGTCGCAGACTTAACACCCATGCTCGATGTGGTGTTTATTATGTTGATTTTCTTCATTGTAACCGCCACTTTTATCAAGGAGACCGGTATTGAAGTCAACCGGCCTGATACTAAAACGGCGCAGTTCAAAAAGACTGTTTCGTTGTTGGTTGCTGTTTCTCCTGACAGCGGTATCTGGATCGACAAGAAGAAAGTCGATGTCAGGAACGTTCGTCCATTGATGGAACGCCTCCACGCCGAGAACCCAAAAGGTGGTCTGGTCATCCAGGCCGATATGGATTCCAAGGTAGAAAAGGTTCTGGCTATCATGGATGCGGCACGTACGATTGGCATTGGCCAGGTTGCGATTGCCGGTGAAGACAGTAACTAGGAGGATATATGGCTATTAGATTCAGTCTTTCCGCTATCGTTGGTGTCATAATTACACTAGCGCTTTTCTACCTGATGCAATCCCTGATTTCGGGCGCTGACAGTGCGCTTACCGATGACAAAATTGGTAATCTGGTAGATTTCGTTCGCGTTAAGCAGGACCAGGACGTACAGAAAAAACAGCGCAAACCGAAAAAACCACCGCCACCTGATGAACCACCACCGGACACCCCTCCCCAGAATTTCAACGTAAATGTTGATAAGACTGGTTTCTCGATGAATGGGCTTGATGCCAACATTGGCATTGATATCGGTTCAGGCGGGTTTGGTATCAGTGACGGTGAGTATTTGCCTATCGTTAAGGTACAACCCCAGTATCCAAGGCGGGCTCTCAGTCGTGGTATGTCTGGCTGGGTAATTGTTGAATTTACGGTAACCGCTCAAGGGACTGTGTCTGGCCCGTTCATTGTTTCAAATTGTGGTTGGATCAAGAACGCTCGTAATGAAGGTAAGTGTGAAGACAGCCCAAACAGCGTGTTTGACTCTGCAGCGATGAAGGCAGCGTTGAAATTCAAATATAAGCCAAAGGTTATTGATGGAGACCCGGTTGCGACAGCTGGCGTCCAGAACAAGATATCCTTTGAACTGGTAGAAGACTAGGAGCCTGCTGTAATGAGCG
Source organism: Gammaproteobacteria bacterium (assembly GCA_018665025.1). Classification (GTDB taxonomy): domain Bacteria; phylum Pseudomonadota; class Gammaproteobacteria; order Pseudomonadales; family Azotimanducaceae; genus UBA9659. The sequence continues at coordinate 5,408 of JABJED010000142.1, forward strand.
CGATGAAACAGTTGAAAAAACTGATGTTACTGGCCGTTATCTGGGCTCTTCCATTAGCCATTGGGCAGTTCCCCGTTGGAGTCTCGTTCGGTGATGCAGCTCAGGCCGCAGAAGCAACGAAAAAGACTCGCAAAGTGCCTGCCATGCGGGAGAGAACCTACAAGAAACTGGCAGAAGCCCAGATCATGATCGATCCTGATTCCGCACCTCGGGAAGAGGGTGAGCCAGCGCCGATTCCCAAGGGCACGGTAAGTGATGCTGTCAGACTACTTCATGAACTTATGGGCTCCAGAGGGCTTAACAGCTACGAGAAGGCCCAGATCTGGAATACGCTGGCTTTTGCCTACTACACGCTTGAAGACATGCCGAAGACGGTCAATGCATACGAGCAGATTCTGAAACAGGGTACAATCTCCGAAGCGCTGGAACTCTCATCGCTGAGAGCGCTGTTCCAGTTGTATTACTCGAATGAAAAATACCGAAAGGCGATTAAGTATATCGATCGGTTTCAGGCTTTGCAGGCGGTAAAAGACCCGCAAATTACTTTTTTCAAGGCGACGGCGTACTACCAGCTTAATGAGTTCCGTGAATCGCTGAAACAAGCAATCCTGGTTGAAGAAATCGCCGTGGCTCGCAGGGCTGGCAGAATAGAGTCCAATCAGGCAATTATTGCTGACGCCAAAGCGACGCCGGAGCAGAAGCAGGAAGCGCGGCGGGTATTGCAGAAGATTCAAGGCACGCCAGCCGTTAAAGAGAACTGGTGGTACCTTCAGGTCGTGCTTTATAACGAGCTAGAGGATATTGATAGTGTAATCAGATTACTTGAAACGCTAATCGTCAATTACCCCAAAAAGCAGTATTGGATGCATCTGGCGGGTATGTATAGTGAAAAGAGCCGCGATGACGACTCTCTGTCAGCCTACTATGCGACTTATATTCAGGGCTTTCTGGTGAAGGAATCAGAAATCGTCATGGTAGCGCAACG
>JABJED010000143.1 GCA_018665025.1 Gammaproteobacteria bacterium
AGACAAAGCTATACAAGACAAAGCTGTACAAGACAAAGCCATGCGAAAAAAAGTGCCGTCTGGTAAGCGACAGGCAACCAGGCAGGAACTGCTTGACGCTGTAAGAGACCTCGTTTTTGAAAAAGGCCACGACAGAATATCCATACAGGAGATTACGAAACGGGCAAGAGTCTCCATAGGCACTTACTACAACTACTTTGATACCAAGCAAGACGTCTTCATGGCCGTAGCCCAGGACCTGCAGGACCTGATAGCTGCAGACCTGGAGTCAACCAGGGAATCTATCAATGACCCGGCCATGAAGGTCGCGATCACTCTGAAGTACTATTTTTACCAGTCGCTGGATAACCAGGATTGGCGAGACTTCACTCGTTTTACAGGGCTAACGGAATTACCCCTTGAGCAGGCTATCAACGCAAGGATCGAAGACATTCAGCGGGGTGTCAAAGGTGGCAGGTTCAAGGTCGATAATGTTCACTTCACGGAATCCCTGATCAGGGGGATGTTTCGGCATGTCGTTTCAGCGATCGATAAAGGCCATGTGGGGCGAAACGCTACCGATTATGCCATTCGGTCCATTCTCCAAATGCTGGGATTGCCTGAAATTGTAGCGAAAGCACTTACCCAGACTGCTTTGCCACCGATGGCAGCGCAGAAGCGGGCAGTCAGCGAATCGGTTAAGCTGAAAGGCGTTACATCACTTTCTGAATACCTGAACGACGTCCCGCGAGCTGAGCCAATCCGCTAGGCGGATAGTCCGTATCGAAGCATCGTTCTGGATCCGTCCGCTAACCCCCGACTGAATCGCGGGCCCCATTTCCCCCATTCCCTGGAGTACTTGTAACCGAACTGCTGTAATGCTGATTCAAGTACCTTCTCATCCGTCTCAACTCTGGCTTCTGCAACGACCGTCGGTAGCGACTCGTAGTCTGCGCTTTTCCATAGGCCCAGGTCACCTACCCAAAGCTTCGTTCTTGTCAGGCCTTTTAGCGGGGCCTGGGCCCTCCAGCTTTCACTTGCAGTCACCACAAAAACGTCAGCACCCAGCATGGCGTACCAGACTTCTGCCTGGCAACGGCTCAGAGAGCCGTCAGACTGATACGGTGACAGGTAGATAAGGTTTGACTCCAATAAAGCGATATTTGCCTCACTGGCCCTGAGTGAAGCAGGAATCGCCGCCAGCGTTACACTTGCCAGCCCAGCCTGTAAAAAAGCTCTTCGTTGCACCTGATTACTCCTCTTTCACCCCTAACGTGCCGGGAATGTCGATTATAGGCCTAGCACCAATTTCGCCATAATGTTGCGCTGGATCTCGTTGGATCCAGCATAGATCGAGACCTTCCGTGTGTTGAAGTACTCGGGCGCTGTCACATTCGCATAGTCAGGGCCGATAGGATCATAGTTAAGGCCTTTCTCTGGCGCAGGGTGATTAAACGGAACCGTATAGTTAGCAACGGCCTCTACCGCCAGCTCTGTTAATTCCTGCTGGAGTTCTGTTCCTCGACACTTGAGCAGTGAAGATTCAGGTCCGACATTTTTCCCCGTTGAGATACTGCTCAGAATACGTAGTTCTGTGAACTCCATGGCAGATATAGCGATCTCTGTGGATGACAATTTTTGTTTGAACTCCTCGTCCTCCATCAATGAAGTGCCCTGGCCGTTCTGCTCTGACAAAGCCATTTGCTTTATGTGATTCAGGCCTGCTTTCAAACCGTGGCTATACGCATTGCCACGCTCAAACTCCAACAGGTATTTCGCGTACGTCCAGCCTTTGCCCTCTTCACCGATCAGGTTTTCAACAGGCACTTTGACATCGTCAAAGTGGACCATGTTGATTTCCTGGTAACCCTTTGGCGGATTGTCGATGGTAACGATCGGTTGCACGTCTATGCCGGGAGTATGCATATCGATCAGCAGAAAAGAGATACCTTTCTGGGGTATGTCTTCATTGCTGGTTCGCACCAGGCAAAATATCATGTCCGCATGCTGTCCCAGGGTGTTCCAGGTCTTTGTGCCACTAACAACATAGTGGTCACCTTCGCGAACGGCCTTGGTCCCAAGGGACGCCAGATCAGAACCAGCACCAGGCTCTGAATAGCCCTGACACCACCAGACTTTACTGGCCAGGATGTCGGGTAAGTATTTGTCTTTCTGTTCCTGGGTGCCAAACTTCATGATGACTGGAGCCACCATACTTTGACCAAAAGGCATCACGGCGGGAGTTCCCGCAGCCGACATTTCCAGGTCGTATAAATACTGTTGTGTTGCGGTAAAACAGGGTCCGCCGTACTCCTTCGGCCAATTGACGCCCGACCAGCCGTTGTCATACAGGGCCTGCTGCCAGTATACGTAATCTTCTTTAGACAGACTGCCACCAGGACTTCTTGACCTGCGTTGCCTCATTTCCTGGGGGTACTTTTCATCGATCCATGCTCTGACTTCCTGCTGGAACTCGAAATCTTCCTGACTAAATTCTAAATCCATCTTAATTCCTTAAATTCCCAGAGTTCTCGAGACCCTGATATTGTGATTGACCTTGCCATACAGTCTGTTCGACCTACCCGGCCTGCTCAACAAGGCTTCTACCGACCACTTTTAATGCCAGCGTTTCTTCTGTGCCTTCAAAGATAGACAGAACCCTGGCGTCGAGCCAATAGCGGGATGCGTCCGTTTCTTCAGCGTAACCCATTCCGCCGTGGATTTGCATGGCTTCACGACTCGTCCACTCGGACAGTTTACAGGCAAGAAGCTTAACCAGGCTTGCTTCCATCTGCCCTCCCCCGTCGTCCATCATCCGTCCAACCGCATAGGTAAATTGCCGACAGGCTCCAAGATACATCGCCATCTTCGCAAATTTCACCAACGTCAACTGATAGTCAGCAACCGCTTTCCCGAAGACTTTTCTATCCTGCGCGTAACTTAAGCCAACATCAAATGCTGCCTGCATCACCCCACAGGCTCTGGCTGCAGTCTGGATACGACCACCCATAAAACCTCGCATAGTGAAATAGAAACCCTTACCTAAGCCCTGCCCTTCACCGATCATATGAGTAGCGGGCACAAAAAAATCATCAAAGAATAGATTAAAGGAATGCATACCCCGGTACCCCAGGGTCGGAATGGACTTGCCTGACAATCTGCCTCCGCCTTCCTGTGAAACCTCGAACGATTCGCCGTCATATTCGGGTTTTTCAACCATGAAAAGGCTCAACCCACGATGTCCTGCCGAGGGGTCCGGGTCTGTCCTTGCAAGGGTCAGTAGCACACCGGATTTACCGGCAAAAGTGCTCCAGGCTTTCGCGCCGTTCAAAACCCAACCATCATCGACCTGAGTGGCTTTGAGTTTTATGGACGCGACATCGGAACCATAGTCAGGCTCGGTAATAGCAATAGCACAAAGCGGACGCCCTTCCGCAATTTTTGGCAACCAGTGCTGCTTCTGCTCTTCCGTTCCACCTGCGATCAACGCTCTTGCCATAATCTCGGGACGAGTAATAAGGCTGCCTGCCCCACCGAGTGATCCTCTCGAAAGCTCTTCGGTCACGACTATCATACCCAGGTTGTCTTCTTTGTCGTCCGGCAACAGCCCTCCATATTGCTGGGGTACGCTCAAGCCAAAGCAGCCCAATTCCCTGACGCCATCCAGTATCTCGTCGGGAATGATCAGGTCTTCGCGATGTATCCGTTCCGCCAGAGGTTTGACGACATCATCGGCAAACTGTCCAAAGGTATCTGCCATTAATATTTTCTCTTCATCCAGCCCCCGATCACCCAGGTCACCTTGTCGCTCGACGATGAGCCTGCCCAGAGCCTCTAAAGCAGAGGCGGACAAAAGATCTCCACATACGCCGAGGTCAATTTTATCGAGGTCAGCATTAACCAGCCCATAGTCACCGGGAAAGCGCGCAAGCCGTTGTCGGATATTGTGAAGGGTTTCTGCAGCAAAGGTAGATGCCAGCTGGTGTTCAATGTCACCCTTTTCATCGGCGTATTGCAGGTAATTCCTGGCACACTGAATTTCGGCGGTACACACCGCAAGATCAGAAGTGACCTGCTGATAACTGTCGAGCAGGACGACATTCATTTTACCGTCCTGGTCACAATGCCTTCGTACATGGGATAACCCGGTTGCTATACACGTCTCGATTTGGTCCAGCGCTGCACTAATATTGTTCATTGAGTTACCCTTAATCTGTTTTCAACTATCTTTTGGAAAGACCTGCCATGCAATTCGGTTAATGTAATGCCGGTGGCCAACGCTTCATTTTCACTCAAAGCGCCACAACTTATACCATTAACAAAAAAGTTAAGTAGCCCCTGTGCCGACGCGGCATCATCGAACGTATTGCCCACCATCGACGCCTGCGCCGCCTGTTCTATGAAAGTACCTAAACGGGCCCGGGCATCTTCTAGCCCTTCCAGGAAAAAGTAATAAAACGCTGCATACCGAATGGGCAGCTGTGCGGGATTAAGATCCCATCCCTGGTAGAACCCTAAACGCAGGCTATGAAGAATATTGTTGAAGTGTTCTCGCCATGCGCTGTGGACAACTTCGAAGTTTTCAGTTCTCTGATCATTAGTGAGATCACTCCCTTTGTTCGGCGGAATTGGCATGATGTTGGTGATGCCATCACAGATACTAACAGGTGTACCGGTCAAGCAGACCTGCATCATCTGCCTGGCGAAGTCGGCTGAAGGATGTCGATGATCCTGGTAGTGAGAGGCGATGTTACAACTGGCGGTATAATCGAAGGTCCCAAGAATTGCAGAAGTAACCCGCCCCTTTCCAGCGGCAATCAGCGCGGGGATACCATTAACTCCATCCGGGCTGATAATCGACTGAATAGTTTCGATCATCAGTTCTATCTTGATATGTCCCTCGGGAAACGCGCAACGCTCTTCGAGTAGCTCTACACAGGTCAAAAGTGCACTGACCTGTTCCGGGCTGGTGACTTTAGGTAGCGTAATGAAGAATGGGTCTGGTAGAGACACTCCCTGGTCTGCGAAGGTAGACAGAAAAAGGTCGAGCGTTCGGATTGATCGCCGCTTGGTTTCTTCTGTTAACGACTTTATGCGAATACCAATGAATGGAGGCAATAAGTTTTCTTTTACGCCACCTGCAAGTTCCATCGCTGCAGAAATGGCATGACCATCTTCTTCTTCATTTGCTCGAGCTCCGTACCCATCTTCAAAGTCCAGCCTTTGATCTTCGATTGCTTCCGTCGCCAACTTATTCGCGACGCGTTGATATACGGTCGCCGAAATCCAATTCGGTGTCAGGTTCACTTGTCCTTCAAGTGAATCAGCGAGCGCGTCAATGGTTTCCGGCTTTACTGGCAAGGACTTTGCACCAGGTAATTCGAGCGCCCGTGCGAATTCAGCGAAGTTGGGCGCGTAGGCGGTTAGATGCTTCAGGGCTAAACCGCCGAGCTTGTCAGGCGTTTCCTTTTTGAACAAGTGCGCACCGCCATACAGAGTATGTATGGGTAATCTATCCGGCCTGATCCCTGGATAGCGTTCGCTGAAAGCGCTATTGGCAACCTCAAGATCGCCGTACACGGCCGCGAGGTCCGATTCGTTTAAACGCGTTTTCACGTTTGATCTACCAAATTTTCAAACCCGCAATACTAAACCAATTCGTACTGAAATGTGTCGTTACGTGACTAATGTCAATGTAATTGCTAGTCGAATTGGGTACAGTTGGCAGCCTGTAAAAAGGGTGACAATTCGTGACAACAGCTCCTTCAATCCAGGCGGTAAAGGATTACTTCCTGGCGCTGCAGACAACCATCTGCGAGACGCTGGAAGCCATCGATGGTAAAGCAAGATTCAGCGTCGAGAATATCGAAACCGGTGGGGGTGGCCGATCCCGTCCCAGGGTCATCGACAACGGTCCTCATCTCGAGCGAGGTGCCGTTCAGTTTACCCATTCAGTAGGTGATTCCCTGCCGCCGGCGGCGAGTGGGCGAAACCCCCACCTGGCAGGTAGAGGTTTTCAAGCCGCGGCTATCTCAATGATCATGCACCCACGAAACCCTTACGCGCCAATTTTTCATGCCAATCTTCGATTTTTTCTGATCGATGAGGAGCACTGGCATTTTGGTGGAGGTTTTGATTTGACCCCCTTCTATCCCTTTGCGGAAGACGTCCTGCACTGGCACAAGGTCGCTGAAAGCGCTTGCGCCCCGTTTAGTGCCGACCTGTATAGCCAGTTAAAAAACTGGTGTGACGAATACTTTTACCTGAGCCACCGCCAGGAACCTCGAGGAGTTGGCGGCCTGTTCTTCGACGACTGGAATGAGGGTGGGTTCGACGCAAGTTTCGACCTGACTCGAAGTATCGGAGATCGTATCCTCGAAGCCTATGTCCCTATTCTTGAACGCAGGAAGGACATTGAGTACGGCGAGCGGGAAACTGAGTTTCAATTGTACAGACGCGGCCGTTATGCGGAGTTCAACCTTGCGATCGACCGCGGCACACGTTACGGAATTCAGTCGGGTAGAAGAATTGAATCGGTGCTGGCGAGCATGCCACCGCGGGCAATCTGGAAGTATAACTGGCAGCCAGAGCCAGGTTCCCCTGAAGCCGTTCTATACGACGAGTATCTAAAACCCCGAGACTGGTTATCTGAATTAGCCTAATATAACGGGCAAAACCCGTATCAAGAAAAATTTGTTGCATGAAAATCGTTTCAAAGCTGCCTGACGTCGGCACGACTATATTCAGCGTCATGTCTAACATGGCGACAGAATACGATGCGATAAATCTCTCACAGGGTTACCCGGACTTCGATGTCCCCGCGGAACTGGCTGAACGCCTGAATCACTACACCGTTTCAGGCTTTAACCAGTATCCTCCCATGCATGGAGTGGCCTATCTGCGAGAGCAGATCGCCGGGAAGGTGAATGACCTTTACGCGGTTTCAGCGAATGTGAATTCAGAAATCACTATTACCTCTGGGGCCACAGAGGCGCTCTTTGTGGCGATTCACACCCTGGTTGGAAATGGCGATGAAGTGATCGTGTTTGATCCGGCTTTTGACAGTTACGACCCCGCCATCAAACTCGCCGGTGGGAAAGCGATTCATATTCCATTATCGAGTCACTGCTTCAACATTGACTGGCAACGAGTTCGCGAAGCCATCACCCCTCGAACCAAAGCGATCATCATAAATTCGCCGCATAACCCAACGGGGTCGGTGATCTCGAGCACCGATCTGGACGAGCTTGCTGAATTGGCTTGTGCTCAAGACATTGTCGTTATTTCAGACGAGGTTTACGAACATATGGTGTTTGATGGCCAACAACATCACTCCATCGCTGCACACCCGGGTCTTCGCGATCGATCTTTTGTTATTTCATCCTTTGGTAAAACATATCATGCGACTGGCTGGAAAGTGGGTTACTGCATTGCGGCACCAGCGCTGACTGTCGAATTCAGAAAGGTACATCAATTCGTTACCTTCACTACCCACACGCCAACTCAGTGGGCTATTGCCGATTACATGGATCACCACCCTGAACATCATAAGGCACTTCCCGCTTTCTACCAGGCCAAGCGCGATCTGTTCGCTCAGGCGCTGACAGAGATTGGTTTTGGCCTTGTGCCAAGCAAGGGAACCTATTTCCAGCTGGCAACCTATGACGCGTTGTCCAATCTTCCCGATATGGAGTTCGTAACCCAGCTGACTCAAAAAGTGAGGGTGGCAGCGATCCCTGTTTCAGTGTTCTACGACGTTCCTCCCGAAATCCGTTTGATCAGGTTTTGTTTCGCTAAGGAAAACGACACTCTCCTCGAAGCGGCCCGTCGGCTCGAAGGCCATTTCTCATGACAAGATTCCATCTGGTACAGAGTGATCTGGTCTGGGAGCACATCGACGCAAACCTTGAACATCTTGAGCACCAGATCAGCAGCATCCGCTCTGGCGCCATTATACTGCCTGAAATGTTCTCCACCGGGTTCTCTATGGCCTCGGCAAAATTGGCGGAAAGCATGACCGGCAAAGCAGTGACCTGGTTAACGAAGCAGGCAACTCAGAAACAGGTTTACATCTGCGGAAGTATTATCATTGAAGAGGATAGCCGTTATTTTAACCGTTTTGTGTGGGTGTCTCCTGATGGCGCGCTGACGACCTATGACAAACGCCACCTGTTCAGAATGGCCGGTGAGCATCACTACTATGCAGCTGGTACGGGCCAGGTCCAGCTAAGCATCAATGATATGCAGTTAAGGCCGCAGGTCTGTTACGACCTCAGATTTCCCGCGTGGAATAGAAACACAACCGGATATGATGTCCTGGTGTATGTTGCGAACTGGCCGGCCGCCAGACGGCAGCACTGGATGACATTGCTCCAGGCTCGAGCAATTGAAAACCTTTCCTATGTCATTGCCGTAAATCGGGTGGGCAAAGACGGTAACGATATAGAATATGCAGGCGATTCATGCGTTATTGACCCATGGGGGAATTATTTGTTGAAGATGGATGCCGAGGAAAGAATTGGTACGGTAGATTTGGACCTGGTTTCGTTAAGAGTGTATCGCGAATCGTTCCCGGCACATCTGGATGCAGATACTCTCGACATCAAGTAACGGAATCCCGCCCCGGCCTAAGCATAATCTCCGGCACAGCTCTTCATAAAGGGTGTTCGAAGCAACCTGACGGCGCTTCTTGGCAGTTCAAGCGTTAACGTGCCTGAAGTATTCGCTCGCCCTGAATCGCTATATCAGATAGTCATCTGAAGACAATTACCATTAGAAACAATGATTCGTCAGACAATCTCCAACAAGCATTCATTGTTCTGGCCACATTAGCGCCTATACTTTGGGATTGAATTAAGGTGCCCACGCTGTGCTCTACAATCTAGGACAATTCCTCGCGGACTTTGCCGGTCCATTCCGGCTTCTCGCTTCATACATTTTCCTTGCCGGACTTGGCACTGCATTGGGCGCTTTTTTGACCTGGTGGCTGCTCCCACGCTACTGGCATCTGTTACCCCGCGATAAAGGCCGGGAATATGCGATAGATGCGGAAAAAAGTATCGGTAAACCCATTTCAGCCGGAATCCTCTTTATACCGGTTTTCGTGATCCTGTGTTTCCTGGTGGTACCTTTTAACTGGGGATTCCTGGGTATTCTTGCCTGTGTGACCGCTGCGATGATCGTTGGCTTCCTGGATGATCGGTCAGATCGCGGTTGGAGCGAATACCGATTGGGCGCTTTTGACCTGGTGATTGCGATTGTTGCGTCGATGGTGATCTGCAAGTTAGAGCCGTATACCCTCTGGTTACCGCTCTATAAAGACCCCATTATCCTGACTCCCCTGTTGTTTGTTCCCGGCGCAACGATACTTATCTGGGTCTCCATTAACGCAACCAACTGCACGGACGGGGTTGATGGTCTGTCCGCCAGCTTGTCTGGTATGGGGATACTGTTTCTTGGAGCCATTCTTTATGGCATCGTCGGGCACGAATTCATTGCCTCTTATCTGCTGGTGCCGCACTACGAACAGGGTGCTGATTGGGCGATCATGGCCTTCGTGATGGTCGGATGCCTGGCAGGATACCTCTGGCATAACAGTTACCCCAGTGCCGTGTTGATGGGGGATGCCGGATCCAGACCAATTGGCCTGCTATTGGGTGTACTGGTGCTAGCTTGTGGCAACCCATTCCTGATCCTGGTTGTCGCATTCATGGTTTTGGTAAATGGTGCGACCGGGATACTCAAGGTTGCTCTGCTTCGATTCTTGAAGGTTGGGATTTTTGGTCAAGTCCGATATCCGTTACACGATCATGTGCGCCACAACATGGGCTGGTCTAACACCCAGGTCCTGGTCAGGTTTGTGATCCTGCAGGCAGTCGGTACGCCATTACTGTTAGTATTGTTGTTGAAAGTAAGATAAATCAATAAGTTATATACCTATTTTAATCTATTATCTCTTTATCTACCTCGGACGTGACAGGCTCAGCGTATGGACATTAACGCAAGATACATCTCCTTTAGAACCTTTCGGCGATCCGGTATCGCTGTCGACACACCCGTTTGGTTTGCATCCGTTGACCCGGATAGCCACTACCTGTTCAGCGCCGCTGACGCAGGTAAGGTAAAGCGAGTGAAAAACAGCTCAACGGCCCAAATGGCAACCTGCGACATGCGGGGAGGAACGCTTGGGCTGTGGCATGATTGTCACGCCTACGTTGTGTTAGACAGCGCTGAAACCAATATTGCCTATGCATTGCTCACCAGAAAATATGGCTGGCAAATGCGATTCACAAACTTTTTCTCTCGATTATCCGGTCGAATCAACCAGCGTGCCGTCATCAGGCTGGAATCTGGCAAGTAAAACCAGAAGAGAGAGGAGCCACTATCGGACACTGGGAAATCTCTATACAGTACGCTCCTCTTTATCGTGCTTCCCCAAACTATGGCAACTTACCTTATCGGCGACTTACACGGTCACTATAGCGAGTTCGAGCGACTGTTGATCGGTGCTGGTCTTTGCAATGAGAACCTCAAATGGAGCGGTGGGACTGATCACCTTTGGCTGATGGGTGACTTCTTTGACCGCGGCGCTTCCGGTATTAAATGCATCGAACTCACTATGCGCTTGCAGCAAGAGGCACAAGCTGATGGAGGCGGAGTTCAATCGCTACTCGGTAATCATGAGTTAATGATCCTGTGCGCTTATCAATTTAAGGAAAGAATGACTGACAGTGGCGGTAGTGTCTTTGATCAGTGGCTGAGATGGGGTGGTATCGAGGCAGACTTGGAAGGCTTCACTGAGGAGCATGCTGTCTGGATTCGCACGTTGCCCGCAATGGCCCTTGTGGGCGACGCCCTGTTAATTCATGCCGATGCGATGATGTACGTTAACCATGGTACGACCATTGAACGCGTCAATAACAGTTTTTTCGATTTAATGGCATCGAGCGATCTGCCAGCCTGGGAGGCAGCGCTTTCCTCTTTCAGTGAACATATGGCATTTTCATCACTGGCACATACTGGCCGCAAACGCGCCGAACAACTGCTGTCACTTTTCGGCGGAGAACTGCTGGTACACGGGCACACTCCCATTCCATACGCGAGGCAGATTGAAGCTGAGGATGTTACTGAAGCCTGGCGCTATGCAGGCGATCGATGTCTAAATGTAGATGGTGGAATGTATTTGGGTAGTCCGGGGTTCGTACACAGGCTTCATTAAGGGTCGTTAATCAGGGAAGTCAGCAGGTGATCCTCCCACCGCCCGTTGATCTTTAGATACTTTCGCGCAAGCCCTTCTTTTTCGAACCCAAGCCGGTCCAGCAGCTTTCCGCTTCGCTCATTATGGGGAAGGTATCCCGCCATAATCCGGTGCAGGCCAAGGTCATCGAACATATACGCATTGGTCAGCGAAAGGGCTTCAAACATGACGCCTTTGCGTTGGTGTTTCTCAGCAAGGGCATAACCGAGCTGGCATGACTGAAAGGTACCGCGGACAATATTGGTGTAGTTGCAGACACCTAGCACTTCGTCTTCGCTGGGTGACAACAATACAAAACATGCGCTCGCACCCTCCCTGAAGTCTCTTAGTGTCGACCTAAGGTGAATTTCCCAGAAGCCTTCAGTAAAAAAATCGGCCCGTCGCAGGGGTTCCCACGGCTCGAGGTGATCACGATTTTCATCACGAAACCGAACCATCAGGTCTGCTTCATGTGGTTCGAGCAGCCTTACCTGAAGCCTGTCAGTGTAAAGCCTGGGTAGCTTTTGTCTCTTCAGCCTCATGGATGGCTCGACAGTTGACTTACCGCGCCAAACTTAAGGTAGAGCGAACAGCCCTGACTTAGCAGCCGGACGCTGTCCCCATCAGGAAATCTAAACCAGTCATGCTGTCGCAGATCAGCCCCATTGACGTTAACGTTTCCTGCCAGCACAAAACCTTCACAACCACCTTCAAATGTCTTGCTTATTAACTGCCCTTCCTCGAGTTTCGTGACAACCGTTTTTTCAATCGTGTTGCTGTACAACAGCTTGCAGTCAACGCCATCGACTGCCGTAGCTTCCAGGGAATCCAAAGCGAGTCTGGCAGGTTTTACACCAGGATACTGCCTGAGTTTCACCAACAACCGGCAGCCCGCCTTCGAATATGGAGCGTGAGTAAAACCCGCGGGATTAAGCAGATAGGAGCCTATTGGCCAATTGCCTGTTTCATCGCTGAAAACACCACTGAGTACCAATATCTCTTCACCCCCAGGATGAGGATGAGCAGGAAAACTTGCCCCGGGATCATATTGGACTAACGATGTGACCTGCCCACTTTCCGCTTCACCTACCAGATGAAATCGCTTGCGGCTAACCGTGGAGGAAGGTGAGGATTGCCAATCCATAGCGCTTGAGTAAACCACCGCAGCGATCGACATATCTGCATTCAACATTTGAGAGCCTAATCCAGGCCAAGTTCATGGCGAACGGACATCAGGTCCTCGAACGTTACTTCAGGGCCCAGATCGACGGCTTCACCAATGTTTAAACGGATTCGTGAGAAGCGGCCATCTGCCGCCTGAAGGATGACTCCCTGGGGGGCTTCTTCTGAACAGAGGTACAACACAGCCGGGCTTACCTGCTCTGGACGACCTTGACGGTTGGTGTCCTGCAGACTTTCTGTCATTCGTGTCAGCGCCCCGGGGGCCAGCGTGTTTACCTTGATCCCTTTACTTGCGCCTTCCAGGACTAATACATTCATTAGCCCAATCAGCCCCATCTTGGCCGACGCATAGTTAGATTGACCAAAGTTACCGAATATCCCTGATCCTGAACTGGTAAAAACAACTCTTCCCCAATTGTTGTCGCGCATCACTGGCCAGGCCGCTTTCGTCACCAGTACTGAGCCCATAAGGTGCACATCCAATACTTCCCTGAAGTTTTCAATTGATATATTGGCAAATGTTTTGTCGCGGAGAATACCGGCGTTGTTCACAAGGATATCTACACGACCGTAGTTCTCCATGGCAGTACCGATTATCGCCGCGGCGCCTTCCTGTGTTGTAACCGAATCTGTATTCGCGCAGGCTTCGCCGCCCATTTCGCGGATTTCATCAACGACTGTTTGCGCGGTCGGTCCACTGCCTGTTCCATCGACAGCGCCACCAAGGTCATTCACAACAACTCGTGCGCCACGCCGGGCGAATTCAATGGCGTGAGAACGCCCAAGCCCACGGCCTGCACCTGTTATTACCACGACCTTCGTTACAAACGAAGAGTCATCGAGGGAAGAACTCATGATGCCTCTTTATTATTATTTTTGAGGATGCGATTGCAAGAGTAGCGGTTTCATCAAGCCGAAACAAACTGCTATCCGGCGGCTTTGAGCTCGACGGTGTTGCCATCTGGATCTTTTACATAAATCGACAACCCATAGCCATCAGCACCATATCGTGTACCCGCCGCGCTGCAGGAAACACCAGCTGAGATCATCAGTTCAGTAATAGCATCTGGCTCGAAAGGTGAAATAGTCAGGCAGAAGTGATCCAGGTTGCTGTTTTTCTGAACAACTTCAAAGTCTCCTGCCAGTTTGCCCCCAATAGGAACCAGATCAATCAACTGCCTTCCCGCGCGAAGCTGGAATAGGCCTAGATCCGGTAACTCTCGCTCCATCACGCAACCGAGCAATCCTTCGTAGAACTTACGCGACTCAGCAAGATTACCAACACGAAGCACCAGGTGATCGATGCCGCCGATTTCGAAGCGGCTCATACGGGCCCCGCCGCCGCCCGAACCAGGATGCGGTAAGGCACAGCACTCGGCTGTTCGGAAAATTCATCTTTCACCTCAAAACCAAAATTCTCATATAGTTTTAACGCTCGCAGATTGAACTTTGCCACTGTTAAACGAAGGAACTCCGGGTTGAGCGTACCAAGTGCATAGCCCAAAATTGCACCAAAAAAGGCAGCGCCTTTTCCCTGCCCCGTGAGCTCGGGCCGCATTCCAACACCTATATCCAACGCTTCGTCACTATAGTCACCACCCGGGACCTGGCCATCAGAACCAAACGAGCAAAAACCAATCATCGTCCCGCTGATATCAAGGACCGCGTGAAATTTTAACTCAGGATTCAGGAACTGTTTGACGTAATGTTCCTGGTGATCATCGAACGATGGGTTATAAAAATCATAAGGGAACGGGTATTGCCAACCAAGAATGTCCCATGCGTGACGCTCTTCCAAAGGCTTTAACCAATAGTTATCATGAGAAACTGACATGCTGGGCACACGGCTGATTAAGAAGAGAAATAATCGCGCGTTGGCGCCGTTAGCGCAAGTTAGTACAAATAGTACAAAGAGTACAAAGAGTGTGGTGAACGCAATTAGCGTGTATGTTGCTGTTACCACGACCGATAACATTCAAATAAGGCGATCGTCATTCGAGCCAGGATTCTAAACGTAACGCTAATGCTAATACTCTGTTTATCTGGCAGGGATTTATGGGCTGCCGAATGGTTATGGGCCGATAATCTTGCCATAGGCTCCCCTCTTCCCGAGTTTAGTGTTGTTGATGTCAGCGACTCCGTTATCCCGGCTCAAAGCCTGTATGGCAAAAAGGGTCTGCTGCTGTATTTTAATCGCAGCACCCAATGGTGACCTTACTGCATTAGACAGCTCGTTGAGTTGTCCAATCATGCGCCTGGTCTACAGAGCAAAGGAGTCAATGTCGCGGCGGTTTTGTATGACCCACCTGCCAAACTTGACCGTTTTTCGCACAAATACGGGATTACTTTCCCGCTCCTAAGTGACCAGGATTCATCCGCCATCATTCAGTTGGGGCTGCTCAACCCCAATTACGATCCATCAAGCAAATATTATGGCGTACCCTACCCTGGCGTTTTTCTGGTTGACTCAAAGGGCATCATCGTTGGCAAGTTTGCAGAAGAAAACTATCGTGATCGGCCGTTGATGGAAGATCTGATCCAGGCTGTCAATGAACTCGATTGAAGCTTTGCTCGTTACCTTCGGTGATCTGGCGTGGGGGCCCTGGTTACTAATTTTGCTGTTAGGCGGTGGGATTTACTTCATCTTTTTGTCGCGTTTTCTTCCCCTTCGGTACCTTTCCCACAGCCTGGCACTGCTGTCTGGAAAATACGACAAAGAAGGACCCGGAGAGATTACCCATTTTCAGGCACTGTCCAGCGCGCTCGCGGGAACGATCGGGATGGGTAATATCGCGGGTGTTGCCGTCGCTATTACTGTAGGTGGTCCCGGTGCTGTCTTCTGGATGTGGATTACCGCAGTTCTTGGTATTACCACAAAATTCTTCACTTGCACATTAAGTGTCATGTATCGGGGTGAAGACAGTGAGGGGAATATTCAGGGGGGGCCGATGTACGTTATTACAGAAGGCCTGGGTAAGAAATATAGATGGCTCGCTGTATTTTTCTGTGTGGCCGGTGTTATTGGTTGCCTACCCATGTTTCAAACCAACCAGTTAGTCCAGGCTATTCGTGAATTGATCTTCCTTGAACAGGGTTGGATCAGACAGGACCAGGCGACCGAATTCAACCTTATCGCCGGCATCGTTCTTGCCGCTATCGTAGCAACGGTAATATTCGGGGGGCTCTCACGAATTTCCAAGGTCGTGTCACGGCTTGTGCCGATAATGTCACTACTCTATGTCGGAGTCGCGTTCTACATTCTGCTGGTGAATTGGTCCGAAGTTCCGCATTACCTGATGTTGATTGTGACAGATGCTTTCACCGGGATGGCCGCAGCGGGTGGTGCAATTGGGACAGTGATTGCGACGGGGGTCCGAAGGGGGGCATTTTCAAACGAAGCGGGTATCGGTACTGAAGCGATGGCCCATGGCGCAGCCAGGACTAATGAGCCTGTCAGCGAGGGGCTGGTTGCCATGCTGGGTCCTATCATAGATACCCTGGTTATTTGCACCGCGACTGCCTTACTGATTCTCATGACAGGTGCCTGGCAAGTCACCGACGCCAGTGGCGTTACCATGACCAGCATCGCTTTTGAAACCGCGCTACCCGGATATGGTTCATTCCTTTTAATCGTGTGTATCTTTTTCTTCAGCATCACGACCATTTTCAGCTATTCCTACTATGGATCAAAATGCCTTGGGTTCCTGATAGGCGCCGAGAGAAAGCATTATTACAACTACCTGATTACCCTCATGACAGTAGTTGCCAGTATGCTTTCGCTGGATGCCATGGTGGGACTTATCGATGGCGCGTTTGCGCTGATGGCAATACCTACAATGACCTCAACGATCATTCTGGCACCTAAGGTGATGTCGGCTGCGCGAATCTATTTTGCCAAAATATAACAAGTACTCGGTAAAACCCAGACTAGAAAATACCGGCTTCCAAACCTGCGGCCATTGCCATACCCAGTTCTCTGCAAGTCTGTAGCTGCTGGTCTTCAAGATCGCCAACCACAACGATGGGTTGCTGAACTTCTTTAAAATTATATCCATTACAGATACGGCGAATGGCGGTTAACGCACCTGTACCGTCGTTTCCCGCCCCGACCAGCATGCAATAGGGTTTGCCATCGACCTGTCCCTCAACCTCATAAAAGGTACGGTCAAAAAAGTCTTTTAGTGCGCCGGACATATAGCCAAAATTTTCAGGGGTTCCAAAGATGATGCCGTCTGCTTCCAGCAGATCCTCTATCCCAGCTTCCATTGCCTCCCTGAACGTGACATCGACGTCGATGTCCGGGTGATTTGCACCCTCTAGCACCGCCTTGGCCATCAAACCGTTTTTCCCGGTTTTACTGTGGTAGACAATGAGTAAACGTTTTCTTTTCACTCCGGTTGCGTATCCTTTTGGTAATAGCCGTTAGGCCCAACCGACCAGTTGCGCCGCTTTTCTTCCGCATGCAGCTTTCAGTTGTTGGTATTTCAGTTACCCTTTTCTTAGCCGAATCATGGTTCGTCCTACGTATTCATACTCAGGAACCTCCAGATTAAGCTTGGCCGCAGCACCCTTTTCTACCCTTCCAGCGATGTCATATTCACTACGATGACAGGGACAACGAAACCCTGCGAGCCGGGTGCCGGCGGTGAAATCAACCTCACAACCAAGATGGGTACAGTTAGCATAGACTAACAAATGCTCTGGTTTCCTGGACCTGAAGGTATTAGCTGCGTAATCCGGCTGATGAGACAGCAAGGAGTCAGGATCATTCAGAGCGTCGGAGACAATGAGTCGCGCAACCTGGGTCCTGTCGCGTCGCACAACCATCACGTTTCGCCCCAGCCACCGCACAACCTTGATATCCCCGGCGACCATTTCACCGACATCAACATCCAAAATAGTCTCATTTCTAAAAGCAGGTACCCAGGAGCGAATAAACGGAACAGAAAATCCAGCCAACCCAATAAGCGAAAACCCTGCCACTATTCTTGTGAGCAACGTCCGTCTATCAACCATCAGCTTTCTCACAGTAAAAACTGCCCTCAAAGCTGGTCATATTCGGTACACACGAGCAGCCGTATCATGGAATAATTTCTCCTTCTCGCTAACCGTTCGGGACTGTGACATCTTCTTAAATGCGTTCCACAAAACGGGATAGGAAACGGATTCCTTGTCGACCGGAAAATTGCTTTCAAACATGCATCTATCTGCACCAAATGTATCAATACAGAATTCATAATAGGGTGCAGTTTTGTCCACAAGTTCGTCGGAAGAAGCAGGCAGCGCTCTTTTATGCCAGCCAAACCCATTGATCTTCATATTAATGCCACCCAGCTTAAAGTGAACATTACTGCAATCTTTGAGCGCCTCGATACTCTGTTGCCAGGCCTTGAAAACTTCTACCTGTTTGCCTTCATATGGACCTATCCCAAGAGGCCCGCCGAAATGGTCAAGCACTATGGTCACTGTGGGATTGGCTTTTGCCAGTTGTGTAAATTCATCGATCTGCGTGTGATAGCACCAGGCATCAAACGTCAGGCCCAGATCGCCCAGCGCATTGAATCCTTCCAAGAAATCGTCCTGTAGCATCTGGTGCTCTACCGGATCGGAATGAGAAATTCGAATATCCGGACTGGTATGCCAGCTTGCGGCATGGCGGATACCACGGAACCGATTCACTGAAGCTGCAATGTGTGCCTCCAGCACCGGGCGTACCTGCGCGCCAAGGGTCAGGTCTGCGAAACTGACGATACCTGCCGCAACACGGCAGTCACCATAAGCACCGGAACTGCTCATCGCCGCCACACCCTGGACGAATTCGGTCTCTCCCACGGGCGCTAAAGCCTTGGCGACATCAGCCCTGAACATCGAATCACACTCAACAAAAACCGTACTAACGACACGATGTCCCGTGTAGACATCTTCTAAAATTTCATCAAGCAGGTATCTACTGCCATTCCGGTCCCAGAGATGGTGGTGTGGATCGCAGATACTGAGATCGGGTTGTAGTATTTCCTCTTGCACCAATGATAACCAGGATTGCTCACCCATGATTTTCTCCCTTATTGACCTTTGTGCTACCTTGCCATCTTTGCTAGTGCAGCCTGAAGTGTCAATTTGTATGTCGGATAAGTTAAAAGCATTGGCTATCGACCTGGATGGCACTTTGCTGGTTGAGGAAAGCCTCTCTGAGCGGAACCGGCGAGTCATCGCAGCTGCGTACAAAAAGGGATATCACATTGTCGTCGCAACCGCACGCCGGCTGCAACCGGGTTTTGTTGCAAAGCTATACCGTATGCATTGCCGGAGTCAGCCGAGCTTTGGCGTATCGCCACGGTTCAGGGCAGCAGCACCATCGGCGAACCTACCATTCACCTACGTTGTCCATGGAAAGCCAGGGTTCCTCGGGCTCGAGGGAATCCCCATTCTGTAGAATTTCGATTGAAATGTTGTCCGGAGATCTTACAAAAGCCATGCGGCCATCACGGGGTGGTCTACTAATAATGACGCCGCCATCCATCAAGCGCTGACAGATCTCGTAGATGTTATCTACGGCATAAGCCAGGTGTCCGAAATTCCGGTTTCCATCACCCAACTCATCGGCATCCCAGTTGTAAGTGAGTTCTACCTGAGCGGACTCATCACCCGGCGCCGAAAGGAAAACCAGGGTAAACCGCCCCTGCTCGTTTTCGTAACGGCGATTTTCCTGCAGGCCCAGCTTGTCGCAATAAAAATCCAGAGAGGCTTCAATATCATTGACCCTCACCATGGTGTGTAGGTACTTCATGCAGCCGTATTCCTTGATCGATTGTAACCATACATCTTAACGGCTATGTACGAGCCACACCATTAACTCCCTTTGCTGAACTATTGGTTACCCAATCGCCTAACCAAGAGCCAATAAACATCAGCGTTATCCTGTTTGCTTGAGCAGGCCAGCAAGTAGTCGCTCATTGTCCAGCGTTGTCAGGACACTCCTGGCTGCTTCCTGGCCTTTCTTGATGAAATGCTCTTTGAAAAACTCTGCTCGACCTTCACTCATGAATTCCTGGGGGGTGAGGATGCCATAAATGATCGGTACGCCAGTTTCCATCTGCACCTTCATGGTTGCGTCCATAACGGTTGAGGCGACGAAATCATGGCGGTAGACGCCGTGATCGGCAATCAGGCCAGCGACCACGACGATGTCCACTGTCTGCGACTGAATCAGTTTTTTTGTAAACAGCGGGATTTCAACAACGCCTGGAACACTGTACGTGTTTACCTGAAGCTGCCGATTGGCGCTCTTCAGCGCTGAACCACAACTGATGGCAAAGGCGTCGACGGCTTCGGCATGCCATGTTGCCTTGACCAAACCTACAGTAACGGAATACATAATAACTCCTGAGAGGAAACGCCACAGATGGGCTTCAAACTAGACTCTCGTGACCGACTAAGGGAATGAGGAAATTGATAATTTTGCGGTGAGCCATTTATCGTAATACTCAGTGTTGCAATACTAAAGTTAGCTTTGCCAATGTCGGCGGCAGGCCTATGCAACGACCGTGGACAATTCTACGAGATATGCGCCCCAGTTGTCATGCCTTTGTGGTTTTCAAAATTACTCGAAATCACCCACATAGATGGGTGAGGTATAGGCAAACCCCCCATCCTCCAGCCTGACTCGAAAGTAATAATAATCGCCAAGCTGTGGAGTTGAGGGGTCATCAAACTCATAACGCATGGAAGACTCAAAAGGAACGAGTGCAGGCTCAATACGCACAGAATCCCGGTAACCCTCTACCTCAAATGTTCGTGTTCCACCCTGTATCGCTTCGTCGATAGGGATAAAAAATTTCTGCCCGGAGGTCGGTTTCGGCAAACGGTCTTTGGGTATCCACGCAACATCTTCATATCCAGGGGCAATCCCTATTTCAATCACGGTGTCTGCATTGGCTGAAGTAAGCTCGAATTCCAGAAACTCATCCAGTCCGTGTGTTCGAGTTAAAAAGTCTACTCGCCGGGACTCTCGTCCAGGCTTGACCTGCCAGTGTTGCCCAACACGGTCCACAGTAATCCTGGCACCTTGTGCAACGACATAACCCACCCACTCCCGTGCGTTCCTGGGCCTGCTCATTAAACGACTAAACGGTTCACTCGAAGATTCAACGACCAAACGAAATCGACTACCCCCGGTGTCAGGTTGGCGCCTTGTTTTAAAAAGGCTGCCGTTCTTAAAAACCTCGACCGAAACGATTGGCGATGCTGCTGCAATCTGAAGGACAAGATTTCTGACCGGTTCCAGGCCAAGATTCATTGGGCTTACTGCCAGGACAATTTTCGATCCAACCGAAACATAAGTCTGGTGGTTACTCATCGCCTCGAACCAGTGTTGCCCTTCTGTCAGCCAGATAGCAGTATTCACCTGTTGAAACCGTCCAGGATACTGGTGACTGTGATTGGACCCGGTGAAACCGACCCGGAATCCCATCATTGCAGCCTTATTTCCGAACCAGTCATACACAGAACCGCCGCTGACGATCTCAACCAGTTGAAGATTCCCAGGCACCATTTGTCGCAGATCTGTGGGCTGTTCTGGCTTGGCGATAGTGAACGAAGCGACATCACTCTTTGAAAGAACAAGGCTGGCTCCGCCCGCTGCAAGCGATTGCCAATGACTCACGACCGACGTGCCATCTAATGCTTCGTGGTCAGCGGGTAAGGTCAGGTCATATCGTCCCATGGCGGTGCGTGCCAGTTCTTCCCACGAGTGTGCGCCTGCCAACATTTCAGTCGGGACGCCCAGGTCAGCCCAGATAATTCGGTATGGCTTGTTGCTCACGAGTACAGGGTTCGATGTTGCAGAGATTCCACCCCCTCCGGTACGAAGTTCCAGTTGATAGGTACCTGCAGCCTGGAAACTGATGCCATCTATTTTCTGTACGGGAGTCACAACATCCAGCCTTTCCGTGAAGACACCGTTTACCAGTAAATCAAGGGACAGATTTTGCGCCTGCGCAATATTCCCGTACTCGTCTTCGAGCCTCACCCAAAGATCGACCAGTTCACCGGGTGTCGCGACAGAGCTGGAATACAACCTGAGCTGACTGAAGTCGCCGGGCCTGATTTGGATGGTATTACCGGGCACCCTGGTTAAGGATGCTTCCTGATTATTCTTGAGGTACAGCGGTATCTCGTAATGGGTCGTTGCCGCCTTTGGAAGCTGTAATCTGTCTACAACGAAACGCAAGATAGTTCCTGCCTGCAGCACGCCTGAAGTCACGTCGAAGGCGATCGCGGACGCCTGATACCCTGCTTCGCCTGCGATCCCAACTACCTCGACGTCGCGTGCCAGCAATTGCGCGGTTGAAGGCTCGTCCGTCACCAGCCGCACGAAGTTGGTGGAAGTGGGCGTTTCTATTTGCAGCCTTCGCACCTCCATCCATTGCTGGCGAAGCACGATAGATCCGCCAGCTACCAGAGAAACCGGTAGCTGATAATTAATCTCCGCATAAACCACCCCATTGGCCAGACTTTGGCCCCGAACCGCCAATTCGGCAGCCTCTGCGGGCTGTTCGGTGGCGACAGCGCCTGCGGCCTGTTCGGTGGCGACAGCGCCTGCGGGCTGTTCGGTGACGACAGCGCCTGCGGCCTGTTCGGTGGCGACAGCGCCTGCGGCCTGTTCGGTACCAACAATGAGTACCGGATTGCTGATTTCCGCACGGATCGGCAAAGATAGCAGGACCAACCAACCTATCAAGTAGTAGTGTTTCAACATGAGGAGTAGTTTGATTAAATCTGGGAGCGAATGAAAGCCATCAGTGCGACCGTTGCAATGTTACCGGAAACACCTATTAGCTCATTTGTTCTTGCAGGATCCGATACTGAACCCGGAACCATCACAACCACACCACCGGCATCTTTCAGGGCTTTTGCAAAGCCCTTTGCCTGCAGTGTCGTGATATCTCGTTCAGGGTTATATAAAAGCGCAAAAGGTGGCAGGCTCGGGTTTTTGGATACGTGAGTCTGGGGTGAAGCCCCACGCCAAACTTGTTCGTCGGAAGTAAAAATCACTTGGTGTTTGCGACGCTCGACGAAACTGCCCAGTTCTTTCATCACTCGTGTGATGTCATAGCTCGTGGAGTCGATTGAAACAACAGCCTTTACGCCTTTACCGCTTATGCCCTCAGCACGAAGATAGCTTGAATCCGCCATGACCAGTGATACCAGGTGTCCACCTGCGCCGTGCCCCATCATAACTATTCTGTCCGCATCCAGTCCGAACTCAGCGCCGTGTTCCTGAATCCATACGATCGCACTGACCAGATCGAGGACCTGGTCGTATATCTTGTAATCCCATCTTAGTCTGTAATTAATGCTGACAAGGGCGAAGCCGTTATGTGTGAAGTAGTTTGGTTTCACATGGACGTCTTTCTTGTCACCAAAAGCCCAGGCGCCGCCGTGAACATAGAGAATAACCGGGGCAAGTGCGATGTTGTTTGGTCTATAGAGGTCCAGGGTCTGAAGTGTTGTAACCTCATCAAGTTTCCGGGCGACATAGTGAATGTCACTGGTTAATGTGAAATCAAAACCAGCGTCGATAATGCTGGTTTCCTCAGATCCTTTTGCAGTGAAACTAACTGTAGAAAACAGTACTAGCCAAAGAAGGACATATCGCATCAATTCACCGCTAGCGTTAGATATAAGCGGCAATTTAAGCTGCAAATCACAGGGTAATCAAGGTTAAAAGTGTAAGTATATTAATAACATAACATCAGGATGATCTCACGAAATCGTATCCTGATATAACGCGAATAATAATCGGACAAAAAAAAGGCCGCGTGTAGCGGCCTTTAAATCAGTTCACTGATTAAGCTTATTGATACTGCTTCAGCTCTTCTCGTGCAATAACCCGCCTATGCACCTCGTCTGGACCATCTGCCAACCTGAGGGTTCGTTGGCCAGTCCACATCGCAGCGAGGGGCGTGTCCTGC
Organism: Gammaproteobacteria bacterium; assembly: GCA_018665025.1. Lineage (GTDB taxonomy): Bacteria > Pseudomonadota > Gammaproteobacteria > Pseudomonadales > Azotimanducaceae > UBA9659. The sequence goes on from JABJED010000143.1 coordinate 23,371, forward strand.
GAGACGCCAAGCGCACCATGCATCTGAATAGCACTGTCAATGACCTTAAGTGTCATATTAGGTACTGCGACCTTAATCGCCGAGATGTACTTCCTGGCTTCCTTATTTCCAATCGTGTCCATCATGTACGCAGCCTTCAAAACTGCGAGTCGACACATATCAATTTCTATGCGTGAGTTTGCAATAACGTCATAGTTACCGCCCAGCTCTGCCAGCGACTTGCCGAAAGCTGTTCGAGACAGCGCGCGACGGCACAACAACTCGAGGGCTCGTTCAGCGACGCCAATGGATCTCATACAGTGGTGAATTCGACCTGGGCCAAGACGACCCTGCGAAATTTCAAATCCGCGACCTTCGCCAAGAATAATATTTTCCTTTGGCACTCGCACATTGTCGAACTTGATATGCATGTGGCCGTGTGGAGCATCATCTTTACCAAAAACGAACATAGGTCGGACTACTTCCACACCCGGGTACGGAAGTGGTACCAAAATTTGTGACTGACGAAGGTGCTTGGGTGCCTCCGGATTAGTTACAACCATGGTGATCATAATTTTACAACGGGGATCACCTGCACCAGAGATATAATGCTTTTCACCGTTAATAACCCATTCATCACCTTCAAGTACAGCTGTTGTTGCAATATTAGTTGCGTCTGAAGAAGCGACATGCGGCTCAGTCATCGCAAATGCAGAACGAATCTTTCCTTCCAGCAAAGGCTCCAGCCATTCTTTTTTATGCTGCTCTGAGCCATAGCGCTCAAGTACTTCCATGTTGCCGGTGTCAGGCGCAGCGCAGTTAAATATTTCTGATGCGATCGGATTACGTGCCATGACTTCTGCAAGATGCGCGTACTCGAGGTTGCTTACACCTGCTCCGCCCTGACTTTCAGGAAGGAAAAAGTTCCACAGGCCGGCTTCGCGAGCCTTGTCTTTCAAACCATTAAGAATTTCCAGCTGTCTGTCTGTCAATTGCCAGCGATCACCGACGTCGATCTCGGTGTAGTATTCGTCTGTGAGTGGATCAACATTTGTTTTAACAAACTTGTCGATCTTGTCCCGAATTGGAACCAATCGTTCCGGGATGTCGAGATCCATCATGGCTCGGTCCTTTTTATTAAATTGTTATTAAGGTCGCTAGCGCCACCCTGTTGTGGGGATAGTACCGCCATGTGAGTAGATATAGTTGTTTATGTCGATAGTTTATGGATTGCAATCGGGCAAACTGATTGGTCCCATACAACATGCACTAAGACCGGAACCTGATTAGCCACCAATGAATTTCATGACGGTGACCTCGCCCTGGAATGCAAGCTTCTTGTCACCAAGGGCGGTGACAAGCAATCCTTGCAGTTTCGGTAGTGCCAGGTGGCGCGGAAGCTCAAGAATCTCTGACATGTCCTGACGATTGGCGCTTGAGAGGCAGCCATATAGATAACCGTCAGAAGAAAGTCGGAGTCTGGTGCAGGTTCTGCAAAACGGTTCGCTCTCGTTGGCGATGATGCCAAAATTTCCGTAGTCTGCTACATAAAAACGTGCCACGGTGGAATCATATGGCGCATCAGTGCGGCTGAACTCGTATTTTTTACCGATTTCATCCAGAAGAGATTCCATGGAAACAAAATCTGCCTGGAATCCTTTACTGCCAAGAAGATGCCCCATCCTCATCAGTTCGATGTAGCGCAACTCGATACCTCGCTCGAAACAAAAATCGAGCATGGAAAGAATATCGCTGTAGTTCTGGGATCGCATCGGCACCATGTTTATCTTTAGCTTGATGCCAAGCTCAAGCATTGCATCGATACCTTTTAGCACCGTTCCCAGGTCCCCTCCCCTGGCAATCTGCTTGAACCTGAGCGGGTTCAAAGTGTCGAGGGAGATATTCATCCGCTTTAGCCCTGACTCTGCAATCACGTCCTTTTTGGACATGAGTAGCTGGCCATTGGTTGTCAGGCTGACATCGCTGAGGCCGATCGACATAACACCGAGAAGGAAGTCATCAAATTTAGGTGTGACAAGTGGCTCACCTCCGGTGATTCTCACCTTGTCGATACCTGTCGCCTGCTGTAACAACTCAACAGCTTTAAGAAGCCTTGGCGCGGACAGTTCATTATGAGCCTTCATCAGCCGTTTGCCATCAGGGACGCAATAGGTACAGGCATAATTGCACGCAGCAGTCAGACTGACACGCAAGTTGCTAAATTTTCTACCTAACCGGTCGACAATCATGACTGAACTCTGGATCCTGCGTTAAGATTATACAGATAAAGGCTGGTCGTTATACAGAACATGAATGAACCGGTTCCCAATAGCCAGACCAACACCATTGGTTTGAGGATGAAGTTTAGACAATGCGCATAATGATTAACTGGATTAATCGGGAACGGCCTGCCCGACAGTTCCCATTAAGTAACTTCGATCGTCTGAGTCACGAACTAAAACCCTGCGATGTTTTACTGGTGGAGGGCCGGACTCGTGTCAGCGATATTATTCGCTGGCTAACCAACAGCCCCTGGACTCACGCAGCTCTATATATCGGGCGACTTCATGATGTAGAAGACGAAGAGCTGCGTGCAACGATCGCTTCGCTCTACAGCGGCGATACAAAGGACAGGCTGATCGTTGAGAGCCTACTGGGTCACGGCACTATCGTACGTGCATTATCCTCTTATGACTGCGAACACCTGCGCATCTGCAGGCCTTCAAGACTGTCACGCGATGATGCTACCAGTGTGACACGGCATGCCATCAGCCACGTTGGGTTAGATTACGATGTCAGGCAGATTCTTGACCTGGCCAGATTCCTGTTCCCGTGGTTCCTGCTTCCCCGAAGATGGGCATCAACCCTGTTTCATCGTAGCGCAGGACGACCTGAAAAAACGGTTTGTTCAACGATGATTGCGGAGTCCTTCGGGCATGTGAGTTTTCCCATTCTCCCGTTGATCAAACACACCGAGGAAGGTGAACCCAGATTCTTCCGTCGAAACCCAAAATTATGTACCCCAAGTGATTTTGATTACTCTCCCTACTTTGAAATCATCAAATACCCCTTTATGGATTTCAATCATGAGGAATACCAACTGCTCCCCTGGAAAGGTGTTGGCATGTTGTCAGCAGAAGAAGCAGATATTTATGTTGAGTCTGATGAAGCCCCTAACACGGGTGATCAATAAAGGCGGTGAGCTGTTTTACAAACTCGCGCTTCCAGAAAACCTTGTTTGACCCTTTTACCAATATGCTGTCACCAGGCTCCAGCCGACTCACAAAATTTTCGAGGTCAAATTCGTCAACCGAAGAGAAGTGACCCTGCCGCGCAAAAGATGACTCCGAGAAACCTGAGCCAAAGGTATAGACCTGATCAACACCCTCTAAATACCGCCCCATCTCCTGGTGGGCAGCCTGTGATGCTGTACCCAGTTCCAGCATCTCGCCTAACAACGCTATACGCCGGTGATGTTTTTCCATTGAGCCGAGATGTACCAACGACATCTTCATGCTGACTGGATTAGCATTGTAACTATCATCTATGACGGTGATGCCGCCGACCTCAAGCAGGTTGCCTCGACCACCGGGAATTTCGAGTGCGCTGATGTGTGCTACTACTTGATCTGGATCAAATCCCAGCGCAGAAAGGACTGCAAACAACGCGGCTATAGATTCAACTCGTTCAGACCCGATAAACGGTACCTCACACTCAACTACTGTGCCCGCAACATCGATTCGAACGACGGTCCCTGATCCCGTAGACCGGCCTTTGGCATAAACATCGCCACCCTCACCGAAGGTCATAATCTTTGGGTGATTAGAGTGACCGGCGAGACCTACTGGTACTACCAGCGTGCCACCACTACGTATTCCATGACTGATGGATAGTTTTTCCGTTTTGAGTTCATCCAGGCCTGAAAAGTTTCCAATATGCGCAGGTAACACATTAAGCACCAGCGCTACGTCGGGTTCTACAAGCCGCGAAAGAGGTTCTATTTCACCCGGATGATTGGTTCCAATTTCAAACAGCCCAACATCAGAACCTGCAGGCATTCTTGCCAGTGATAAAGGCACGCCCCAGTGATTGTTAAGGCTTCCCTCAGATGCATGGCAGTTCGCCATCGGACTTAAGATGGCCTGCAGCCAGACCCTGAGGGTTGTTTTACCACTGCTTCCCGTTATCCCAACAACCTTCGCGGATGTCCGGTTACGGGAGTAACTGCCCAGTTGCCACAGGCCATCGAGTGTATCGTCAACCCAAACAACAGGAGCTGCACAGGTCACTTTTCGATGGGCCATCACCACTGATGCCCCTGCATTCGTTGCCATTTCTATGAAGTCGTGACCATCGCCGGCTTTTTCATTTCCGCCGCCAAAACGGGGCCCAGGGTTACCTGACAAAGCGACAAAAAGATCTTCGGGCGCAGTCGTTCTGGAATCGATACTAATGCCATTAACGCCAGTAGAAATATCTGCCTGACCAAAGGCGGCCTGCAATTCCGTACCTGACCATAGAAATCGATTGTTCATTTTGGACGTCGCGCCTCCCTATCGGAACTAATGAGCATCAGCGTCATTAGCTGCGCATCTTCACGGCCTTCATAATAACCTTTTCTAATACCCACCATCTGAAAACCCAGGTTGGCGTAGCATTCGATTGCGCCGGTATTGTTTACTCTCACTTCCAGCCGAATACAACCAATCCCTGCGACCTGACAGCTTAGTGTTATCCAACGAATCAGTGAAGTCGCGATACCCAGCCTGCGGAACATTGGGTTGACCGCCAGCAAGCTGATGTGCGCGGTAGTGTCAGCGAAACTGGTGATCGCGAAACCGGATAGTACGTTTTCTGATTCGGACACGATGACTGTCGAGTCTGTGGTCCTGATGTGGTGTTTTACCCTGGCCGGCTTCCACCTCCAGGGCAATTCATTTTCAATCTGCGATCGGGACAGTTCCGCAATCGTCCTGGCGTCTCTAGCTTTCGCTAGCCTAATGACTGAAGAAGTTGTTTTAGGCATCGCTTTTCCCTGCGCCTGTGTCAGCCAAATCATGATGTTCGGCTATTTCCCGCAATAGGTATTTTTGAACCTTTCCCGTGGAAGTTTTTTCAAGAGAACCGAATATCACTGTCCTGGGGACTTTGAACCTCGCCAGGTTATCCCTACAAAATTGAATAACATCATTTTCCGACATTGACTCCCCGGGCTTCAGCGTGACGAATGCACAGGGATGTTCACCCCATTTTTCGTCGGACTTCGCGACCACTGCAGCCTCGAGAATTTTTGGGTGACTGAACAGCACATCTTCAATTTCAATACTGGAAATGTTTTCACCACCGGAAATGATAATATCCTTTGATCGGTCTTTGATCTGGATGTACCCATCTGGATGACACACAGCGAGGTCTCCGGAATGAAACCATCCACCCGCAAACGACCTGGCGGTTGTCTCGGGGTTTTTTAGATAGCCCTTCATCACAATGTTACCCCGCATAAACACCTCTCCCTGAGTCAGCCCGTCCCATGGAACGGGCTGCATCGTCTCCGGGTCAGCCACGATCATGGCGCCGGCCAATATCGACGAAACTCCCTGTCGAGCTTTCAGGGTTGCTTTTTCGTTCGCTGAGAGATTGTCCCATTCCCGCCGCCACGCTGAAACAATCATGGGACCATAAGTTTCTGTCAAACCGTATACCTGTATTACGTCGAAGCCCAGCGCCTCCATACCCAGAATCACGGCGGCTGGCGGCGCAGCCCCTGCGGTCATCACCTTGATCCCGGAGGGTAACCCCTGTTTCAGCGATGACTCCGCATTGAGCAAGGTATTGAGCACAACAGGTGCGCCACAAAAGTGAGTCACGGCATCTTTCCGGAAGGCCTCATAGATCGCGTCTTCCCGAACCTGCCTTAGGCAGATTGCCGCGCCGGCAACAGCAGCCAGAGTCCATGGGAAACACCATCCGTTGCAATGAAACATCGGTAATGTCCACAGGTAGTTGGGATGCATGCCCATTTCCCAGGTCAGGGCATTGTTGGCAGCATTCAGGTACGCACCCCGATGATGATAGACCACACCCTTCGGATCTCCGGTCGTTCCCGAAGTATAGTTAAGTGAAATCGCGTCCCACTCATCATTCGGCGGATGCCAGGAATAATCTACGGACCCCTCCGCACACAGCGCTTCGTAGTCCAGCTGACCTATACGTTCCCCTCCCTCGAAGGACGGGTCATCTACATCGATGATAAGCATGTCTCGTGCTGTGTTCGCGAGTGCTTGCTTGACGACAGAGGAAAACTCTCTATCGGTAATGAGAACACTCGATTCAGCATGCTCCAACAGGAATGCGATAGTAGGCGCATCAAGACGCGTATTGATGGCGTTAAATATCGCGCCGGTCATCGGCACCGCAAAGTGCAGTTCCAGCATTTCCGGGATGTTCGGCAGGATCGCGGCTACAGTATCGCCGGGCTTTACGCCCCGATTTACCAGGGCAGATGCCACCCTGAGGCACCGCTCATTGAACTCACCCCAGTTCCTGGTGGTATTTCCGTAAACAGTGGCCGGATAATCAGGATACAGGGCGGCTGTCCTTGCCAAAAAGCTTAGCGGCGTAAGTGCTTCAAAGTTGGCTGGATTCTTATCCAACCCCGTTTCATAAATACCTTTTGGCAAAATTGTCCTCCTTTCCGATATGATTTCCGCTGAACTTGATTTAATCAGCTGTTATGCGAAATATTACCACTGTTCTTTTTGATCTGGGGGGCGTCTTGATCGAACTCGGGTCTCTGTCCGAAATGATGGCGACCTCTCCATATTCTGATGAAGATATCTGGAAAGGCTGGACACGAAGCCTCTCTGTGAGATGTTATGAATCGGGAGCATGTACGTCAGATGAATTCGCTGCAAACATGGTAGACGAATTCAAGCTGTCTATTACCGCTACCGAGTTTATAGAAAAATTCCGACAATGGCCCAAACGCACTTACCCGGGTGCCCAATCACTTCTGGATAACCTCTCCGGAAAATTCCGCCTTGCATGCCTGTCCAACACCAATCACACGCACTGGGAAGGTTTTTTGCGTGATCAGGCAATTATGGCGTGTTTCGGAGATGTTTTTCTTTCACACCAGACAGGTGTTCTTAAACCTGATGATGCTGCCTTCATCCATGTCCTGGACAATCTGGGCGTCCCGGCCGAGGCGGTTCTTTTCTTCGATGACAATCCCGGGAACGTCTCCGCTGCGAAAAAAATGGGCATGAACGCTGAATGCGCCAAAACTCCGGAAGGCGTGATCGACGCGCTGAATGAACTGGGCGCGATCATCTAATCAGACGGGCCGATGTGATAGCATTCAGTCCCTGTTATCTCGGTAGAGTTCGTTCGTGAAAAAAATATGGCAGATCATCACTGCACTAAAAAACGCCATTGGCAATCTGCTGTTCATCGCGTTCATCGTTTTTGTCATTGTTGCCCTGGTAGGCCAGGAGTCGGAGAGCATTCCTGCTTCAGCGGTAATGATCGTAGACCCTGAGGGTGTGATTGTTGAACAATTACGGTCCATAGACCCAATAGAGGAATTTCTGCGGGGTGAGGAATCCGATAATGCAGAGACCCTGGGCAGGGACTTGATGGATGCAATCCAACTCGCCGAGACAGATGATCGTATCAAGGCGATTGCCCTGGATCTTTCCAAACTGCAGGGTACTACCCTGAACCAGTACGACGACATTGGTAATGCCCTGGACAGTTTTAAAGATAGCGGAAAGCCAGTTTTCGCCTATGGCACAGGCTATACGCAGTCTCAGTATTACCTTGCATCCTTTGCGGACACCATCTACATCGACAAACAAAGCCTGCCAGTAATGGGAGGGGTATTTCTCCAGGGATTTGGCGCCTACCCCCTATACCTGAAATCCGCGTTGGACAAGCTGCAGGTCAGCGTGCATGTCCTCAAGGCTGGTATTTACAAGGATGCCGCGGAAACCTTTCTACGCGACGACATGTCAGATGAATCCAGGGAATCAACACAGGAGGTCATCGACTTTCTGTGGGACAGCTACCTGTCAAAAATCACCAGGCACAGGAATATTAGTGCAGAGGCAATCACCAGCTACATTAACAATTACGCCACATTACTGGATCAAACAGAAAATGGACCTGCAGAACTCGCCCTTGAACTGGGGTTAATCGATGGGCTTGTGACAAGCGCCGAATGGCGATCTGAAATGCAGGCCATCAGTGGAGAGTCTGGCGACACCTTTGAACATGTTGTCTATCGCAGCTATCTACGATCGATGCGACTACCGATTGCAGAACCAAACCCGGCCGCCGATAAGATTGCCGTTATCACCGCCAAGGGAACGATACTCGATGGTGAGCAGCCTGCAGGCGAAGTTGGCGGCGACACAATCGCGAAACTGATTCGCACAGCAAGAAATTCAAAGAACGTTAAGGCAATTGTCCTGCGTGTCGATAGCCCGGGGGGAAGCGCTGCGGCGTCGGAATTGATTCGAACCGAGCTGGTAGCGGCCCAGGAGAGCGGCAAACCTGTCGTTGCATCTATGGGTGGGTACGCGGCATCCGGTGGCTACTGGATCTCGAGCACCGCCAATAAAATTTTCGCATCAGAAACCACGATCACAGGTTCCATCGGGGTATTTACTATCTTTCCGACATTTGAACGAAGCCTGGATTACCTGGGCGTTCATTCAGATGGTATTGGCACCACCTCGCTATCCGGCGCGATGAATAATTTCAAAGAGATCAATCCGGTGTTCAAACGGGTACTGCAAAACTCCGTCAACCAGACATACAATAAATTCCTTGCGCTGGTATCAGAAGGCCGAGGCCTGTCGATCGAAGAAGCCGACTCAGTTGCACAGGGTCGGGTCTGGTCTGGTTCGCGGGCGCTTGAACACGGGCTCATTGACGGCATTGGAGACGTTAACATAGCGATCGAATCCGCAGCGGTTCTTGCTGGATTGACAGATTATGACGTCGTCTACATGGAAAAAGAGCTTTCAGCCAGGGAGCTGTTTTTAAGACAAGTATTGCAATCCGCAGTTAGCATCCTGCCACCTGTGCAGACTGGTTTGTTCCCTGCGATTCCTGCGGAACTTAAAACGCTCACCCAGATGGTCAGGTCACCATCAATTTATCTGCAGTGCACTAACTGTAAAATTACTTTTTAGGGACCTGACAGCCCGAAAAGTTCTTGCTGGCGGCTCCAGAAAGCTTCAAGGTTCACCGCGATCTCTGCGGTGTTTTCACAGAACCTGGGCACCCATTCTGACGGTAGCAGGTCCAGATATCTGCGTTCACGATATCGCTTGTCTACCAGAAAAATTATCCCACGATCTTCTTCATCCCGGATCACGCGGCCCGCTGTCTGCAATACCCTCACTAAACCGGGGTACTGGTAAGCGTATTCAAAACCTGCTTCAGGGAAGTGATTCCGAATCAGGTCTCGTTCTATTCCTATCTGGGGTAAACCGACACCTACCACGACGGCACCGATTAAACGGTTGCCCTTGAGGTCAACACCCTCGGAAAAGGCGCCGCCCATCACCGCGAAGCCACAAACCTCGCCGCCATCTTTGAATGCGTTAAGGAAGTTTTGCCGTTCCTCATCAAACATTTTCCTTTGTTGTACCAGTAGCGGGATCTGCGGGAAACGGTTCTCGAATACCTGCACGGCACTTCGAAGGTAATCATAAGAAGGAAAGAACACCAGATAGTTTCCCCGTCTGGCGGTGATCACACATTGAATAAGGTCTACCAGATCAGTAAGTGATTGATTCCTGCCCTTATAAGAAGTGTCAACATATCCTGCGACGTTGACCTGCATATTTGCGGCACTAAAGGGCGATGCAAGCCGGTACCAGCTAGCGGCATCCGAGGCGCCAAGCATCTGTCTGAAGTATTCAGACGGTTGCATGGTCGCAGAGAAGCAAATAGCCGACGCCAGTCTATCGAAGCCCTCCCCTAACTGCCTTGATGGATCCATACAGTAAAGTTTCAGACTATGCTTTTTGGATTCGTGCTGGAAGAGCACCGCGTAATCAGCATCAAAATTCTCAGCAGTCCTGAGAAACCTGAGCGTATCAAAGTAACAATTCAGTAACTCATCGCGGAAGCTTCCATAGGTCTCCTTGCGAAGTTCTTCCTCTGCGCTGCTACAGAAGATTTGCATCGCTGACACAACAGACTCCGGAATTTCATACCGTGTAATGTATCCATGTGATTCAAATTCGTTTATGTATCGCTTTTTATAGACAAGCAAAGCCCGATTAACTTTTTGCGCTGCCTTCATTACAGCAGGCGCTGCATTTTTAGAAGTCCTGGCAATCGCAAGGTAGGATTCCTTGTATACCTCTGCGGAAAACATATCCCTGCCTCGATCGACCAGGTTGTGAGCTTCGTCAATCAACGCAACAGAATCCCTGTTATTGGAATCAAAATATCGACGCAGGTAAACGACGGGGTCAAAGACATAGTTGTAATCGGCGATAATGGCATCGCAGGACCTGGACAGATCCAGGCTCAATTCGAACGGGCAGACCTGGTCCCGCCGGGCTGCAAATTCAATTGTCGACCGATCAAAATGCTCAGCCTCCCCCAGCATGGTATCAATAGTATCCTGTACCTGATCGTAGTAGCCTTTCGCATACTCACAATGATCAGGATGACAGGGTTGTCCTGGACTGAAACAGGTTTTTTCCTTTGAAGTAATGACGATAGACCTCAGGCTGCCTCCAGCAACAGTAAGGTCCTTCAGGGCAATTTGAGCAAGTGCCTGGGTCGATGTCTTGGCTGACAGGTAGAACACCCGGCTCGCGGCACTCGATTCCATTGCCTTGATTGACGGGTAAAGTGTCGCCATTGTTTTCCCAATGCCTGTCGGCGCCTCGATAATAAGCTGACGGTCGTCGGCAACTGCGCGGTATACAGAAACCGCCATGTCTCTCTGACCGGGCCTGAACTCTCCATAGGGAAACTCCAGATCTCGCATTGAAGCGTTTCTCGCGGCAATCCATTTTTGCCGCTGACCAAGGATCGTTGAAAAAAACCCCACCGTATCGAAAAATATCGCTGCCAGTTCCTTGATGTCGCTGACTCTCTCGAGGACGGCTTCGGTCTTTTTGTCCAGATGATAGAAGCAAAGTCTCAAGATGAGCCGGTCTACGCCAGCGTGATTGCCAGCGATATATCCATACAATTGAACCTGATGCCAATAACTGTCAAGAACGCCCTGGGGAATATCTTCGACTTCCACGCGAAGGGTTTTAATTTCTTCAATGCAAAATAATGCACGCGTGGGGTCATACCAACAGCCATCAATTCGACCGCCTACCTCAAGATCGATGCCCGCGGTTTTCAATGCTATAGAAACTGGCTGTTCAGCAAGATAGCCTTGTCCCCGTGATTGCTGTACTCGCTGGTGTCCCCTAACGCCCTCGATCGCAGAGCTTTTAGCGCTGAACCGGAAATTAATGTCACCGCGCCGACACAGGTCGATAAGTTGTCCAACTGATAGGGAAACGGGGTTCATCTATCAGGAGACAGGGTCAAGGTATTCAACATTCACTACTGCCGCGGGAATGGAATGTTCCATAAAATACCGGAACCAGCGAGCCTGGTTCTTCTGCAATTTATCTCCTGGTCCTTTGATCTCGATCATGCGATAGCTGTTTTGGTCGAATACAATCAGGTCCGGGAATCCGCTTGAGTTGTTTTTCAGATCAATCAGCAGCCGTTCGAATATCCGGATCAGGTCTTGCGAGGGGATTTTCACCAAAGCAGTTTCCAGGAGTTGTTCGTCAACATACGTCCAGTTGACGAATGGATTAGCGACACCCAGTTTCTCGCGATAGATGGCCTTCGCAAGGCTGTGTGGACCATTTTTCTTCAGCTCTTTAAACCTGTCAGATATGAGCATGCATCTGCTACCGACAAAATCTGACGTGTAAAGATCAACCGGGCCCCTTTGAAAAGGATTAAAAAAAGCACCGCTGACAGGCGCATAGATGATGTCCCAGAAGCACAAACCGAAAATGCTTCGTATCAGGCTGTTCTCAACGTAGTAGCTCTCGTAACCCAGATCCTGGAAATACGCTCGTGCGCACATCTCGACGCTATCATCTAACCGAGAAACCTGGATGGTGGTCTGCTCAATCTTCGTCACGGGCAGATTGAACGAAAGTTCACTGGTAAACCCATGTTTACTGCCTAGACGCTGGCCAAACCTTTGGGCGAACTCCAATTCCTCTTCACTCTGTGGAGTCTCAATGATTGATGAACAGAGCGTCATCGCTGCCTGAGGCTTACCCAGGCGATCCAGGATCCTCGCCTGCCGTTCGCGAGCAGGAGCTGCTTGCGCTCTACAATAGACGCCGACCGCTTCTTCTATCCTGCCGGCACGTTCCAGGTGTCGACCAATCTGATTAACGATGCGATCATAGCGCCGTGACAAAACTGGCTCGATATTCCTTGCAGGTAGTTTATCGATCAGTTGCAGGAGATCGCCTTCGCTGCCCTCAGTTTCCATGAGTTTATGGCTGGCATCCGACAATGATCGCAACACAATCAACTCGTCGATAACCTCACGACAACGGAACAGACCGGCATTTCCGTCGATTTCATACTGCTCGAATGGGGCAACCAATTCATGCATGACAAACGTTGTCATGTCCTGATGAAAATTTCCGAAAAACAGCAGCTTGAAAACCGTTAGCTCTTCGGTCCGTGCCAGCTCAACCACCTCGATCGTAAGTGCCTGAACAGGATTAATTTGCCCGGACAATAGATAGTCCGCCAGATCCTGCTTTCTGGTTGATTGAGGAAAACCGGAACAGGCGTCAAGATTAAGTAGATCCGCTTTCGAACAGATCCTGATGGCAGACTCGAGATCGGGGACCGTTGGTACGATAAACGAAGCGGCTACAAGTGACTGGATTTCAACGCCAAGACTCTCGACTTCCGGGTAATTAAGTTTATCAAGCCTGAAGTAAGGGCCTTTACGGTTGGTTAGCCGAACAAACAGCTTACGAGAATCCAGTGTTAGCGCCTGGAAAGTTGAATAGAACTGCTTTTCCTGCTCAGACAAGAGATGGCAATACTGCCGACTAACGAAGTCGAGCAGGAACGTGAAATTGTCGAGGTAATATCCCTCTGGAAGATCATCTGGCATCCTGCAGAGCTTAACCTGTATTTATATACAGGTAAATTACCCTTCGCTGGCAGCTCTTTCGAATCGATGTTCTGTCCCGGTGATCACATCCACCTGGATCATTACTGAACTTGAAGGAAAACCGACAAGCCTGCTGGTTGTCTGATCTCCATCAATCGTCAGCTGGTTTCCATCCAGCTGATAGTTCAGTGCCTCGTGCCCGTCTACCGTCACTTCTGTTGTCGTGTAGGTAGTAGCGATGCTGAATCCACCTACGGTGGACCGCCAACTCCCCGTGATCAAGTCGGAGGGTTCGCGAGAAGTCATGGTGCAGCTCTGGAGGAACAGTAGAATGGCAAGTAAGTAAATTGTTCTCTGAATTTGCATGTTGGGCTCTCTTAAAGTCGCTGGCTAACATACTAACCGAGAAGACCGACGCAGAAAACCATTAGCACAAGGTGTAATATCCTGTCTAAACAGCCCGTTGACCCAATATGACCATAGATAATGACGATGACCTCAAGCATCTCAAGGCCATCGGACGAATTGTGTTTGAAACGATGCTGCTGATGAAAAAGAGCCTGAAGCCCGGCATTTCCACGGCAGGGCTAGACAGGATCGGAGAAAAGAATCTCGCTCGATATGGCGCAAGGTCGGCGCCCATTCTGATGTACGACTTCCCAGGACACACCTGTATTAGTATTAATGATGAGGCTGCTCATGGGATCCCGTCAGGTCGAAAAGTAGAACCGGGCGACGTCGTGAATATTGATGTGTCTGCAGAATTAAACGGTTACTTTGGAGATACCGGGGCAACTTTTACAGTGCCTCCAGTTGACCCCCGAATTGAGTATCTTTGCCAGGTTACCCGTAAATCTCTGAATGCTGCAATGGCGGCAGCTCGTGCTGGCGCAAAAGTGAACCAGATTGGTCAGGCGATTGAGAAAACTGCCAGCAATGCCGGCTTTACCACCATCCGGGACCTGGGGAGTCACGGTATTGGCCGGAGCCTGCATGAGGACCCACATTTCATCCAAAATTTCTATGACAAGTCAGATACCCGCACTCTGAGCGAAGGTCAGGTAATAACCATTGAACCTTTTCTCTCTACCGCAGCTGACAGTACTGTGACCGCTGAGGACGGCTGGACACTTCTAACCGGGGATGGAAACAGATCAGCGCAGTACGAACATACGATGGTCATTACCAGGGGTAAACCGTTGGTGCTAACGGCACTTTGAATCCTGGTTAATCAGGACTGCAGTCGAGCAAACTTTTCTTCTGAATCAGAAAAAACATGTTGCCACTTGCCGCCGTGGAATCGATACAACAGCATGATTGCCTTTACAATGTAGTCTCCAATGAGTGCGGCATAGATCCACTCTACCGAAAAATCGAGCAGTACAAATACTGCGGCAAGACCAACCCTGACCCCGCAGAGCCCTATCATCGTGGTCATTAGTGGGAATCGCGTGTCGCCCGCGCCGCGCAGACATCCCCCCAGGGTAAACTCAACCGCCATAAGTGGTTGCACCAGCGCCATGATGTAAATAAAGACAACGGTAAGGCGAACAACTTCATCATCGTCTATCAGGTATCGAGCTATCTCGTTAGCGAAAAAAGCTATCACTATACTAAGCGCCACCATACTGCCAATCGCCATGGCAAGCGCTCGCCAGCCGCTACTAACGGCACCTTCTGGATCTCCTGCGCCAAGATGTTGCCCTACCAGGGTCGAACCAGCGATAGAGAAGCCGAAACCGACTACAAACGAAATAGACAGTATCTGAACGCCAACGCCGTAGGCTGCATAGGGTGCAGTACCAAAAAATGCGACCAGCCAAAGAAACGCGATGAAACCGATCTGGAAGACGAACTGTTCGACCCCTGCCGGATATCCTATGTGCACCAGCTGGCGAACTCGCACTCTGGTCAGTGAATTGGGACCGCCGACACCTACCCGCATGCGGTTAGTATAGTAAAGGTACAGGAAGATCAGGCCGCCAACAGCGAACGATACCCCGTTGGCAATTGCCGCGCCGACGATACCCATCGCAGGGAAACCAGACATCCCGTGAACCAGAAGATAGACTAACACCACGTTCACGATATTGGTTACCACCCCAATCCATAGAGGAGTTTTGGTGTCACCAGTTGCGCGAAGTGCTGCACCCAGGATCATATTGATGGAAAAGGCGATGTTAAACACACTAAGGTACTGAATAAAATCCGCTGCCCGACGAGTCGGGTTTTCATCAAGACCAAAAACGCTGGCAATTTCATAGGCAAAAAAGATGCACGGCAGCATCAGCACAATCGCAACGGCGTTACTGAGCCAAAGTGAAACCCTGGTAACCTTTGCAGCTTCGGCATGATCACCGGCTCCCCAGGAACGAGCAACCAGCGCAGTTGTACCAGCAGAGATCGCCATTAAGGTTGCCTGAAGGCCCCAGAAAATCCTGTGGCCGGTAGTGACTGCCGCAACCGCCTCGGCTCCGAGAGAACCTACAATCTTGATGGTGACGATGCCAATAACCGAGAACAGCAGGTTGGAGAGAATCGCAGGCCATGCCAGCTCCCAGATACCGGGTCTAGGCTTAACCTCTTCGGTAACATCGGGCAGTACATGTGACATCTAAATTAGGACCAGGGTTTCCGGCCAGCTAGACAGCCAGCGGTTAGTGGATCAGGGCACGCTAAGATACACTGACGCCCCAACAGACTCAAGCAGCCGCAGGTAATGGCAAAGAATGCAGCGATCGCAGATGCCGGCCACAATGGTTTAGTGTGATCCTGCTACCTGGCGAAAGCAGGGATCGGCGGCTTACCGGACTATAACGTTGCAAGGAAAGTCATCAGCGATCACTAAATTACACTGTTTCTAAATTCGGCCTTGTCAGGCGAGTGGAATCTGTACTGTGAAGGTAGTTCCCTTACCCAGCTGACTATGTACGGAAACGGTACCACTGTGAGCCTGGGCAATGTGCTTCACTATCGCAAGACCAAGCCCGGTCCCACCAACATCACGTGATCGCGCGCGGTCTACGCGGTAAAACCGTTCAAAGATACGCGCAGTTTCTTCCGGAGAGATGCCGATGCCGCTATCCTCGACCTCGATTGAAGCCATCTGGCCAACGCTCTTCAGGTGTACGGTCACTTTCCCACCCTCTCCGGTGTACTTGATTGCGTTATCCACCAGGTTTGTAAGCAGCTGGTCGAGCGCTTCAGTTTCGCCAAGCACTTGTGCACTTTCGTCCTGGATGTCCAAATCTAACATCACACCCGCATCACGAGCATTTTCAACATTCGTCTGCAATAGCGCTGTGATGAGCTCTGACAACCTGATGCGAGCCAGGTTGCTCTCTTTGTTGGAAGAATCGAACCTTGAAAGATGCAGCAGGTCTTTGACGATTAGCTCAAGGCGGATGGATTGCTGCCTGATGCGTTCAACGAAACGACCCAAATTCTCTCCCGAGATATTCGGATCATCAATGATCGTCTCTGATAGGCCTCGAATCGCTGAGATGGGTGTTTTTAACTCATGAGATGCATTGGCGACAAAATCGCTCCGCACTTTCTCCAGGTGCAGCCGTTCCGTGACGTCCTCGAGGACTAGAATCCCACCGGGATCCTCACCAAACCCTGCATCGAGCCATAGGTACGCACATTCCAGGGTTCGTTCTCCGACGATGACGGTAGAGGCGACATTGGTATGCTCTGATATGCAGGTCGATACCGACTGCTTGAATTCCTGCCCTATGGGGACCTCGCTAAAGTTCCAATCGACAAGCTGGGTTTCTTTTAGGGACAGTATTGTCAACGCGGCATGATTGACGTGCAGTACCTTCTGGTTCACATCAAAAGCAATCACACCTTCGTTGAGACCAGCGAGTACCGCGGCCAGTTGATTTCGGTGTCGTGTTAATCCAGCTATCCGTTCTTCGGCCCCCAGCGCCAGATCATTAATGACCACCGCTAACTGCCCGATCTCGTCGATTCTCCCTGTTGGGAGTCTGAGGTGAAACTGGCCTCTAGAAATATCTCTGGCAACGGTCGTCATTTTTTCGATGGGGTTGGTCACTCGGGATGCAAGCAGGTACCCGATGACAAGAAACAAAAAACCAACGGTGACCGCGCTCGCAAAAATTCTGTTTTGCAGGTTCGATAGCTGTTCATCGATAGAAGTTAACGGTACCGCTAATCGAAGGTAACCGGTCTTCGCTGGTTGTTCATTTAACTTGATTGCGAGGTAAACCATGGTGAGGTTTAGTGTCTGGCTGTACCTGGTTGCCACGCCGTAAGGCGCCCCTTGTGACCCGACGATTTCCGGGCGGTAGCGATGGTTATCCATACTCGACGGATCTCGTTGATTATCTATCATCACCCGACCACTTGAATCCGCGAGCGTTATTCTTGCGATGATTCCCGGTACAAGACGGTTTATTTCTTCCGGGGTTAGAAGTCGATTTTCTTCGAGCAAGGTAGTCATCAGAGGCGACAAAGCAAGCGCCTGTTCATGTAAGGAGTTTTCAATCCGATCAAAAGCGTCTCTCTCGACCTCATCGACGACAAAAAAACCAAACACCAAGGTACTGATGATCAGGGTAATACCCAATACACCCCAAACCTGCCAAAGAAATCGAGATCCAAGCATTAACAATCTCCAGGGTCGCTACTTGTCAGCAAGCCGATAACCAACTCCACGGATCGTCTGGATAAGGCTACTGTACTCTCCCAGTTTTTTTCGAACAGCGCGTATATGTACGTCAATATTTCGGTCCACTACAACAACCCCAAGACCAACGACTCTGTTCAGTAACTGCTCACGCGTGAACGCTCTCCCGGGCTGTGATGCTAGCTGATGGAGAATTTTGAACTCTGTTGCCGTTAGGTCTTTGGTTTCCCCTGAGACACTGACTTCATGACGTGCTACGTCAATG
>JABJED010000022.1 GCA_018665025.1 Gammaproteobacteria bacterium
AAACGGGAATAACTGTGTGACCCGCACGATTTACTTATCAATAACCACCAGATTTGATCAAAGAATATAGCCAGCTCTGATTTGGGCGGAATGTGTATCTGGCGGAATAACCATAAATGTGGCTAATTCTTCCTATACCCGCCCAGCTTTTTGAGTCGTCAGACCCAAGGGACTCGGTATTCTTGGGCAGAGATTCGATCAACAATATTGTCGATCATACATGGACTGGTGAAGCCTCCCTGGTCCTGACAGAAGGTCATCAGGATCTGATACTAAACGCTTTTGATCCGAAAACAGACATCGCCATTTGAAATTAATGAAAACTTTGGGAGGGTGGTTAGATAACACTATTAACCGCTGGTTCGGGTTTAGTCCGGGGGGTGTACCCCTACCTTAAACGCGCTGAATCTTCTAACTATAGGCATGGGTAATGCCAATACATGGGTAATGCCAATACATGGGTAATGCCAATAAATGAGGTTAACAGCACTCGTTTACACAGGCGCTAGGCTTCTCTATCTAGGGTCTACCATCCGGTTACCAAATCCTCTTCGACTACACCATGAACCGATGCATTGCTTCATCTAGCAAAGTTAAAACCCAACGAACTCTTTGCCTCTATTCTATGGTTAATACCACGTTGATGAGTTTTACCGCCTCAACACTAAACAGAATGGGTTAATTGGTTCTAACAACCTTGAAAAACTTGGCAAATAGACCCGGAAAACATTTGCCCCAATCGATCTATCCGAGTTCTCAGATGAAGCGCCTGTTTGCCTTACATTGGCCGCGGGCGTGAAGCTTGGGCCGTAGACCCCTTAGCTACGTTGTAACTGGTTCCATTATTGGCGAAACCCGGTTTGCCGACTTGCAAGAGATTAGTCACATCGGTTTGCCCCTCGTAAGTCACGAGCGTCATGTCCGACCTCTCTGCCAAGATACCAATTAGTCCGTTCCTGGCTAAAATTGTTGGTGATTGATCGCGTGGGATCGAGGCGGCAGAGACTGATTATCGTGCTCGAGATTATATTGCTCGAGATTATAGTGCTCGAGACACCTATTAAGCAGCGAATAGCCGTCCTCGTACCGCGTCCCTAATGACTGAAGCGAGCGCTCGAACTACTCACATTGCCGGTACCGATAAGTGGGCTTCAGTCGTAAGCCGGTGAATGCCGTCACCCGGCTTTCCCTCTGCATGTTTTAAAATAAAGCGTCGCTTCGGTAGCCAGCGGTAAAGATGTAAGTCGTCTCCTACATTTGTCAGCTGCATTTTACAATTCGGTTCATATAATCAGAGCCTTAGGAGTACCTGAGCCAACGCTGGCTTGCGGGAAATCTAAAACTAAAAACGTTGGGGAAAGTCGACTATAGACAATGACATACTCGCAGGGAGCGTGAACGGGAAAAAGATCGTGAACATTCGCAAAGGAATATCACGAGGTTCGACACCAATTATTAAAGTGTAGTTTTAAATTTAGAGGTTAAAAAAATGTTTGTCAGCCTAAAGCATGGCGTTATTGCAATCGCGATAGCTGTATTAAGCGCACCGCTGGCGCTTTGCGCTGACCAACCGGTGGAAGAGATTGTTGTATGGGGTAGCGATAGAGACAGAACCTTCGGCCATTCAAGTCCAACCAGTACCTTAACGCCATCTGACTTCGCGAGTATTAATGTCGCCACGACGGAAGACGTGGTGAAATTTGAACCCAGCGTCGTAATACGCCGCCGCTTTATTGGCGATTCCAACGGTGTTATGGGAATGCGCGGGTCGAATATGTTTCAAACATCTCGCTCCATGGTTTTTGCCGATGGCGTCCCGTTACATTATTTACTCCAATCACGCTGGAATGGCGCGCCACGCTGGGCCATGGTTTCAGCAAGTGAAATTGCTAAGGTAGACATTCACTATGGGCCATTCTCTGCCGAATATGGCGGAAATTCCATGGGCGGTGTGATGGAAATCGAGACCGCGATCCCTCAGGATCAGGAGTTGCATTTTGATAGCTCATATTATTCTCAAAGCTTTGACGATTATGGCTTCGACAAGACTGTAAGCGGCTATAAGACGTTTGTGTCTTACGGTAACAAGGTCGAAGACACTAGCTACTACTTTTCATTTAATCGCCTAGACAACGAATCTCAACCGCAAACTTTTCGCTATGGTGGCCGAAGCGCGAGCGCGACGCCAACGGTTGTAACCGGATCAATCCTTGGTAAAGATGAGCGCAGTAACGCCCGCAACTGGTTTATGGATACGGGGGTTGTAGACACCGTAACCAATAATTACAAATTCAAGCTCGGGCATGATTTCGGCAATTGGTCTGCGCTGTTAAACTTGGCTTATGAGGATCGAAATTCGATTAACGACTCTGCGAACACCTACCTGAGAGATGCTCAAGGCAATCCTGTCTATAGCGGTGATGTGATCGATAACGGACGGCAGTTTTCTGTTCCCGCCAGTCGGTTTGCCAGTAGCGATCTCGAAAGACGAAGTTTCAATATAGGCTTGCGAGTTCGGGGACAGCTTTCTGAGTCTGTAGCGTTAGAGACTAATATTAGCCGTTTCACTGTTTTGCGGGATGAATCCAGAAATTCAAGTGCTCATGCGGAAGATCCCGGACACACTACGAACGGTCAAGTGATTGATTTTGGCGATACTGGTTGGGATACAGCAGAAGTTAACGTGTATTTTGATGATCTCGGGGTTGAAGGTTTAGCGTTGGTTACTGGGATGCGTTACGAATCTTACCAGTTGAATGTCGATATTTTTAGCTCCAGTAACTATGCCGCCGGAAGTAAAGGCGCGTTCAAGGGACGTAGCGGAGGCGAGACGAAGATATTCGCCGGTTTCGCACAATTAGACTGGCAGCTTAACGAGCAGTGGGATGCCTCTTTTGGCTTGCGCTACGAAGAATTTGAGGCTGACAAAGGTTTCTATGACAACGATGATGCGGCAACTCCCGAGTTTGAATTGACCCAAGTGCCATCAAGGTCATCGTCTAAAACATCGCCAAAATTTTCTGTCGGTTATCTTTTCGGCAATGATTGGTCTTTTAGGTATTCAATAGCAAAGGCCTACCGTTTTCCTATCGCTGAAGAACTCTATAGCCAGTATAAGGCTTACAATTCCGAAAGCATCGCAAATCCAGGGCTTTTGCCAGAAGATGGCCTACATCACAATTTTATGGCCGAGCGGGTGATGCTGAACGGGTCTATTCGAGTGAACTACTTCACCGAGTCGATCAAAAACTCGATCGAGTCCCAAGCAACTACTCTCGACAGTGGAACTTCTTTGCGGACATTTATTCCAATTGATGAGATCGAGACCAGCGGCTTAGAGTTTATCGTGAATGCGCGGGACATATTTATCCCTCATCTAGACATACGCTTCAACGCAGTTTATACGGATTCGGAAATTATAGAGAATGATCCGAATCCTTCACTGGAAGGTAACATCTACCCTCGTATGCCAAAATGGCGTGGCAACTTGTTAGCAACTTACCACATTAATACGAACTGGGATGCGGGCGTTAACCTGCAGTATGCTAGCGAGAGCTTCGGCAGAATCGATAACAGCGATAAAGAGGAGGGTGTTTACGGCGCTCAGGATGGGTATATGAGAGTCGGATTGAAGTCGACTTATAGAATGGGTAGCGGTGTGTCCCTGGGTCTTGGAATTGACAACATAACGGACGAAGCTGCTTATGTGGCTCACCCCTGGCCTGGTCGAACTATCTATGCGAATTTCTCTTACGACTATTAGTGATGGGTTGCCGATTTAAGAAACCAGTCAATGCGCCTTTTAGCAGAGGGCGGAAGATTTTTTAAGCGAAAAATGAACAAAAATAAGCAAATAACAATGACATCCTTACTCAACAGTTGCGTAAGGATTGGTATGTCCGTGGTTGCGGTTATCGCCTTTTCGCTGGTGTTCAGCGTCCCTTCGGGAGCGAGTAGTTGCGATGCCGAAGCAGGCGCTAAAGTTTCGCAGGTGTCTATTCACTGTGGCGCAGCACCGAGCGCGACATTTGATAAGAACGGTCGCCTTTGGGTTACCTATGTGCAAAAGCAACATATTTATGTGAGCCATTCTGACGACCTGGGGAAGAGTTACTCTGCCCCGGTGATGGTGAACAAGGTCGCGGAAGATGTCGAAAAGAACGGCGAGAACCGGCCTAAGATAATTGTCGATGCGGATACGAATATTTTCATTTCATGGACGTTGAAAACCTCTCGGCGATTTACGGGAGAGGTTCGTTTTAGTCGCTCCTTGGATGGTGGAAGGACATTCGAATCCCCTCGAACTATAAATGACGATAAGCTTTTGACTGGTCATCGTTTCGATAGTTTGTTCTTAACAGATTCGGGCCACCTTTATCTGGCCTGGATTGATAAAAGAGATTTAGAAGCGAGTGCTCAAAGAGGGGATGACTACGCAGGGGCAGCCGTATACTACGCAGTGTCCTCGGATCAAGGAAAAACATTTTCACGCAATTACCGAGTGGCAGATAATAGTTGCGAATGTTGTCGCATCGCCATCGCCCCCAGTGGGTCCGAAAATATCGCTATTCTCTGGCGGCAAATTTTCGGTGAAACCACTCGGGATCATGCGATCGCGGTGTTAACCCCCGAGGGACAGACCTTGGAAATGGGAAGGGCCACTTATGACGAGTGGCAAATTAATGCCTGTCCACACCACGGTCCCAGCATGACGCGTTCGAGCATTTCAGGGGATCACCATATAAGTTGGTTTACTAACGGCGGCCTTCATCAAGGCATTTACTACGCTCGCTATTCCCTCGATAGTGGAAAGCCGAAGCACGTTTTCAAGGTCGATGGGAATGCCGGAGCTGGTCATCCTTACCTTGCTGAACATGGGCGTGAACTGTCTCTCGTGTGGAAGGCTTTCGATGGGCAACGAACTCAAATCAGTCTCATTAAATCAAGCGACGACGGCGAGTCATGGTCGGCGCCTCAGATTGTTCACTCCACCGGTGACGCGTCGGATCACCCACTAATAGTGGCTAATGGCGATGGTCTTTTTCTCAGTTGGCATAGTGCGGAGCATGGCTACGTTTTCGAAAAATTTACCGCATCAAAACAAGGGGGAGGGCTAGCAAGTGAATAATTACCCAAGGCATGAGGTCGGGGTTTTGAAGGCGCTACTGCTTGGTGTCCTTTTTTTTTTCAGCGCGTCCGCTGCTGCGGATCAGTTTAAACCTTTTACTGTGAAGTCGTTCGAGCAGATTAAAGCGAGGTACGCTGGGCAGGAACTCTTAGTGGTACTGTGGTCGGTTGACTGCCCGCCCTGCTTGGTGGAACTGGACTTCATGAGACGGTTGGTGGAATTGAACCCCGAGCTTCCTTGCGTATTGATCTCTACGGATCTTATCAACGATAGCGAAAAGTCTAGTCGTTTACTCGAAGATTTCGGTTTGTCGGGAACGGAATCCTGGATGTTTGCCGATAGTTTCGTGGAAAGACTGCGTTTTAGCATCGACGCGAATTGGTATGGCGAGTTGCCGCGTAGCTATTTTTTCGATGTTAACAATAAAATGAGATCTCATTCTGGCATCGTAAGTAAAGAACTCCTGGCAGGGTGGTTTACCACCCCTTTGGTTTTTGAATGAGAGGTAAGCTACCCGCAGGGGGCTAGAAATGAAGCGAAGATGAATCGAAAGAGAATTCACAATCCGCCATGGACAAAGCCTATGCGATGACGTGGGCGCAGCGGCTAAAACGCGTCTTTGCCATAGAAATTGAGAAGTGCGATAAGTGTGGCGGGCGGGTGAAGATCATTGCCTCA
>JABJED010000144.1 GCA_018665025.1 Gammaproteobacteria bacterium
AATCAGCAAAGACACGATCTCCCGCTTTTACAGGCACGGGCCTTGTAAACGAGCCAGAGAGAATAATCTGGCCCGGCTCAAGGGCGATTCCATGCGGTGCGAATCGTTTACACACCCAGCGGATACCATGTGCAGGATGGCCCATCACCGCACCACCCATACCTGAATCTTCAATTTCACCGTTGAGATAAAGCAAAGAACCAGCCCATTTGAGATCTATATCCGCCGGCGCAACCTTCTCACCACCACAAATTATGCCGGCATTAGCCGCATTGTCAGCAATGGTGTCACACACATTTCGGGTATAGCCCGTTTCAGGATCGACCCGACGACTTCTAGCCGAAATGAGTTCGAGCGCGGGCTGTACATAATCTGTGGCGTCCATAACCTCTTCAATAGAAACATTCTCTCCAAAAAGTCGCTTCTTCATCACAAACGCAAATTCTGATTCAATTCGTGGGTCTAGATAATCTGCGGCATTGAGCTTCGATTTGTTGGGGAACAGCATCGCATCTGTCAGTACACCGTAATCGGGCGTATTAATATTCATAGCAACTTGCATAGTGCGAGAGGTCAGCCCAATCTTATATCCAATAATTTTTTCACCGTCCTTCAGCCTCCGATCTATCCAGGCTTTTTGAATAGCATAAGCGTCGTCCATGTCCATATTAAAAGACATTGTCAGCGCCTTAATTTGTTCATGCTCTTTTTCTGCCTGATATAGACGATCCGCCGCGACCGTAATCTGTTGTTGGGTCAACATCCTAAAAATTCCTGCTGTTAAACTTCACCTTTTCTTCCAACTCCCGCATCTCATAAGAAAGCGTCACCGAATACTCAGCCATGAGCGGTTCAAGATGCTCCAGCATGATTTGCCAGAACATTTCACCGACATGGATTCTGGTCGGTTCATCGCGGCCGCGACCCACTTTCATACTGAGGTTGAGAAAACCTTTGTCAGAGTCACCATCCGCAACGCGGAAGTGCTCACACTTGATAGCCCTGCTTCTCATTCCAGCCATTGGAAATATGTCAGTTTCCGCAGCTTTCTGGTGCATCTTCTGCATCAAGCCCTGCAGATCTAACAGATCCTCAGGCAGATTAGCTGAGTACTCATAAATAAAATGTGCCATGCCCTTTAACCCCCCAACGTCTAACTCTTAAACCGGAAATTCAACATTAATTTGCCCCGTTCCAGAGCTGCCAAAGTAAGGACTGATGACCTCGGCCTTACCGCGGTACTGATCCCAGCCTAGCGCACCCAGCAACATTGCAGTGTCGTGCATAAATCCTTCACCGTGACACTTGTTTGCATACTCAGGCAACATTTCCGTGAAGCGTTCCCAGTCCCCGTTCTGCCACATTTCAATCACACGATGGTCAAATTCCTCCAAGAAGGGAGACCAGACTTTATGCATAAATTCATCGGCGGTGCCATTCTGCGCAAATCTGTGTGACAACGACCCAGAAGCGAATATGGCAACTTTACCGTCATAATCATTTTCGATAGCTGACCGAAGCGCCCTTCCCGCGGTCACGCTATCCTTCAGGTCATGCACCATAAGCAAAGAAGCAACTGAAACCACCTTGAAGTGCCGGTCTTCATTCATATAGCGCATGGGGACCAGGCTGCCGTATTCTAAACTCAGGCTGGTGTCCTCATGGGCACGCATGTGCACCCCGGCTTTCGTGACAGCATTTGCAATCAGGTGGCCAAGTTCAGGGTTTCCATCATATTCGTAGGGTAAATTTTTAATGAAATGAGGTAATTCGTTACTGGTATAGATTCCTTTGAAATGCGCCGCGTTGTTCAGGTGATAGCCGGAATTGACTAACCAATGGGTATCAAACACTACGATTGTATCAACACCCAGGGCACGACATCGTTTTGAAATTTCCCGATGGCCTTCGATCGCGTGGTCTCTGCAACCCTTGTGCGGTCCATCCATCTCGGACAGATACATAGAAGGGACATGTGTAATCTTAGCCGCGTAGGCGAGTTTGCCCATTGTAAATCTCCTTCTCGATATTCTAAATGGCCTATCTACCTAAGACGGGTACGTTGTGCAGGTCATGTGCGATACAAACGTTCTTGGTTTCCATATAAAAATCGAAACTGAAGTCACCCCCGTCCCGACCTATCCCACTGGCTTTCATGCCGCCAAAGGGTGATGGCAGGTTTCTGTTGTTTTCGGAATTAAACCAGAGCATACCCGCCTCCAAATTCTTTGCTAGACGCATTGTTCTACCGACATCTTTGGTCCAGACATATCCAGCAAGCCCGTACGGCGTATCATTAGCCATTCGAACGGCATCTTCTTCTGAATCAAATGTCATGGCCGTCAACACTGGGCCAAATATCTCTTCTCTCGCTACCCGCATGCTGTTGTCTGTCTCTGTGAACAGCGTGGGACTAATATAATTACCATCTCCCAGCGTTTCTATTGCATAACCACCTACGGCTGTTGTTGCGCCATCGCTTTTTGCGATATCCATATAGCTCATGACTTTTTGAAAATGCGCCCGGCTGACAACCGGCCCTACCTCCGTTTCAGGGTCAAGGGGATGACCGACCTTCAGGTTTCCTACCCGTTCTTTAAGCGCTGCCATAAACTCAGCTTGAATACCCTGTTGGACCAACAATCTTGAACTCGACGTACAACGCTGACCGTTAAGGCTATATAGCATAAACACCACGGCATCTAGCGCACGGTCAAAGTCTGCATCATCAAAAACGATCACAGGGTTTTTACCACCCAACTCAAAGTGAAGGCGTTTTAGCGTACCCGCAGCCTGGCGCATGATATGCGTGCCAGTAGCACTTTCACCGACTAATGCGACAGCTTTGATTGCCGGGTGTTCTGTCAATCGTTTACCCGCAGTTTCACCAAAGCCATTCACAGTATTTAAGACACCATCCGGAATCCCCGCCTCTTTGGCAACTTCAGCCAACAGCAGCGCACTCAGAGGTGACATTTCCGCGGGCTTGTGAACAACAGTACAGCCCGCCGCAAGTGCCGGTGCAATCTTCCAGGTCGACAACATAAACGGCGTATTCCACGGCGTGACAATACCCACGGGTCCTACCGGCGTTCGCATGGTGTAGTTAGTATGAACATCCTGATATAGCGCTTGGCCATTGACAGCTTCAGGCGCTTTGTCAGCAAAAAAACGGAAGTTGTCTGCTCCCCTGAGTGCTGCCTGCTTCATAAAGCGAATTGGCTGCCCGCAGTCCATCGATTCAATCAGTGCAATTTCCTCTGCACGCGCGGCAATTTTGTCAGCAAAGTGATTGAGCAGTTTCTTACGGGCTGCGCCGGACATATCCCGCCAATCGGCGAAAGCTGCCTGGGCGGCATCACAAGCCCGGTCTATATCCTGAGCACTACCGGCCACAATTTTACCGAGGGTTGTATTATCAACCGGCGTAAAGTTCTCAAAGGTCTCAGCGTTTGTTGGCACTTCAAATTGACCATTGATGAAATGCCCTGTGATGTTGTCGCTAAACCTTTGCAGATAGGATTTTGCTTTGCCTAGATTTTCCTCATTGCTCTCTTTGTTGCCCGACATATTTTTACCTTGACGCATTATTACATAACATGTTAATCACTAATGTTGTAAATGGCTATCTATTTGCGCCGTTATGCGGTTATATGCATAACAGGTTAAATTTAATAAGGTTTTACTATGCGATTCCTCTCTTTCACGAATGGCAGCCATTCTTCACACCATTCCTCTCAACCCCAGAGTTCCTGGGGCGCGATTACGGAGGAGGGAATAATCGATCTCGGCGCTAGAATGAAGTGCGACTTCAAACAAGCCATTAGCAGTGATCGCCTGAATGAGGCGCAAGAGCTCGCTTCCGGGCTATCACCTGATGTGAACACTGATGAGATCACCTATCTTCCACCTGTTGCTAATCCCGAAAAGATTGCCTGCATTGGGGTCAATTATGCTGATCGGAACGCTGAGTACAAAGACGGTTCCAAGGCATCAAAGTTCCCGAGTCTCTTTATGCGAACACCAGACTCTTTGGTAGGCCATGGACATCATCTACTGCGACCGCCCGAATCAGACCAATTGGATTATGAAGGCGAGATTGTCGTCATCATAGGCAAGGAAGGCCGCCGTATATCAGAAGACAACGCCTTTGATTATATCGCAGGGCTCACTATTATGAACGAAGGGACGATCCGGGACTGGTTAAGGCATTCTAAATTTAATGTTACTCAGGGTAAGAACTTTTACCATTCTGGTAGCGTTGGTCCCTGGATGGTCACCGCCGATGAATTCACCCCTGCTATCTACGAGGACATGATTGTGAAAACTCGGGTCAACGGCGAGGAGCGGCAGCAAGATACAACCGACAACATGACATTCCCAATAAAGTACCTGATCGCTTACATGTCACAGTTTTTCAACCTGAAACCCGGGGATATGATTGCCACTGGAACTCCCAATGGTGCAGGTGCTCGATTCGATCCCCCACGCTATCTGAAACCAGGGGATGTTGTTGAAGTTGAGGTTGAAGGTGTAGGCATCCTGTCGAATGAGGTCATTGATGAGGTGATTAATGAGACGGATAACTAGAGCCTTCAATGACTAATTCACAAAACAAAACACTGCGCGCATTTGACCGTTCACTCCCCATGGCATTACTACGTGCCAGGGAAGCAGTAATGAAAAAATTCATTCCTTCATTACGCGAAAACGGTTTATCCTCGCAACAGTGGCGGGTCATCCGGGCTCTGAATGAAGAGGAAGGACTCGACATCACAGAATTAGCACATAGATGTTTCTTGTTAATGCCCAGCCTTTCACGAATCATCCAAAACCTGGAGAAACGTAAGCTCGTCATTCGAAACCAGTCTTCATCAGACAATCGAAAATCGGTTATCTCAATCACTGCGCCTGGTAAGAAATTGTTTCAAAAAATCGCGCCAAAATCAGTCGAACGTTATGATCTGATCACTGAAAAATTTGGCTACGGCAAGCTTGAGCTTCTTTACGAATTGTTAGACGAGTTGATTGAAAAAATTGATGAGAAAGACTAACCAATATCAATGTGGAAAGAACCATGAGCAAAGATAAAGACGACGCCTACCACAAGATCAGTGTTCCGCCTGCAACCCAACCAACCGGATGCCCTCTTGATGCTTCGTTCACACCGTTTGATGAAGACTATCTGGCTAACCCATACCCCCAGCTTGAAGCGTTAATGTCGGACAAACCTATTTTCTATGCTGAAGAACTCGGCTACTTGGTGGTGACGGGAATGGAAAACGTCACTACGGTATTAAAGAACCACGAAGTCTTTTCATCGGAGAATGTTCAAGATCCTGTTTTCCCGGTTTGTGAAAAAGCAACGGTAGTGATGTCCGCCTCGGACTATAACCCGAAAGCAGTGATGTCGAATTGCCAGCAACCCGACCACACTCGAATCCGCAAGTATACTCGTGATGGTTTTAACGCGCGGCGCATGAACCTGCTTGAACCCTATATCCGCGAGACGACCGCCAATTTAGTCTCTCAAATGATAGCGGGTGGGCATCAATCGGAAGTTGTTTCTTCGCTATCGCATGCACTGCCGGGACGCGTAATTTTCCGACTCATTGGTTTTCCGGAAATTGACGATGATCAGTTAATTTTCTGGACTTCGAACCGTCTGATATTCACCTGGGGTAAACCCACCGATGAAGCTCAGACACAAATTGCAGAAAACATGCTGAAATATTGGCGGTATTGCCGGGCATTTGTTGCACAAAGAAACGAAGTGCCCGCTGACGACCTTACCTCTGAATTATTAGCTGCTCACAAGGCTAACCCCGAAGGTCTTGCTTACCGTGAGGTGGAGTCGATCATTTACGGTCTATCCTTCGCCGGGCATGAGATCGTCAGCAACTTTATTTCTTTAACGCTCATGAACATTCTTCCCGAACGAGTGCATTGGGAGGCATTAGTTAATGATCCGTCACTTATACCCAATGCGCTGGAAGAAATGCTCCGCGTTGATTCACCGCAAACCAGTTGGCGGCGAGTCGCCACTCAAGATACGCATTTAGATGGCGTCGACATTCCCAAAGGCACCAGAATTTTCGTCAGCCTGGGTGCCGCCAATCATGATCCGGCGCTATTTCCCACACCATCGGAATTCATTCCAGACCGTAATAACGCGAACAAACATATCTCTTTTGGCCACGGTATTCATTTCTGCCTGGGCGCTCGGCTTGCACGCCTTGAAGCTCAAATCGCAATTGAAACACTCGCTAAGCGACTGCCCAACCTACGCCTGGTAGAAAACCAAAAGTTATCATTTGCGCCGAATATTACATTTCGAGGGCCGTCAGCACTATACGTAGAATGGGATAGATCAGACAAACAAAAATAGACTTTCACGACGAGGTTCACCCATCACTACTCAATCAATGAATATCAGCGAACTAATAGATCACGGTGATTTTTCTGGCCGGCAGATAATGATTGTGGCTCTCTGTCTTATCTTCAATATGGTTGATGGCTTCGACATTACAGCAATGGCGGTGACTGCTCACCAAATCGGTGAAGAAATGCAATTGGGCGCAGACAAACTTGGTCTTGTGTTTAGTTTCTCTCTTGCGGGCATGATGCTGGGGGCAATGTTTCTTGCAACCTTTTCCGACATCATCGGTCGGCGAACCATGATTATTATCACACTATTACTTGTCGGCTCAACGGTACTACTGACAGCAACGGTCAACTCCTTCCCCATGCTCATCGTTCTCAGGTTTGTCAGTGGCCTCGGTGCCGGTGCGATGCTGGCGACTGTCGCAACACTCGCAGCCGAATACAGCCCGGAGCGTTATCGCGCATTTTCGGTGACCGCGGTCACTTCAGGTTATCCCCTGGGCGCAATGATGACGGGGCTTGTCGCTTCCAGTGTCATACCAGAATTTGGCTGGCGCGGTATGTTCATCGCGGGTGGTTCAATAACAGTAGTCCTGGCGCTAATTGCCTTTGTACTCATTCCAGAATCACTTCATTTCCTGTGTAACAAACAACCACAAGGCGCATTACAAAAGGTCAACAAGATCATTGCTATGTTTTCGGTTCAACCTTTGTCGCAATTACCGACCAAGGGGTTAGACAAAGAAAACACTGTCGCTGATGGCGCAAGTAGCCTGCAAAAAGTCATGTCACTGTTAACCCCAGCGTTAAGGCGCTCTACCCTAATGCTCTGGGGAACATTTTTCCTCTGTATCAGCACGCTTTACTTTCTGATGAGTTGGACTCCCAAACTCATCATTAACCTGGGTTACGACGCAGAAGCAGGCAACCTGGCATTTACACTATTTAATTTCGGTGGAGTTCTTGGAATATACACTCTCGGTTGGCTGGCAACCAAATGGTCACTCTCAACCCTAATTAGTATCTTTGCGATTACCGCTGCGATATTAATGTGGTTCTTTGCCGCGGCAGCATCCTTTGCAGCGGATAAAACAATCCTTATGGCGCTCATTTTTGTTATTGGGATCAGTTTACAAGGCGGGTTCACCGGCATGTATGCCGTGGCGGCTAAGCTCTATCCTACTGAAATAAGAAGTACCGGTGTCGGTTGGGCTATTGGCCTTGGACGCTTCGGCGCCGTACTTGGGCCAGGCATTGCGGGCTATATGATTGCGATGGGGGTTTCCATCACAGCGAACTTCCTGGTCTTTGCGATACCCATGTTAATCGGCGGAATCCTCGCCTACAAATTGCGCGTGAGTTAAAAGCTGACGAACCAACCCGGGTAAGAGAGCAGGCAAGTAGATAGTCGAACTGCTCCATACCTGTCCCTCGACACCAATCTACGGGGCTTGTGTGAAGCCCTTGCTATCAGCACCGCAATGGATAGACAATCGAGGAGCGAACAACACAAACAGGAGCAGGTAGAATGTGGGATTTTGAAACTGATCAAGAATATCAGGGCGTATTAGCCTGGGTTGATGACTTTGTAACCAAGAAAGTAGAACCACTCGATATGGTTCTGGGAGCGACCAAAGAATACCATGATCCCGATTTCATCCGACAGATTCGACCTCTACAACAGGAGGTTAAAGAACGCGGTCTCTGGGCCTGCCACCTTGGTCCAGAATTGGGTGGACTCGGCTTCGGCCAACTGAAACTCGCATTACTCAACGAAATCCTCGGTCGATCCAGGTTTGCGCCGGTAGTTTTTGGTTGCCAGGCGCCAGATACAGGCAACGCTGAAATACTGGCCCATTATGGGACCGAAGAACTCAAGAAGGAGTACCTGCAACCGCTACTGGATGGTGAAATTTCTTCAAGCTATTCCATGACCGAACCCCAGGGCGGTTCTGATCCAACTCAGTTTCAGTGCCTCGCTACAGAGGATGGTGATCACTTCGTCATCAATGGGGAAAAATGGTTTTCTTCCAGCGCAAGATATGCAAGTTTCCTGATCACGATGACCGTGACAGATCCAGACGCGGCACCTCATCAACGTATGTCAATGTTCGTAGTACCTACCAATACCCCGGGAGTGGATATCATTCGCAATGTCGGAGTTGGCACTGAAGCACCCGGCGAAGGTTCACATGCCTATATCAAGTATGACAACGCCAGGGTGCCAAAGTCCAACATGTTGGGACCGAGGGGCCAGGCCTTCGCCGTGTCCCAGACACGCCTGGGTGGCGGGCGTATCCACCATGCGATGAGATCTATGGGGCAAATCAAAGTTGCCTTCGACATGATGTGTAAGCGCGCATTGTCCCGGACCACGAAGGGTGAACCTTTGGCGAACAAACAAATGGTCCAGGAAAAGATCGCCGACTCCTGGATAGAAATGGAGCAGTTCAGGCTACTGGTACTTCGTACTGCCTGGCGTATTGATCAGTACAACGATTACATGAAGGTGCGAAAGGATATAGCCGCAATTAAAGCGCTAATGCCAAAGGTGTATCACGATGTAATCTCTCGCTGCATCCAAATCCATGGATCTCTGGGAGTATCCAACGAACTACCGCTGTCCGGTATGTTGCTCGGCTCTTACGTCATGGGCATTGCTGATGGCCCAACTGAGGTTCACAAAGTAACCGTTGCGCGTCAAATCTTACGTGACTACGAAGGAACCGATGCCCTGTTCCCGGATTACACATTACCGAATCGACAGGCGGATGCGATTGCCCAGTTCGGCGACCAGATTGAGCGGGAGATCGAAGCCTGGTAGCAGGCTGACGCGCCGTTCGATCTCGTGGGTAAAAGCCCCGCGCCACCAGGACCGCACGAACCGAGTGGCGTGGCCTTAAGTGGCCGGCCCTATGGTGTCGAGCGCACTCACGAATCGCCGAGCTTGCCTCATAAATTTGTGAATCGTGAATTTGGTGGCATTATGGTCATTCTGTGAGCGAGGCATCACATGGCAAAATCTCCATACAAACCTTACACACCTAAACCAGAGCAAATGGCTTTAGTGCCTGAGATGTCGGGAAATACCGTCAATGGCCTGGGTGAAACCGAATTCCGACAACCCACACATGTTTACTGGAGTGAGCCGAAGAACATACCCCATGGCGGGCTACAAAAATTCTTCTTTGAACAGAATCCTGATAACCCCGCGATCGTCGAAGCACGTGCCAACCGCGATGAACTTACGGCTGCAGCTGTCCTTCCTGTCAGCGGCCCTCCCCTGCAGCAACCTGCACAGCAGTGGTCACAGCAATTGGCTGACTATGCTGGAACCATTGAACTGGAACTTTTTGGGATTACTGCATTCAATCCAGACTGGGCATTTCAAGGAGTAGAGCTGGATTACAAATGGGTCATTGTGATTGGTGTCGCGCACGACTACGAAAAAATCAAGACCGCGCCTGAAGATATCGCGGGTGCGGAAGTCATACGCCAGTACGGTAGAGCCAAAAAAGCCAGCAAAGACGTGGCGACCTGGATAAGAAATCGTGGCTGGGACTCATTTGCAAACACCGGCCCCATGGCAGGCACCATGGTAATGATCCCTGCTGCCATTGAATGCGGTTTTGGTGAACTGGGCAAACACGGCTCCATCATTAACAAAGAATACGGATCTTCGTTCCGACTCTCTTGTGTGCTCACCAATGTGCCATTGATTCCAACACCTCGCCAAAGCTATGACGTAGATGATTTTTGCAGCCGCTGCCGAGTTTGTGAAAATGCTTGTCCACCCGGGGCAATTGGTCCCGAAAAGGCCACGGTTCGAGGGGAGGAAAAATGGTATGTAGATTTCGATAAATGCATCCCGTTTTTTAACGAAAATTACGGCTGCTCTATCTGTATTTCAATCTGCCCCTGGAGTATTCCTGATCGGGGGCCGAGAATCGTGGAGCAACTGCTACGGCGAAAGGAAAAGCTGAATAGTTTGGTTGAAGAATAATCCCTTTCTTCAATAGCATTAGCATTGAAGGTCTGCAATGAATAGATCATCGCCCCCCCTTTTCCATGGTGTAGTGCTAGTGACGAGCGCCACTATTGGTGCTGGCGTTTTTTCCTTACCGATTGTCTCTGCAGGGATGTGGTTTGGGTGGACAGCAGCGTGTCTATTTGCGATCTGGTTGCTCAGCTATCTTGGTGCCTTATTGTTGTTGGAAGCGACGCTGGTTTATCCTCGCGGTGCCAGCTTTTACACCATTGTTAATGGGATACTGGGCGAAAAATGGAATCTGGCAACATCCATCGGCATGGCTTTTTTGATGTACATTCTGATTTATGCGTACATCAGTGCGGGCGGCAATATTATCAATCACACTTTTGCCTCCATCACCGGTGGCGAAAGTCCAATATCACAAAATGTCTCAAGCGTACTGTTCGCGGCTTTTTTTGCCACATTGATCTGGTTTGGCACCACCTTGGTCAGCCGTCTTTGCACTGTTTTGATGATTGGAATGGCCGTCAGTTACCTGTTGTTCAATGCTGGTCTGGTACTGCATGTAGAAATATTCAAGCTCTTCAATACCCAAGTGCAGGTAGAGAGCTATAGCCAGTACATCTGGGCAGCCTTACCTTATTTCCTGACCTCCTTTGGATTTGCCGGCTTGGTTCCCAGCCTGGTGAAATACTACGGGCCAGAACCCAAGACAGTCCACCGCTGCATGCTCTATGGCACCCTGATCACTCTCGGGCTTTATCTGATCTGGATTTTGGTGGCATTTGGCACCCTTTCACGCGGCTCGTGGGTGCCGGTTATCGCCGCAGGCGGCAATATTGCAGACCTGATCGTCGGCTTCCAGGGCGTGACTGAAGCTCACAGCCAAAACATGAGCCTGCTGCTGAACTTGTTTTCCAATTTCGCCGTGACGTCTTCCATATCAGCCGTCGGTCTTGTTATGTTCGACTATATCACCGACGCCTTTGGCTTTGACGATGGTGCAACGGGGCGGCTGAAAAGCCTGTTGATTGCTTTTGGGCCACCAGCACTGGTCTGCTTGTTCTTTCCACACGGGTTTATCGTGGCCATTGGTTATGCCGGCCTTGTCATGATTTTCGGTTATTTTTTGGTGCCGGTGCGGCTAGTGCTGAAGCTGCGTTCGGACCAGCTTGAAACCCCATTCCGGGTTTGGGGTGGCAGCCCGCTTGTCTACGGGGTTCTAGCTTTCAGCCTTCTTATCGGTGTGTTCGAAGTCATGTCAATGTTTGACGCACTGCCTGTTTATCCATAGAACGTGTGAGATCTATCCCTGCTCACGGTTTGACCGCCAGGAGACTGGCCTTAACTACGGCCCCCTTTCATTACATGAGAAGTTAGAGAACGTCTCACTGCCGATGATATTTAGGTTGGTGATTCGTTTCAACTCATGGAGTAAAACGGAAGATCCATTTGTTGATGCCACCGGTTTATGGATACAAAGTTGACAGGATTTTGCGAAGCCTTGGTAACACTGCGAGTTCGCTAAATTCGTCATCCTTTGCATAGCCAAGATATACGGCCACAAGATCTTTTCGAGGGTTAATTAACAGGCCCTGACCAGCCCATCCGCCTTTGAAGACATCATCGTTGTCGTACACCATATCCCACTGATATACGTTGTGGCGTACGCCGCCGGGTTTGCCTTCACCGAACCGCGCATGTTCCATTAATTCTGGCCTGCCGCCATGTAACATGGTGTCGATGTATTCGGATGGCATAAGGCGTGTGTCGCTGACGACTTTGTAGCTTGGGGTAAACAGTAGTCCAAAACGCGCCATGTCCCTCGCCTTGGCAAGAAATCCGCCACTGGAAAGAGCAACACCTTTACGCCCGGCAAAAAAGGCTGCGTCGCCTTCTGCACCGATGTGATGCCAGATTTCACTCGTTACTGCATCATGAAACGGCATGTCCAGGACCCGTTCGACAATCCAGCTTAGGACAAAGGTGTTAGTGCCGCTGTAGTCGAAACCTGTTCCAGGGAGTGTCCACTTACCCGGTCTCATGCTCGTTAACATATCGTAGGGGGTATCTGGCGTATCAGGTGAGCGAACAGCGTCTCCGAGGGAAGCCTCAAACTCATAGTAACAGGTACCTCGTGCGTAGTTACCATCAGTGCAGTCCACTCCTGACGCCATATCCAGCACATCACGAACAGAAACCCCTGCAAATTCCGACTTGCTCAGTTCTGGTACATAAAGCTCCACTGGTTGGCTGACATCGACTTTACCTCTGGCCTCAAGCACAGCGATCAACGAGGAGGCGAAGATCTTAGTGACCGACCACCAGATCGGTTTCTCGTACTCCTGCATGCGGGCGTAGTGTTCGAATACGATACGACCCTTGTGCAGAATGACCACGCCGAGGCTGGTACTTTGCTCGCTGTTAAGAAATTCAAGGAAAGGCATATTGCCTTCAGGGGTAGCAACAGGAAATCGATCAATAGATTTATTCAGCGCATAGTCCAGTGGTCGAACCTGACCGTTTCTATACACGGGAACTGTCGGGAACAATTGCTGCAGATGACGGTTGTTCCACCGCATGTCTTCACCGGTTGGTATCCACCATACTTCTTGTGCGGGGTCCGGCAGCCGTTTGTGTTGCTTAAGTGTCTCTTCGACACTGGTAGAAGGTTTGAAAGGAGCTACATTTTCATTGGCCAAAATTGGAAAAGCTGGCAGGTTCACAACAAGCAATAAGAAAAGTCTGAACATGTGAATCACTCTGGTAGTCATGTAATAAATGTAACATGCTGGTGGTTTCTTGCCGAGTGAACGATGAGGTCGTATTTCATTAAAGGTCGCCCTGGGGGTGATCCGTAACGGCGCCAACGAGGAGATCTATTATGACAATTGACGAACTGGGAAGTCTCGGCGAATTTATCGGCTCGATCATCGTGCTGCTATCACTGGTGTATCTGGCGCTTGAAATAAGAAGTAACACCGAAACCGCCAGAACATCGACTTATCAATCCGTGGTCTCTGAATTTGGCGCACTCAATCGAAGCATGGCCAGCACTCCGGGTTTATCCAGGTTATTCGCCAGCGCCCTGGAAGATTTCGACTCTCTGGACAGCGAGGAAAAAGCACGTATTTCGCAGCTGTTCTTCGTCTGCTTCCATAATTTTGAAAATATGTACTATCAATATAAAAAGGGCTATCTGGAAGACGAGGTGTGGACCGGTTGGAAACGCTTGATGCTCAGTTACCATGCGCGTCCTGGCTTTCAGGCCTGGTGGGAAATAAGACGCGATGTATACAGCGCGTCATTTGTGAAGTTTCTCAGCAGTGAAACACTGGACGTACAGATGACGTCATATTTCGAAATGACAGGAACGCCGGCTGACTGACCTCGAATCGATGCTGTACACGCCCCCCGGAAATCGCAGCGACACCTACTACTCGGACCCTGCCTGAGCTGATTTCCCGAACACGCACACAATTACCCATTCCTATTTTATCTATAGAAGGTGCCAGATCTGGAGCCACGCCATTGATTAACTTGAATATTTCCCTAGCCTTCACAAGTGAACATTGTGTATTTACCTCTGAATCTAAAGGGCTGTATCTAGTTAAGGTTGATACCGCTACATAGCTGCTACATTACCCTTCAAACTGAGCCATAATCACCTCCTGGGACCAACCTCTCTCATGACCCATTGTAGCCCCTGGACCAGATAACCCGTTGTCCTGTTTTATTTTGCCGAATCCCGCTAACCCCGATAAACAGGGGGCTACATAGCAGGATAAGCAAATGCCCTAAAACTTTCCGGTTTTTTTCAGAACAACACAAGATTTATGGTTGTCCTATTCGCAGTCTAGTTATATGCCTTAGCACAATAAAGTATTTTGCAAGCTCGGTATTCAGGAGGAAACTAAGAAGCTCTGACTACGGAGGTGCCAGATGTCCAAAGTCCAAGATATAGTCGCGACAAAAGGAAATGAAGTATGGTCTATCGGACCTGCTCATTCAGTTTATCAAGCTATTGAGATGATGGCTTTAAAAGGTGTTGGTGCGTTAACGGTATTGTCTGATGAAGGGAATTTGATCGGCATTATCTCAGAGCGAGACTATGCCCGAAAAGTCATCCTCCAGGGGAAGTCATCCAAGACAACCCAGGTTGCTGAAATAATGACGCGCGATGTCATTTTTATCGAACCCGAGAGCAAAGTAGATGAAGCGATGGCATTGATGACAATAAAAAGAGTTCGTCACCTACCCGTGCTGCTTGACCAACAATTGGTCGGCATGATTTCTGTGGGTGACCTGGTTAAATCAAAGATCGATGAACAGTCGGTTATGATCGATCAGCTCGAAAGGTACATTAAAGGCGAGACCGCAGGGGTAGCACACTAATTAGGTCCTGCGGATATTCCCGATGTGTGAAAGAGACCTGGCACAATGAGTACGCCAGCCTTTTTAGTGGCGGACTCTGACCGCAGAATACGGTGACTACCTTTTTACCCATGCCGCTGTGCCACTATATGGCAGACATGAGGCGTATTGTGATATTAACTAACGCTTGATTTAAAATGCCCGTTCAAGCGAGTGGGCACTGATGCCTATTGCGCTGATTAGGCGATTAAACACCGTCGAATCAGGTTACTTTTCTTCACTCAATAACGCCTTTACTAACGAAATGGCCATGAGAACCATAACCAATGAAAAAGGCAACGCCCCGATAATCATCACCGATCGCAGTGCATCCATTCCCCCGGCGGACAATAGCACCCCAATCAATATTGCAAATATCACACCCCAGATAACCACATGCCTGGTATGTTTTTGACTCTGATTGCCACCCGAGGCAAGCGTATTAATGATCAATATCCCTGAGTCTGCCGAGGTGACCAAAAAGGTCAATAGTAAAATGACGATCACCACTGAGAGCGCAACCGCGAGCTCTGGCGACAAAATCAAGTTAATCGTTTTAAATAACTGGGCAGAAATATCCGCATTAACAATCGACCCTTGGGCTACACCAGACAACTCAAGATCAATCGCCGTAGCGCCAATAAAGGCAAACCAAACCAGACAAATCACGGAAGGAATAACGATCGCACCAATGACATATTCACGAATAGTTCGACCGCGCGATACACGTGCCAGGAACAAGCCTACGAAGGGTGCAAAAGCTATCCACCAGGCCCAGTAGAAAATAGTCCAAGTGCCCTGCCAATCCTGTAGCGAGGCAGAGGGTTCGACCCCGTTATCAGTCCACACGGTTGTCGACATCGATGGCAACGCGACTAGATAGTCCCAAATAGTGTAGGCAAAAGTTTGCAAAGCAAAGAAAGTGGCGCCAAAGAAAACAAAAAATGCGATCAGAAAGACTGACAACCCCATATTGATGTTCGACAACCACTTGATCCCTTTATTCAAGCCAGACATTGCAGACAAGCACGAGGCACCAATAATGAGCGTTACGCCAAACAGCTGAGCCAACAACGTCGGCTTGCCACCTTCCCCAACGAGCCATTGCGCCCCGCTAATATTAAATAAGCCAGAAGCGAACTGCGACACACCATAACCAATGGTCACGCTCAAGCCAACGACGGTCGCTAAGATAGCCACTATATCCACCACATGCCCTGCAGAACCTGACATTGCACGGCCAAATAGAGGTTGCAGTGCACTGCGAATTGTCAGTGGTAAACCACGGTTGTATGAGAGATAACCTAAAGAAATACCGACCACGCCATAACAGGCCCAGGGGGTGAAACCATAGTGCAGCATCGCCCATTTATAGGCATTGCGAACATTGTTTTCATCTAGGCCCGCTGTGATGCCCTTAATTGTGTCGGGATTGTTAGCAAAATGAAAAATTGGCTCGGCTGTTGAGTAGGTCAACATGCCAATACCAATACCTGCACCAAACATCATTGACAGCCAGGTAAACATAGAGAATTCTGGTTTTTCACCGGGCCTACCCAACTTAACGTGGGCCGTGCGAGGCCATATGGCCAAGGCTAAACAGACAACGGTATAAAAAGCGGTGACGTAAATATACCAGCCACCAAAATTGGTCGTCGACCAGTTTTGTACGCTCAACAACACTTCTCCGGCAACAGAAGGTGATAAACCCACCCATAAGATAAGCGCTGCGACAAGTAGCTTTGGCACCAAGGCCACAACCCGATTAAAACCCTCGTAAAACCCGATTTTTTCAATGCTAATAGCAACAGCTACCTCATTAGCATTCGTCTCTAACTGACTCAAAATTTGATCTCCCTTTTAACTGCTTGCGGTGACTGCTGTAAGTATAGGCAATATTTA
>JABJED010000145.1 GCA_018665025.1 Gammaproteobacteria bacterium
GCCGGTGTAATCCCGGGTCTGCTGCTTGGTCTGGTCTTTGTGATTTACTGCATCGTTTCGGCGATTCGTCATCCAGACCGTGTGCCGATGGCGGTTGAAGAAGAAGTTCCTGATAGCCCCGGTCAGAGGCGTTCTGAGAAAATTAGCGGGACGGGTATCATCCTGCTGATTTTTCTTGTGCTGGGTGGTATCTGGGCGGGCGTGTTCACGCCCACTGAAGCTGCAGGATTTGGCGTGGCAGGTAGCATTGTGCTCGGTTTCGCCAAAGGCATGGGTAGAAAGGAATTTATTGAGGCTATACTCGACGCTGGGCGTTTTACGGCGCCGGTCATGTTTCTTTTGATTGCTGGATCGATGTACGCGAAGCTCCTGGCGGTTAGCGGCAGTCTTGATATGATCCAAATGTTGTTAACGGACACAGGGTTGGGCACGCTCGGCCTCCTCGCGATCATGACCGTCGTATGGTTGCTGTTGGGTGCCTTGATCGATTCGATTTCGGATATCCTGCTGACTGTGCCAATCTTCGTCCCTATGGCCATGGCTGTTGGTATCGACCCGGTCGCATTTGCCATTTACGGCATCATTATCATCGAAGCTGGGTTGCTGACGCCGCCATTAGGTTTGCTGGTCTTCACGGTAAAATCCTCAGTCCCTGATAGTTCGGTGACTCTTTCAGAAATATTTATCGGAGCTGTTCCTTATTGGCTGCTGATGCTATTTGTAGCTGTGCTGGTAATCGTGTTCCCCGGGCTTGCGACCTGGTTGCCAGGTCTGATGTTTTAAGTTAAACCGACCCGCTATTAGAAATGTAAGCGTGAACAGTGCCAGTATTGAACTGGTTCGTTGTGCTTCGACGTAGAGTGGGCTGGCTGTATGGCTGGGTTAACCTGCAGCAGGTTATGCCGCGTGTCCTTATAAAGCGCAGCTGTCGAAGCAGTAGCCGAAGCCATCGTCTCTGTCGCAGCTAGCTCCATACCCGCTCCGAGTGCTTTGAAATTGACCCATAAGGCAGATTGACTAGCATTTGTCTTTGCCCCCATTCGGTCATTGGCTCAAAGCAGGTCCGCCCAGGTGCGCCCAGGGGCGCTTTAGTCGATCTTTGGCGATGAATTGATCGATGCTCTGGGTCCGCCGAAGGGTCAGGTCTATCGGGTCGAGTCCCTCTAGCAGCAATTTTTGATAAGACGCTTCGATTTTGAATGTGTACTGCTGACCTGAGACGGCCACCGTAGATTGCTTGAGGTCTATTGCGATTTTGGTTGCCTGTGGGTCCTGGTCGATTACAGCAACAATATCGTTGATGGTTGAGGCATCAAGAATGATGGGTAACAAGCCGTTTCGGACACAGTTGAGGTAAAAAATCGCACCGAAGCTTGGGGCGATGACCGCCTGAATTCCGAAATCCGTTAAGGCCCAGACCGCAAACTCACGGGAGGACCCACAACCCATATTTTGCCCCGCAAGTAGTATTGAAGCATTCA
This sequence comes from Gammaproteobacteria bacterium, assembly GCA_018665025.1. Classification (GTDB taxonomy): domain Bacteria; phylum Pseudomonadota; class Gammaproteobacteria; order Pseudomonadales; family Azotimanducaceae; genus UBA9659. The sequence continues at coordinate 1,482 of JABJED010000145.1, forward strand.
GATAGGCGGGCTGGTTGAGGACAAAATCGGGGCTTTCGTTGCCCTGTTGAACGACACCGTTCTCATAACGCCAGTCGGCGAACAGACTGGCGCCGAGCCCCTTCCTCGACACACGTTTCATCTCTCGGGATGGAATAATTGCATCGGTGTCAATATTAATTCGAAGGATTGGTGCAGCAACCCCAGAGTGGGTAGTAAACTTTTTCATCTTGCTCCCTGAGTTCTGAAGTCAGTGATGCAACCTTCAATAGCTGACGCTGCAACGGTAGCAGGGCTGGCGAGATGGGAGCGTGTCATTGGTCCCTGGCGTCCTTCGAAGTTTCTGTTGGTTGTGGTGATGATGCGATCTCCCGGTGAAAACCCTTCGCCACCGGCGTAAAAACACAGAGAACACCCGGACTCACGCCATTCAAAGCCAGACTGTTTGAATATCACATCTAAACCCTCCTTCTCTGCATTCCTTTTGACCTGGCTCGAACCAGGCACACAGATAGCGCGAATACCTGGTGCGACAGATTTGCCTTTGAGGATATCCGCCGCTATTCGTAAATCACTGAGCCGACTGTTAGTGCAGGAGCCTATAAAAGCTGCCTGTATTGGTGTACCCGATATAGGCCTGCCAGGAGACAAGTCTATATAGTCCAGTGCTCGGCTTATCGCATCACCGTCGGCAGGATCATCGGCTTGTTTCGGATCGGGTATTTTGTCGTCGATTGAAATAGCATGTTGAGGGCTGGTTCCCCAGGTAACGGTTGGTGCAATGTCCGTGCAGTCAATATCGATTTCAGCGTCAAAGCTAGCATCAACATCGCTCTTCAGGGTTTTCCAATAGTTGACCGCTTGATCCCATTCCTGGCCTTTGGGTGCGTAGGGCTTATCCTTAAGATAGGTGATGACTTTTTCATCGGGCGCGACAATACCGGTGAAAGCGGAGAACTCAACTGCCATGTTGCAGAGGGTTTGTCGGGCTTCTACCTCAAGATCTGCTATCGCGGGACCGGCAAATTCCACTGCAAACCCTGAACCTCCGGCGGCAGATTCATTTGATATTAGATGAAGCATCATGTCTTTTGCGGTTACGCCGAGAGGCAACTGCCCGGAAAAGTTGATCCTCATTTGCCGTGGTTTGAAGAAAGACAATGTTTCCGTCGCCAGCGCATGCTCACAGTCGCTGGACCCGACACCGGTTGCCATTGCGCCAATGCCGCCCAGAGTGCAGGTATGACTGTCGGGGCAAATCATTGTGCACCCGGGTAGTGCGATACCCTGTTCGGCGGCGACAACGTGAGAGATACCCTGCCGCGGGTTGTTCAGATCAAAGAGAGTGATACCTTCCTGGTGCGCGAGGTTCCGGGTGACCTGTATGAACTCTATGCCTCCTGGCACCCTGGTATCATCGCCGCGCCCGGGCGTCGTATCGACGATATGATCCATGGTGCAGAATACGTGGTTCGGGTTCTTGGTTGTTCTGTCACCGGCAGACAGGCCGCTCAATGCGAGGCTGCCGGTGCGTTCATGCAGAAATACTCGATCGATATAGATGAGAGAAGAACCATCATCGTTTTCTGCTACGGTATGATCCTTCCAGATTTTTTCGAACAGGGTTAGCCCCGGTTTCTGATGAATCAAGTGATACCTCGTTAGCTCTGCTTCATTGTTGAACGCTTGTTTATTCGTGATCCCAGCCGTTCGGCTTTGGGGATAAAAATCATCACGGCCAGCGCCGAAATAATATGCATGCAGGCGACGGCGGCGAAGACTGGGTGATAGGAAAACGTATCTATTAGTATGCCCACCTGAGTCTGAAATAGCGCGCCGCCTAAACTACCCGCTGCGCCAAATATTCCCCAGATCGTCGCCACTTCCTTTGCGTCGAACATATCAGCTGGTAGCGCGAACATGTTTGAAGATTTGAACTGGATGCCAAATAAACCAACGCAGACCAGGAATATAAACATGCTAATGGATTCTGTATTTGCGGCGGGAAAGACAGCCAATGCGAGTAGTGCGCCGATCCAAATGACGACCTTTCTTGCTGCGTTGAGCGACAACCCGAGATCGATCAGTTTCTTGCCTGTCCAACCTCCAGCAAGGCTGCCAAGATCTGCTGCGACGAATGGTATCCAGGCGAACATGCCGATTGACCTGATATCCATGCCACGTTCTGTTGACAAATATAATGGCAACCAGAAGATCAGAAAATAGAATGCACCATCAGCAAAGAATCTGCTCAGTATCAGTCCCCAGGTTTCACGATAGTAAAGGAAGTCTATCCATGATTTACGAGGTTGATCGTCAGTCGACGGTTCTTGTAGTTTGGCCGCATGCTTGGATTCAAGCAATTCTGGGTGATCTTCAGGCGCATAATAGTACCGGTGCCAAAACCATAGCCAAATAAAGCCGGCGAGGCCGGTGACGATGAAGGCCCACTGCCAGTTGAGTGTTACCACCAAGGCTGCAACCACTGGTGGTGCGAGTATAGAGCCTAGTCCTGGCCCAGCAGTGACGATGCCGACAGCAAGTGATCGTTCGTTTGAAGGAAACCATTCTGCGATAGCCTTGTTAGCAGCAGGGAAATTCGCTGCTTCCCCTATACCGAGCAGGACTCTGAAGAGGAAGAATGAGCGAAACCCTTGGCCAAAGGCATGCAGAATACCGGCAATACTCCATAGGGCTACGGCCAGGGTGAGTGCGCGTTTAGTGCCCAGTATGTCAATAAGCCTGCCGCCAAAGAGTTGGCCGAAAGCGTAAGCAAAAAGAAATCCCGCGGACAAATTACCGTAGTCGGTATTGCTGAAGTCGAACTCTTTGTTAATGATAGGTGCGAGAATGCTGAATGTCAGGCGGTCGATGTAGTTAATCGTGGTGATTAACAACAGGAAGATGCTGACCTTCCAGCGAATAGGCAGGGGTCGAGTATTCACGCCTTCGGGCTCAATTCGAAGGTTACTTCAGTCACTGACGCGTTAGGGTCGCGGCGTGGGTCTGGCGATGTATTGACCTTTTGCATTTCCGATCACTTCATTATTTGAGTAAACGGTATGACCTCGCAATATTGTGGTTTTCACTTTGCCCCGAAGCTGCATACCTTCGAAAGGTGTATAGCCCTGGCCAGATTCCGATTCCTCTGCCTTGACAGTGAAATCTTCATCAGGATCCAATAGGACCAGATCGGCATCGTAGCCGACAGCAATATCACCCTTATTATTCAGCCCATAGCGATGAGCTGGGTTCCAGCAAACAAGCTCGGCCATCTTATTGTAGCTCAGACCTCGCTTACTGCCTTCACTGACAAGACCGGAAAGTAAATATTCGGTGCCACCGAAACCAGACTTAGATACCCATATATTGTCGTCATCTTTGGGGTCTTGGTTGTCTGTCTTCAGTTCTTCGGAACAACAAGCGTGGTCGCTAACGACCCAGTCCAGTTTTCCGTCCAGCAGTGCTTGCCACAAATACTCAACATCTTCGCGAGAGCGGATTGGTGGGTTTACTTTGGCATGACACGCAGCTGGGGAATCGTAGTCAAGTAACAGGTGACCGATGGTGACTTCGCGTTTGAAATTGATGTGCGGAAAAACCTCCTGCATAGTGATAGCTGCTTCAACTGCCTTCCTGGAACTGAGGTGAAGCAAATTGATATTCAGGCAATCTGTTTCATTCGCCAGATAGGAAGCTATCCAGATTGCCAGGCCCTCAGAGTGGGGTGGCCTGGCTGCACTATAGGCTCGTAAGCCGGTGAGTGAATCATCCTGCTGCACTATTTTCGTGTAGGCATTTAATATGTCAGCCAGTTCACAGTGCAAGCTGACGCTGATTTGGTCTGCCATGTCGGGATACTTTTTTATCAATTTGGCAGCTGATCGCATAATGAATTCAAAATGAGCGATATCGTAGCTATCGTCTTCACCTGCCATCAGGAAGTCACGCTGTGCGGCCTGATCAGTTTTACCGTGTAAACCATAGCCGCCATAAAACATAAAAATTTTGAACGAACAGACACCGTGCTCTGTTAGCAACATTTCCATCTCATCGATATGAGAGGAGGCAATGGGTGCAAGATGATAGGCGTAGTCAACTGAGTAGTTTCCAGCGGAAAGTTCAAGGACTTCAGGATAAAATTCTGAATATGGACCGCCTTTGTTGAGATAGTACTGACCGGTACGAAAATAAGTGACTGCGGACGTGACGCCGCCCATCGCTGCAGCTTTACTTTCGGTGATAGCATCTTCGGAAAGCGGTGAATAAATACCAACATGCATATGGGTATCAACCAGGCCGGGAAAAGCCAGAAAATTGTTGCCTTCGATAACCTGCGCGGCATCTGTCGTTGGAATATCGGTGTCGATCAAAGCAAACTTTTCGTCTTTGATGCCGATATCAGTCAAGTCTACCGACTCTTGGTTGGGTCGGACCAGGCGGACGTTCTTGATAACCAAATCGAATTGCATGATGATTTCTCCATCTTTATTGCTCTTATTTATCGGATGATAAACTAAATCATTAGCTAATTCGAGGAGCCTGACAGGAGAAAAGATGAACACATCTCAGATTTTTTGGAATTTCTCGAACCGCGTTTATCAGAATGACGACGTACAGGATGCGTGTCTGGCGTTGCAAAATAAATATGGTCTGGATGTTAATTTAATACTTTTTTGTTGTTGGTCCGGCGCCCTGCATGGTGAGTTTACCGAGGAGCTATTCGAGCAGTCGCTGCGCGAAGCTTTGGACTGGCGACAAAACGTCGTCGAACCGTTGAGAAATGTAAGATCCTGGTTGAAACAGGAAATACAAAATGGAAGGATTTCTGCGGATAGTTCGGTAATGGATTTTAGGGATGCGGTTAAAGCAACTGAACTTGAATCAGAAAGGCTTCAACAAATAGACCTTGAGCGCCTGGTCGATCGTTCTTCAGATGGCGAGTTCGAACCGCTGAATTCGTCCGCTAGAAACTTAAGACGTTATTGTGATCGGTGTGGCGTTGACTTGACCAATGACGTCAAGCGTTTACTCGCTTTGGTGCTGGATGCCAGTCTATCCGATGTGGGTCCGGATGAGGCACTTAGGGCGTTAAGCTAGAGCCACCTCATTTTTCGCCGGCAATGCCTTGCCAGCGGTTAACGGTCCCTGTGTCCAGGTCAAAGAGATCAAGTACCCGGGCCGCTGTATGATTGATAATGTCGTCAATTGTTTGTGGCCGATTGTAAAAAGCCGGTACCGGGGGTGCGATAGTGACGCCCATTTGAGAGGCCTCGTGGAGAAGACGGCAATGGCCTGTATGTAGAGGGGTCTCGCGGGGCAATACCACTAGTTTTCGGCTCTCTTTGAGCACTACATCCGCGGCCCGAATTAACAGGCTATCTGCATAGGA
>JABJED010000146.1 GCA_018665025.1 Gammaproteobacteria bacterium
AATGGCGGAGAGGGAGGGATTCGAACCCTCGGTACGTTTGACCGCACACACGCTTTCCAAGCGTGCTCCTTAAGCCACTCGGACACCTCTCCATTTGACACACTTTTGTAGCAATCTCGCTAGCATGATGTCTCTGCGATCCGCGTTCGGCTCCGGTCTAGATGACGTGAACCCTGGATACCCGCCTTCAAACGAAATGACTGAAGTAAAATTTACAGATGCGAGACGCCGCGCACGATATCCTAGTTATAGAAATAATTCAATTAATCAGTAACTTAGAGGTCGTAGGGCCTTGGGTTGTTTGCTCTGTATCATCGTTGAAGGCGCAAAAAGTGGGTTCGAGAAATGACTACCGGCGGTTGTTCTGTGACATCAACCATGTCCAGTTGCTGTTCCAGTAACCAGTGAGTAAACCCATCTGCATGACTCCAGCCAATAATGATGTCATCAATCACCTCTAGCAACGGCAACGGATTACCAGATGGCCAGGCGCCTATGTCCACCTCGCCACGCTTGTGCGCACCCAGCAGCATGCAGCTCATCGGTGGCTCTATTGTATTGCTTAGCGGATTAAGGTTTTTCGCCACCAATTAGCGGGCTTGACGATCACCAAGACACCCAATATACGATAACCTCTTGATATTTAAGGCAAGTATAGTTGGTATCGATCTTGCTTATAACTATACGGATAACTATACGGATAACTATACGGATAACGATACAGCCAACAATTAGAGGATTAGACCAAGAAAGCGAACTAGACCCGAAAGGGGAAATGTGCCAGAACCTAACAGGCGAAGGAAATTGGATGCGAGGTGTGTTCATTTCTGCTCTTGATGAATCCCACTTTATGACTACAATGCGCAGCATCTAGTTATTCGTGGCAATCACTTAATCGTGTACCTTCGCCACTATTTTTTCATAAGAAAGCTTCTTGTAACAAAGCTTTTTAGAAGCAAGGAATTAGAGTACCTGCTATGCGAACCACTTATATTACAGCCTGCGTTATTGCAGCATTAGTCCTTGTGTGGCTGGCAACAGGGCAACTTCGCGACCCAATAGAACCGCCAGCATCCAGCATTGCCGAAGCCAATCAGCGCGCTGCAGCCTTGAGGGAAGAACGGCCCGCAACCAGAGTCAGAATTGAAACCATCCACGCTTCTGAGCAGCCACGAGTGCTTAACATTCGTGGCCGCACCCAAAACAAAAGGTCTGTGGTTGTTCAGTCACAAATTAGCGGGCTTGTGGTTGATCGCCCGGCGGAACGTGGCGACCGGGTGAAAAAAGGCGACCTTTTGTGCCACATTTCCGTTGAAGACAGGCGAGTAAGACTCAAAGAGTCGTTAGCCGGTGCCGAACAGGCGAAGATTGATTTTGAAGGTGCGCTAAAGCTTGCGGCGCAAGGTTTACAGTCTGAAACCGCTATCGCTCAGTCAAAATCCCAACTCGCAGCGTCCAAAGCCAGACTAAAAGAAAGCGAGCTTGCGTTAGCCAGAATCAATATTGTTGCGCCTTTCGACGGCATCGTAGAAAAATCTCACATGGAAGTTGGCCAGTACGTTACTCCAGGCTCTCCGTGCATCACGCTGGTCGACTTAGACCCCATGCTGCTTATCGGCCAGGTGGCTGAAAACGAACTCCTATCTATCAAACCCGGACAAATAGCGACCGCTAAGCTGCCTGAAGGTATTCATGTTACAGGCACGGTCACCTTTGTCGCAAAAACAGCGGAACAAGGTACAAGAACCTATCTCGTTGAAGCTCACGTTGATAACGGCGACTTTTCGATACCCAGTGGCGTCACGGCACAGATAGCGATACCTGTCGAATCCTTAAATGCACAGAAAATTTCGCCGGCGTTATTAGTGCTAAGTGACGCTGGTCAAATGGGTGTTCGAATCGTCAACCCTGACAATATCGTCGAATTTCACGAGGTCGACATTCTTAGCGATGAAGCTAATGGTATCTGGGTCACCGGTCTGCCGGATGTGGCAAGGGTCGTGGTGGTAGGTCAGCAACTCGTGGTCGCCGGCGAGACAGTTGTGCCAACGCATGAACCGCTGAATCTGGTCGGCGGAGCGAAAGAAAACGAGAATCCCGCGCTATGAATGCCCTGGTTGACGCAGCGGTAAACCGTACGCGAACCACCCTACTACTAATGCTAATGGTGATCATCGCCGGCATTTATTCACTACAGGCTATCTCGGTAGAAGGCGACCCCTATATTCAGGTGCCTTTCTTTCAGATTCAACTTTACAACGAGGGTATCTCGCCGGAAGACGCTGAACGGCTGCTTGTTATGCCTATGGAGATTGAACTCCGCAGTGTGGAAGGCGTCGAAGAAATCACGTCCTACGCGACTGAAAACTTCGGCATGTTGCTAGTCGAGTTCGACGCTGATCATAATATCACCGAGGCATTAATTGACATCCGAGAGGCCGTTGACAGGGCCAAAGCAGAACTTCCGAGCTCGACGGAAGAGCCAATCATCCACGAGGAGTCAACCTCAGACTACCCCATCCTGCAAATCAATCTAGTAGGCGATGAGGTTCCGGAGCGTACCCTTTATAGTCTTGCTCTGGACCTGCGCAACGAAATCGAAGCTATTCCAGAGGTCATGGAAGCGGAGTTGCAGGGGCATCGCGAAGAAGTCCTTGAAATCATCATTGACCCCATCGCGTTAGAATCCTACGAAATTTCAGGCGAAAAATTAATCTCTACCCTCGCACGCAACAACCGCCTGGTGCCTGCCGGCAGTATTGACACCGGCGAAGGAAGGTTCTCTGTGAAGGTTCCCAGCGTCATAGAAGAAGCCAATGACATCTTCGATCTGCCCCTGAAAACCAGCAATGATGCCGTGATCACCGTTAAAGACATTGCCACTATTAGACGGGCTTTCAAAGACCGGACAAGCTACGCCAGGGTTAATGGCCAACGTACCATTTCTATTAATGTGATCAAGCGTGGCAACGCCAACATCATCAAGACAGTCGCAAAAGCAAAAGCCATTGTTGAAAAATACAGAGCCAACCTACCAGGCAAAGTGCAGGTTTTTTATAGCCAAGACAAGGCGCCTTTTGCAGAGACGCAGGTTCGAGAATTGCAAGGCAACATACTCACTGCGCTTGCCCTCGTTATGGTCATTGTGGTCGCCGCAATGGGCCTACGGTCTGGTCTCATCGTCGGGCTAGGCATACCGGTATCACTTATTTTTGCGGTTACGATTCTGCATCAAATTGGCTATACCTATAACTTTATGGTCATGTTCGGGATGCTACTGGCACTGGGCATGCTCATCGATGGCGCTATTGTTGTCACAGAATATGCCGACCGACGAATGATTGAAGGCGCAAACCGCAGGAACGCCTACGCGGAAGCCGCAAAGCGAATGTTCTGGCCGGTGGTCGCATCTGTCGCAACAACACTCGCTGCTTTCTTACCCCTCATGCTGTGGCCCGGTATCGTCGGTAAGTTCATGCGCTACCTGCCTGTAACTGTTTTTACGGTCTTACTTGGCAGCCTTCTTTATGCACTTGTTTTCGGGCCTGCTATTGGAGCAGTGTTCGGAAAAGCCGCTAACGGCCAAGATCAATTCCGTCGAGACCTTGATGTCATGGAAAATGGCGATCCAAGGACATTAGCGGGTATAACAGGCTGGTATGCCCGACTCTTGGGTTGGTGCAGCCACCACGCCTGGCTTACCATGACGCTCACCATTAGCATTCTGGTCGGTAGCTTTTTTGCTTACAGTAACTTTGGAAAGGGGGCGATTTTCTTTTCTGATTCCGAACCACAATTCGGATTACTACGGGTAAAGGCACAAGGCAATATGTCCGCGTATGAAATCAACGAACTGGTATCGGAAGTGGAAGATATCGTCATAGAAGTTGAGGGCATCAAAGACATCAACCTGCACACCATGATACCTGGCGGTCCGTCGAGAGGTGCGTCCGACCGCATTGGGATGATGTACCTTGAACTCCTGCCCGAAACACAGCGAACCATTAAGGGTAGTGAAATCTTCGAAAACATCAGGGAAAAGACTCGTGATCTCTCTGGGTTTACGGTTGAGATCGAAGAAATGCAAGATGGCCCGCGCCAGGGAAAGCCTATAGAAGTGCAGTTCTCCTCCTTCGACCGGGACCTCATGGAGCCCGCCGTCGCTCGGGTCGTTGCCCATATGGAAACCATCGAGGGGCTTCGGGATATTGCAGATACAAGGTCCCTACCGGGGCTTGAATGGAAGCTCTCCGTAGACAGGGCGCAAGCAGCGCTCTACGGCGCCGATGTCACCTCAGTTGGATTTGCGGTGCAACTGATCACCAACGGCGTGAAAATAGGCGAGTATCGACCGGACAGGTCGGATGACGCCGTCGATATCCGTGTTCGCTATCCTGAAGAAAAAAGGGGTATCAGCGCACTGGACCAACTAAAAATACTGACCAGCCAGGGACTGGTTCCTATTTCTAATTTCGTGACGCGCGAGGCCGCAAACAATATCGACACAATTCAACGAGTTGACGGCAAGCCGGTCGAGTATATTCGCGCAGGTGTTGAGGCTGAAGTGCTAGCTGACGATAAAGTGAAGGAACTAAGGGCCTGGCTTAAGACACAGCAGTTTGATCCACGCCTGAATATCGACTTTAGGGGCGCAGACGAAGAACAACAGGAATCTCAGCAGTTCACCATGATTGCCTTTAGCCTATCGCTGCTACTTATGTTTGTACTGCTAGTGACCCAATTCAATAGCTTGTATCAGGCGCTACTTATCCTGTTTGCGGTCGTCATGTCGACCGCTGGCGTATTACTTGGGCTACTTATAACTGACAGGCCTTTTAGCTCATTGCTCACGGGCATTGGTATCGTAGCGCTTGCAGGTATTGTCGTGAACAACAACATTGTGCTGATTGACACGTTTAATAACATCAGGAAACGAAACCCTGGTCTTGACTACGTGACGCTTATCACTCGCACGGGTGCACAACGGCTGCGACCTGTATTACTGACAACACTCACGACTATCTTCGGTCTATTGCCGCTCGCAATGAACTTTAGTGTGGACCTGATCAACCGGACGATTGTTCATGGCAGTCAAATGTCTGGAATGTGGGTACCTTTATCGCAGGCTATCGTATCGGGGATGGCATTCGCCGCGCTTTTGACGCTGGTTGCAACTCCAGCGATGTTGGCCCTACCCTACCAAAGCCTTGAAAGTTTTGAGCGCCTAGATACAAAGCTCAAGATCCGCGCCCGTTTTTCTGCGTTGAGCCATCGGATTGATACGGTCATTCCAGCTCTCCTGAGACGCGGTGACTGAAGGACTCCAGCTCACGGGTAAGATTCCGGCGCACTGAGACTGCTAACCTGGCAGCTCAGTTTGTCGAAATTCAATCGAACAGCTTCTCTGCGCTTGCAAAAATAAGGTAGAAAATCAGTCCGAAGGTGAGAACACCAGCCGCAGTCTGAAACACCAGCGCCCAGGATCCTGTCACTTCCAAAATCAAACCACTAATGTATACGCCAATAATGCCGGGTATCGTTCCGGCGGTGTTCGAGAGCCCCATAATCACGCCAGCACCCTTGGGCGCAATATCCAAATGATTCACACCAAACCCGCCAGCCATTGCACCACCAAAAATATTGCCAAGCGACATCAGCGCGATCGCTACGGGTACGCTTTCGACATAACCTACGACGGCCAGAACCGCGGCCGAGCCACCAAAACCCACCGTCTGCATGATCTTACGTACCCGGGTTTTATTAAATCCACGTTGGATCAGGTTATCAGCCAGCCATCCGCCCGCATTCAACGCCAAGAAAGAGAAGAATGCAGGAATCATGGTGAACAGGCCGACGGCAGCGAAGTCAACGCCAAGACCTTTGAAAATGTAGGTGGGCATCCAGGCAAGCAGCACATATCCACCCCAGTTGGCGCAGAAATGTCCTACGATAATGGCCCAAACCGCAGGTGTACTTAGCAACGTCTTCATCAATGGTTGAGGGGAATCCGAAAGCGGTAATTCGTCGCCATTGATCAGCAGTAGTTCCTGTGCTGAAACTTTCGGATCCGACTCTGGCGTAGCTGCTGCGTAACGGTACCAAAATATCAACCAGACAAACCCAACGGCGCCGAAGGCATAAAAGCTCACTTCCCAGCCGTAGTGCATGACGATCCACGGGGTTGCCAGAAGAGCAAAAACGCTTCCAAGAGGAATGGTGGAAAACAGAATGCCTATCGCTCGGGAGCGTTCAGTTTCCGGAATCCATCTGCCGAACATGGCATAAATGGAGGGGAAGGTGATGCCTTCGCCGATACCCATGAATACTCTAGTGACAAGTAGCGCTGTCAATCCGCCAGCGGCGGCAACCGGGGTCAGCATCGTAAATAGAGACCAGAAGATGACGCCGACCCCCAGAACAACCTTGCCGCCGTATCGACCAGCCAGCCATCCCCCGGCGACCTGGGTGAGTAGATAACCAACGAAAAACGAAGATAAGACACGTCCCTGTTGTTCCGGACTCCAATTAAAATCAGAGGCCATTGGAATGATAGCGATCGAAATAACGACGCGGTCCATATAGCAGATGAACACTGCTAGTGCGGCCAGCACGATGATGGTGTATCGAGCGGGCCAACCGCCAGAGTTCGCTGCTTCTACTGATGATCCCAAGAACGATTCCCCCTCAAATTACCAGTGCCAGATTCTGCTTCTGCCCACCACCATAACCTACATCGCATTTCAACATTAGCGAATATTGGCTAAGTTCTGCTTGCCTCGCCGCATCAAAACAAACACTTACTACAAAACGGTTCCACCCTTCGGGTAATCACGGTAGAAGGACGATGAGACCGACGTCTACAAGGTCATTCAGATCAACAAACAGCAGATCGAAGGAAATTCACACAACATCTCAATCATTACTGACACAAAACCTTATGCGGTCGGTATCGATCCCTTCAACAAGTTGATTGACCGAAAGCGGGATCAAAGTCCTTTTGCCACTAATTAGTGATCTGGACCACCCTTGCGATCAATCGATTGCACTAGGTTATTGATAGTTAACAGAAAAATAGTTGGTATCGATATTGCATCGTGTAGAAAGTAGAGAGTAGAGAGTAGAGAGTAGAGAGTAGAGAGTAGAGAGTAGAGAGAATATAACGCCAACCATTAAAGGAGTAGATCATGAAAGAGGAAATGCGCGAGAACCTGATAGACGAAGGAATCTGGATGCGAGGCGTGTTCATGATTTTGTTTTTAATTGCCTACAACATTGTCGAATTTCTGATATTACTGGTTGCGCTGTTTCAGTTTGTGGCAGTCCTGTTCACAGGCCGGGTCAATGAGACCGTACTTCGATTGGGTAACAACCTGTGTTATTTTGCACTAGAAGCCTTCCAGTACCTGACCTTCAATTCGAACCTTCGCCCCTTTCCATTTTCACCCTGGCCAGATGAAGAACCTGGTGGTGACCTGTGGCGAGACAATGAGACCGCAGAACCAGAACTTGATGACGTTAAGGCAGACCCGGATGACAACATTAAAAAGGTCGACTCTTAAGTAACAGGTAATCAACAACCTGTTCGGTTTCGCAGGCTGAATTACCGGATGACCCATACATTTTCTCCAGGGCTTGATTCGGATTAAGATAGCGGCACCTTAGCCGAAATCAGCACATGCTTGAACTGTATACCGCCTCAACCCCAAACGGCTGGAAAGTATCAGTCACCCTGGAAGAACTCGGGCTCGAATACCAGCTCCACAAAATCATCCTTCAGGATCAGCAACAGAAAGAAGCAGGTTACGTTGCCATTAATCCAAACGGCCGAATTCCAACCCTGGTTGATGACGGCTTCGCCGTGTTCGAGTCAGGCGCAATCATGATTTACCTGGCAGAAAAGACGGGGCGCCTCATGCCGACCGACGTTAAGGGCCGGTCTGAGGTTATCCAGTGGCTGATGTTCCAGATGTCCGGGATTGGCCCAATGATGGGGCAGGCGAATGTTTTTTTTCGTACCATGGAAGAAAAAATACCCGCGGCTATTTCACGGTACCAGAATGAATCGCGCCGACTATTCGAAGTACTGGACAGTCAGCTCGACCATTCTGAGTGGCTGGCAACGGACTTCTCTATCGCTGACATTGCCAACTGGTGCTGGGTCAGACTATATTTCTGGTCAGGCGTTTCGCTCGACGGTCTGGACAACCTGCAACGATGGCTTGAGGCCATGGAAGCACGGCCTGCTTGCCAGAAGGGGATTGCTGTTCCAGAGCCTCTGGTACTACCGACTGATGAGGCAGGTGTGGAAAAGATATCTGCGGGGATATCCAGAAAAATTCTACAGCAGTAATAACCAAGGACACTCACTATGAATAACAAACAGCTGGACGTTTGGGTCTACCTGACAGGCATCCTGGTCGCATTTTCCGTCTTGCTACCGATCATCTCACTACCTGTCCTGGGAGAGGTGTCTTACCACCAGGTTGCGGAACGCGAAGCCAACATTGTTATCGCTTTTTGTCTTGTGAACCCCATCCTTCTTTTGCTTGCTAAGTCGAGGCTGGTCATCCTGCCTCTGACCGGTGTGTGGGTAACCTTAATATTCCCGGCGATCAAGCAGTTAGTGAAAAGCGATGAAGGATACTTTTCTCAAGCCACAGGACAGGCGAACAGAATCACGCAGGAGTTCGCTGCTGACCTATTCATGAATGTGACTGAGTTTTCCTGGGGGGGATATGTGTTCCTGGCCGCTCTGGTGGGTTTTACCATCACCTGCGCGCTGAGAGCATTCAGGTAATCTGCGAAAAGTCAGAGTGACTTTGCAAGCGTAACGGTCCGGCCCACCAGTTCATCCAGGGTGAGTTCGTCATAACCTGCAAGGGACAGCCCTACTCTTCCCTGCCAAGGGACTATCCAGTGATCGGGTATATCGCTCGACTGGAGCCCCCACAAGCCGCCAACCGTCGCACCATTGCAGTCTGTATCAAGGCCCGCTGCCACGGCATCTCCGATCGCCGCACTAAAGTCATCCAAATTCGAAAAGAGCGCCCAAACGACAATTGCCAAATTGTTAAGGGTGTGGACCGGAGACATTCCCTGATAATGGGCACGTATCCTGGCACCACCTTCAGGGTCAGCCAACAGGCTTTCCGCTAACTCCACCGCAATAATGGCTCCCGAATCCTCAGGCAAATAGGTTTTTGCTGTACGCAGGGCCTCCGCCGGGGTGTGCGTCATCAGCAGCGCACCGAGCACAGCGACAAATACCGCGCCGTAAACCCCATCACCTCGATGGGACAGGGAAGCATCCTCGGTAACTAGACTCGCAGCGAGCTCCGGATTTCCCGGGCAAACCCAACCGTAAACATCTGCCCTGATTTGCGCCCCAATCCAGTCGTTGTAAGGGTTATCGGAACACGCCGAAAGATCGAACCCTGCATTGCCGGTCTCAGGGAACCATTCTTTCCCCCTCTCCATCAAAACTTTGTAGGCTGCCCGCTCGGCGGTAAAAGTCTGGGCCGCGGGCAAGCGCTTTAACCAGGCACGTGCAACATCACTGGTTGACAGGTCCCTGCCGTGCTCTTCAAGCATGAGCAAGGCCAGAAAACTGTAGTTAATGTCATCGTCAGGCTCACTTCTGGTGAGGAAACCCCGACAACACTCTTTCTGGATGTCATGCCCTTCCTTGTAGCCAACATAATCTCGAAGCGGCAACGGGCCCACATCGGACAGATAATCGTGTAACGCGGAGTGTCCGTCGCGCATGGACATCCGCTCTATCGGCTTACCCAATTGGCAACCAGAAATACGACCTATCCAGGCACTTCTTATTTTTGCTTCAATATCCGACATTAGATTCGATTCCTCAGATTGTATCGCTTAAACCCGAATAACGCGTCCAGGCCGCGCGCCGGTATCCTGGTCATTTTCACGGGTCTTAACACCGGCAACAAAAGTATTCAGGTAGCCTTCTGCTGACTGCAGAATTCTGCTTCCACCGGCTGGCAGATCGTGATGCACCTCTAGCCTGCCAAGGCCTAAACGATCAAGATCAAACAAATTCAAATCTGCGCGCTTGCCCACCTGCAAGCTACCGCGGTCAGTCATGCCAAATAGTTGCGCATTGGTATGGGTTTGTTTTCGGACCATAAGCTCGATCGGCATCCGATCCCCACGTGTTCTATCTCTTACCCAGTGGGTTAACTGATAGGTAGGCCCGACAGCATCAAATATCAGGTTTACATGGGCACCCGCATCAGAGAGACCAATCGTGGTGTTGGGATGCCTGATCATGTCTTCCATCACACTGAAACTACCATCCACAAAATTTGCACCCAGCAGAATGGCGAACTGACCACCCTCGCCGGCGGTCAGGTAGTCGTACATAAATTCATTGATGTCCTTCCCGGCAGCTGCCGCGAGCGCGCCCATATTGCCGGATGCTTCGGGCTCATAGTTAATTGGCATTTCAATCGGGAACATCATCGGCGCTGTCATTGCCATCAATCCAAATATGTTTGCCATAGCACCCGGTTCAGTTGGCGGGACATCTTTGTCCGCAAGGATGGCAGCCTTGACGTCCGGTTTCTTCAGTTCTGCCAGTAACTGCGTGAATGGCAGGCCAGAAAGTTTAAGGAAAGTCTCACGACGCTGGAACATGTGGTACGTTTGGATGTTGGTTACAAACCCGATCGGACGCGTTGCAATCTGCGGGGTAATGGAAATGCCCTCAGCATTCGCCTTTTCAACAATGTCGAGGCAATTGCGCCACTGGTCAGGTCGATTGCCATTCTGGGCAAGCGTGAACGTACAGTTTCGTCCGCTTTCTCTGGCAATTTCCGCAAACAACTCAACTTCCTGCTCCGTCGTCCACTTTTCAGGCCCCGCAATATCCCCCACCACACCCGCAGGGACTGCCTGGAATACACCCTTGTTAACTTCCTTCATCGCCCGACCGATGGCCAGCAATTCTGCTTTCTCTGCAAAGGTACCCGGAATCGGCTCACCAAGTATTGATCGATGTCCGATCGTGCGGGAAGTCGAAAACCCCAGCGCACCCGCGTTAAGCCCTTCTCTAACGATTTTGCTCATCGCCTCAAGGTCATCACTGGTCGCATCTTCATGACGCAGCGCGCGCTCACCCATCACATAGTTGCGTACGGCACTGTGCGGAATCTGTGTACCAACATCGAGTGTGTATTGTTTCGTTCCAAGATAATCAATGTACTCAGGAAAAGTTTCCCATTCACCCCATTCGATACCCTCGAACAGCGCGGTGCCGGGAATATCTTCGACCCCTTCCATCAGCTCAATCATTCCCCGCTCACCGCCAGGAGGGCATGGGGCAAATCCAACGCCACAGTTACCCATCACTACACTCGTCACGCCATGGCTAAAGGATGGATCAATCTTGTCGTCCCAACTGACCTGGCCATCAAAGTGAGTGTGGACATCAACCCAGCCAGGCGTCGCATAGGCTCCGTCAGCATTGATTGTTTCTTTAGCACTGCCGTCTACTTTACCCACCGCCGCAATCTTGCCACCTTCAATGGCCAAATCTCCGCTGTAGGGTTCGTCACCCAGCCCATCAACAATCGTTGCGTTCTTTATAAGGTAGTCGTACATAGCTGTTATCCGTTTCTGAATGCCCTGATCATACGGATTCCCAGGATCGGCGGCAAAACTATCGCGTATCACTGGATAATGATCATTTCTGGTGAAACTAGGCAGCGTTGGTATCACATAGTGACAACAGAATGATCAAACTGAAACTATACAAAGAAGTATGGGTTCAGCTGTCTAGTACTGCTAGCATTGCACACCATACATAAGACTTACCGCACCAGTGCCTGTCTATTTTAGTTCTGATGTTTTCGGACAACACTGCGATGACTACCCAAACGAAATCAACTTTGAACACCTGATGATTCAGGGCACCTTTCGTAAACCCAACATGAAAGGGGAATGACCGGGCGCCAAACAATCCGTTATGAAAAACCAGCTCTCAGCGAAGCCGCGAGGTCAGGCGAAGTAAAGGAAGCCCGAGGGTAGCAATAACACCCTGAGTGTCACTTCTATTGTCGAGCTCAATGGTGCCGCCGTGGAACTCCGCGATCACTTTGGCAATATACAGCCCAAGACCAAGATGGCTGTCACCTTTGTCCTTCCTGACACTCACCATAGATTCAAATAAACCGATCTCCCTGGGCAGGTTTAGTCCTTCGTTCATCACCCGTAACATCGCCATGTCATTTTCGATATGCAAACGAACGCGCACCTCGCCGTTCTTTGAAAAAGACACTGCGTTATCAACCAGCTTATCCAGCAATTGCGCTATCAATTCGGGGATGCCTGTAATGGGCACGTCTTCCCATTCGACCTCAAGCGTAAACGAAGTATTGCTATAAGCTGTTTCATAGCCCCGGACACAACCTGAGACAACCTCTGTCAGGTTAAATCTGACAACCTCAGTTTCATCAAGAGATTCTTCCAGCCTTCGTGCTTCAGCCATTTTGTTTAGAATGTTAGTTAATCTTTGCACGCCCTGACTGGCTCGATCGACATACACAAGCGCCGCGGGATCAACATCCCGACCCTGGAGGTTTTCCAGCGACGACTTAACGACGGATATCGGCGTACGCAGCTCATGATTAAGTCGGGAAGCCATACGCTCAAGGTAGTCGTTGTATTGCCCTATCCTCTCAGTTGTTAATTTAAGTTCCTGGAACAACTTACCCACCGCGTCGTTTCCAAAATCCAGCTCACTAGCGTCACTCTGCGCCCTGCCCCGGCTGTCTACCCGTTCGGCGACCAACCTTTTCATCCTGCCCAATCTACTTTGTGTCACCCATAAAACCATTAGGATAAGTGCAGCCAGCAACAGCAGCGACAGAATTGACCAGCGATCAAACTCACCACCTATGATGCCTGTCAGGTGTTCGGATGGGCCCGCATCTTGGCTGATAGAAATCGTACCCAGCGGGGCTTCACCAGAGACAATCGGCGCTTCAACCCACAACTGTCCACCGGTCGAATCATATGTGTATGTGGTCGCTGTCCGGCCCGAGGCGCTGACCACCTGCACACCAAAAGGCATGCTTGCCAGCGCCTTCTCGAAATCCGAAGGAGAGTAAAATATCCTGCCCAGGGTTTCCGCGGTTGCGGTATTACTTAAACCCATCATGAATTTTAATTCACGCGAGCTTTCGTCATCCACATCAGCGACCAACGTTGATAGACGCCTGGATAAAAGACTACGGGGAATACGAAGTTCAACGTGGTAACCGTCATCGGTAGCCATCCAGCGACCCTGAATCTCAGGTGCTTCGCGTAATGATCTACCGGTAGACGTAACCTCAACCACCGTTAACTCCCCAGGCTGGTAGACCGAGATGGCATAGCGATGAAATCGTTTTTGCAAGTCCAGAAATGACAGCTGTATGTGGTCGTTACGGTGCACACTCAAGCCACCGAGTTTTCGATAAACCACGAGATCATCACGGACGTCATAGTGTAGATAAAGAAACGCTTCATCGTTCCCAACCGCCAGTTCATAACCCAGTGAATCACTGCTGTAGGGGAAGTGGATCTCAAGCATGTGATCAAGCCCCAGGCTTAGCACCTTTGGGTCCGGCCAGTCGGACAATCTTCCATCCAGGACAACTTCACTGTCTATCGGTTCACTGCGATAAATCGCCGCATCATCCCCGTCCAGCGCAAACGCCAGAAACCTTTCGTCATCTGCCAGCATCACCGCAAGTGCTTGCGCATTCACCGCCAGAGCCGCCTCTTGATTTAGCCTGACTTCGTCCTGCCAGCTCTCCGTCCAGTACATCAGACCAACAAAAATACCCAGCCCAAATAAAGGAAAACACCAGAGCAACCCTATCGGTATTCGATTCATTGGTGGCTGTTCCACCGGTCAGCCAGCAGATCCAGCCCATTACAGTCATTAACCATCCAAAGCATCATAAGGTCACAGCGCCAAAAAATTCGATGAACATCTACAGTTACCATCCCTGACCGTATTTCGAAAAATGCGGTTTATTTATACTATCCTCCAGAAGTGGGAATACTCTGCCTATTTCTGCCTTAAATTGCGCTCGAAATGAAGCCAGCGGCCCGCAATAATCGCGTCACCGTAACTATTTTTTAGCTCTAGCCCACGGGTAGGAGTTAACTTGTCAGTACCCTTCAGGCGCAACATATTGGGAAATTACGTTCATTTCTTGTTCCTATTTCACCTTCATGGTCAGGCGAAGCCCCTACTGCCTGTTGCTACAGCATTGTGCAAAAAGTCTCAGGGGTAGGTTCCTGCCAGTGGGTCAGCCGTCCCTGGCACAGCCGGGATACCGACTCCCCCGGCAGTACCAATCTGTTTTCCTCGCCCTAAGCTTTTTGGATAGGATCGACCATCATGAAGGTTCAGCCAGAGCCTTAACAGATGTCGTTTATGCGCGGGATCATCATGATCTTCGTATGCCGTACGTGAGTGAAACGTCGAGTAGTTACACACGAATTGGATATCTCCCGGACGAAAGTCCATCTGCAGGGCAAAACCGGGTTCATTGGCAATGGTGTCGATCAGTTCGAGGAACTCGGTCTGTTGTGGAGTGTGGGGTGGTACCCCTTCATGTCGTTGTGCGGATTCCAGAAAGTTGCGTACATAGTTGATCGACAGATATTCCCCATCCCACGATGCCAGATGAGTACGAAAGAATGGATCCTGCCCGGGAAGCTGTTCATTACGCCGATCTGAATACCAGCCTTCGAACCAGAGATCAGCTAGATCCGGACGCCTCCGTAACACCTCATTGTAGGCACTCGTTGTAGAGGCCACAGCGCTCAGCCCACCCCTTTTAGCTGGACGCAGACATAACAGACCGACAACGTCGGAGCCGTCTGTGTGATAGGGAAGCTTCAGACGGGTCTGATAACCCCGCGCGCTGCTGTCTTTGTTAAAATCCAGCCCTTCATCCGTCACATGACCTAACAAATGCCCTCGCGCGTTCTGCGAGACTGGCACACCGAGGTGCAGCCCCATTCCCCAATAGGCAAATGCTGCCTCGCGCTCTGTCAGTTTATCGACCGGTAATCCTCGGAGAAGAAAGAAACCCCTGCCACGATTCAGTTCATGTGCCAGAGTTCGAAGGCGCTGAGCCAGCGTCGGCAAAGGAAAGTCATCCTTATTCATTTCCAGCATCGAGATACTGAGGTCATTCACATGTCTGACGGCATTTAAAAGTTCTTCTACGTCCCCAGGAGAAAGTAGTTCGAGCCATTCGTCCTGGTCCTGCAGCTCACGTCCATACCAGGCAGCCGGGCTCTCGATAACATCAGGTCGTTCAATTGCATTGATAAGATCACTCATGACACATTGTTCCGGGGTTTGGTGATTCAGAAACATGTTATACGAGCAAAAGTCCAAATACAACGTGACCAAGTGGTTTTATTGTTTCCCCCGCGAGGTTGGGTACAATAGGGGATCAAACATATAGGCGAACCAGTTGATGCCTGAGCAGTCGAATACCGAAGCAGAGAACAGCTTCATGTCGCGCGCACGTTATCCTAAGGGCAAGAAAAGTCTGAAGGCCATTCTCGATGCCACCTATGACATTATCATTTCGCAAGGTCTAGCTGCAGCCTCACAGGATGCGATAGCTAAGCGAGCCAACGTAACGCAAAGTGCTGTGCGTCATTACTTTCCCACGAAGGAGGGACTGCTGCTTGCCTTCTTTTCTACTGGTGTAGATCGACTGAAAGTTTTACTGGATAAAAAAATGGCAGAGGATGTCAGCGACCCATCCATCAAGCTACTCGACATCGTTTCGACTCATTATGATTGGATCAACAATGTTGAAGATGTGTACTACTTTGAGTCAGCAGCCTTCTGGGGACGGAACCCTGAATTCCGACAGATGAGAGATCGGTGGTACCAGAAAATGGCGAGGCACTATGGACAGCTGATCCAGCAGATTCATCCTGATTGGAGCCGAAAGCAATGTGAAGATGGAAGTTTTCAGGTAATGACACTGATACTAGGCGGCTGGACTACCATGGGTAATACCAGACCATTCCATCGCAAACGAAGCAAAAAAGCGCTCAAAGCAATTTTGCTTGGTGGGGTTGAGAAACTCGTAGGTTAGTGATCTGAAACAGGAGATCGTATAAATACAATCACTGCTTAGCTTGTTTGATAGTTTCTCTGCACGGCAATACCTGCTTCCTCCCACTATTGCTGCTAAAACAGGACCACGACAAATTAACGGCCTCACTACAGGAAGAAAGTTTATTCCTCTGTTCTTATTGCGAATTTATTGATTGAAAGCGCTAGCGCATTTGCCCTGTTTGCGGCGCCAAAATTCCTTGTCGATGCGGGAAATGCCAGCGCGGTTCTGACGATTGGTCACGGCAATTCGCCATCCAGGTGACAGTCGATGCAAGCACGCGTTGGTCCACTTTCTTCGTTCAGCAGCTTCTTAGCCTCATGGCAGTCACGACAAAGATCATGAAACTGCGTTTCCAGCAGTGGCCATAAATCACTATTCGTCACGTGGCAATTCATGCACAACAGATTGCCGGTATCGTCATTGTAATTATGGTGGCATACCAGACAGTTCTCACCCACATGATCCAGGTGAGCAAAAGTCATTGGCAGTATGGGTTCAGGACTCTGCCATTGATGTCTCTTTACCGGATGTTCAACTGGCAAGGGTGTACCCAGTATCAGCAATGCAATCGACAACGGGATGAGCAATATCAGGAACAGCTTCAAAACGGAACATTCCTGATTCCCGCAAACGCCGCAACACAAAAAACACCCAGACCGAGGAAAACCCAGGAAGACTGACGAGTATCGGCTTCACGTTTACCCAGGAAGCTATCGCCAAAAAATACAATTGCGACCAGAAGCAAGAACAAGGCGACCTGATAGGGCTCACCCAAATAGAAGCCGCTTACCACTATATGATGACCGGCCCCTATTATTGTCAAAAGTGCCAGGCCAAGATGCCAGAACTTGAATAAGGCGTAACGTTTATGCAGACGTAACCGGTACTCAGGCAAGCTGATGAAGATGAGCACAACAAGCATTAGGAAACCAGCAATACCTGTCCACATATAGAGTGGTGCACCAGGTTTGACATACTCGATCACCGCCGCATCCAGAAGCAGCAACCAGTAGACATGCGTTACCGTCACGCCCAACACCACAAAACCCAGCAATTGATGCGCTCGCACGTTTCTCCCTGACCCACCTATTTTACTCAGGTACAAGAGTCCGGCAAAGGCGACGAATCCAAACCCATTGCCGACATCCCAGGCCCAACCCGCCCCCAAACCCGGTGTTGCCAGAAAGCTGACAAATAGTACGCTTGTTATCGTGAACACTAGGCTCTTCATTTGGGGCTAGTATACCGTCATAAACCACCACAGTTGCCCATGGGTCGACCAGCTTTATCCACCTCATCGTTTCGAAATTCGACAAGCGCTAGGATCATCTCAATTCAAAACTCCAAGGAGATCATGACCGTTCTTCGGAGAATGTGTTTTATACTTTCTATCTTTGAACGACATCTTGTCGGGTGCTTGGCTCGCGAGCACACCCTTGTAGGGTTGTCTGTTCCTTGGATACGACTCACCCTAAGTCGACTTCTGCGACACAGAGGTTGCAGTTGCCACTAAATCAATAGTGACATGATATTTGTGGCCAGCGCTTTCCTGTGTCAGGCTTTCGATTACACAATCCTGAGAACTAGGAAGCCATGAACCAAAAAGAAACCACGCAGACAGAGTCCTCAGACGAGAATAATGAACGCAGCATGCGCAAGGTCGCGGGCACAGCGTTGGCAGGAACGAGTATCGAATGGTACGACTTCTTTATTTATGGAACCGCCGCCGCGCTGGTCTTCCCAACTGCCTTTTTCCCAGCAGAAATGCCAGCCACCGTCGCACTTATTGCATCCTTTAGTACCTTTGCGGTTGGCTTTATTGCGAGGCCGCTAGGGGGCGTGGTATTCGGTCACTATGGCGACCGGGTCGGGCGCAAGCAGACACTGGTGGTTGCGTTGCTGATTATGGGTGCAGGAACCACGATGATCGGTTTGCTGCCGACCTATGAAAGCATTGGGTTTTTTGCGCCTCTGCTTTTGGTGGTGTTGCGCTTTGTGCAGGGCCTTGCGATTGGCGGGCAGTGGGGTGGCGCAATGTTGCTCGTAACAGAAAGCGCACCGAGCAATAAGCGCGGTTACTATGGTGCGTTTGCCCAGGCGGGTGCGCCGGTTGGCGTGATACTCGCTAATCTTGCATTCCTGATGATCGGTGCAAGTATGTCGGACGAAAGTTTTATGGCTTGGGGATGGCGCGTTCCCTTTTTGGCGAGTGTGGTATTAATTGGCATCAGCATGTACGTGCAGTTGCATCTTGAAGATACGCCTGCGTTTAAAGCATTGGAGAAAAATAAGCGAAAGCAACAAGCAGAGCATGACAAGGAGACATCGCAAAACACCACCAGTGCGGATCGCGTGAACCCTGACCGCTCGCCTGTTTTTGAGGCGCTGCGACTGTATCCAAAGCAGATTGCACTTGCAGCCGGTGCTTTCATCAGTATTCAAGTGACGTTTTATATTTTGATTGCTTTTGTGATCGCCTATGGCACGGCAGAAGAGGGATTAAACTTGCCGCGAAGCACGATGTTGTCGGCGGTGCTCATTGCCTGCGTTTTCCAATTATTTGTGCAATTCCCAGCGGCCGCCTATTCTGATCGCCATGGTCGGCGCGGAATTTATTTGGCAGGTGCTGGATTACTGGGGGTCTGGGGCTTTGCGATGTTTCCGCTTATCGATACCGGCAACTTCTTGTTAATTGTTCTTGCCATTTCAGGTGGGCTGGCTTTTCTGGCAATGCAATACGGCCCGCAGGCGGCTTTTTACACGGAACTCTTCAGTACAAAAGTGCGTTACTCGGGCGCATCGCTTGGCTATCAACTCGGTGCGATCCTTGGCGGGGCATTTGCGCCGACCTTGGCGGTCTTGTTATGGAAAGAACTCGGTATTTTCTATGTGTCTATCTATATCGCTTTTGCCGCACTCGTCACCATCGCGTCGGTGTTGATGTTGACCGAAACCAGTGGTGCTGACCTGGATGAATAAGCCGTTTTTCTTCGGGTGGCGCGAGCCTGCAGCACAAGGTGGCTATGGGTGTTATCGCCGACATTACTGATCCAGGCCTCATTCAGGAAATCCCAGATCATATTGCAGCACAACCACCACTAATTAAACGGGCAACAACTAGCCAACCCTAAAACACTCACGGATAAACCACCAAATCAACTTTGCGCGGAACAAAATCTTTTCAGTGATCAAACCGGCCGCCTATACATTTCTCTATTTCGAGGGGCGCGTTAAAGGCGACAGGGTATGAATGCCGTGAATACTGCCGTCGGAGTTAAAAGATAGATACTCACTACCCCGACGAAATACAGGTCCGCATCTTTCCTTGCCAACC
>JABJED010000023.1 GCA_018665025.1 Gammaproteobacteria bacterium
AAACGGGAATAACTGTGTGACCCGCACGATTTACTTATCAATAACCACCAGATTTGATCAAAGAATATAGCCAGCTCTGATTTGGGCGGAATGTGTATCTGGCGGAATAACCATAAATGTGGCTAATTCTTCCTATACCCCAACCTGATACTATTGACGCAGGCTCGGTAAGCTATGGGGTCAGTGTAACTACTGTGACCCCAAGATTTTCTACTCCGTTTCCGACGAAGTTTTTTGAAGTCCGCGCGCAACGTTTTTGATAAAGTCATCGATGACCCCCTGCACCTCTTCAGCATGCGTGAAGGGCATCATGTGATCGCCACCATCGATCACATGAAACTTTGCACCGGGGATCGTCTTCGCCAGAAGTTCGCCGTGACTAAAATCGACGTTTGTGTCGGCGGTACCGTGAATAATAAGCGTCGGTACGCGTACTTCTTCTATGGGCAGAGACAGATTCGAAAATTGGCTCACATCATTGTCCATGCCTGGACCACGAAGTGAAGGTGGCCACAGTGACCATGAGAGCGCTTTGATGGTAGCAACCTTTGCAGGGTCTTGCAGCGCAAGCTGCCTGTTGACCGGGTCAGGAATCATCATTTGCATGACCGCCTCATCAGACCGAAAATCATTCATACTGAACATCAACCAGACGAGAAAGTCTGAAGAAAGAAATGCCGGTAACTCTTGAAGTTCTGTGGACTGACTTACCGCTTCAATCGCGATCAATCCCGTTGTGCGTTCAGGAAACATTGCAGCAAACGCAATTGCTGATGGTCCACCGCCCGAAGCACCGATAACGATCACCGATTCGATATTCAGTTTATCCATCAAAGCAATATAGGATTGAGCCTGTTCAGCCGGTGTTCGTCCGACGCTTAATGGTGTGCCGAGATAGCCAGGTCTTGAGGGGGTGAGTATTTTAACACCCGAGTTATCTTCAATCGACTGATCGTATCCGCCAGGCGTTCCATGGAGAAAAAGCACATTGGGTGCTCCATTTCCCTTTAGCGCATACTGAAATAAGCCGGCGTCAGTCTCAATGAACGCGCCCCCGAAGTGCAACGCATCGTAGTGCTCTGAACGCCAGCTATAGTAACTGACAGTGATGACCAGCACAGTACTCAGCAGCAATGCTGCAATGAACAGAAAAAATTTGAACAACATCTTTTTGTGCCCCCTGGGCTTGTGTTCAGCATTGATAATGACCGAAAAAGAGGCGTATTACTATTGAAGGGATATGCGTTGAAAGCCTTACTGTTGAATCTGACAAATTCTCTCGAGGGGCGGCAAGCCGTTTTTACAAACAGCATCAGATAACACTCAGAAAGCGAAAACCGCGAATCTTCGATCTGAAACATCGAAAAGCGACACATTAGTCCTAGGGTCGTAGTCTTGGCGTCAGTGTAACTACGCTGACCCCATATTTTCGAACGTGTTTTCTTCAATAATTCGATCAACGAGTTGGTCAATGTCCTTATCGGGCTCATAACCCGCCGCCAAACGATTAAGCACCATTGTTGCCGCTTGTTGTAGGCCAAACTCGAGCGCCACCTCACACTGCCAATCACCAATGACTTGTTTGAGATATCGGTTATCGAACATCACGGAATTCGATTTGTCGCCGAGCAGTGGTCCTTGCCACAATGGCTGGTGGTGAACCAGACGCTCACTCGACACATGCACAAGCTCAGCTTCGACGCCGAGCACCTTGGCGCTAGATAGGATCAACTTGTCCCATGTGTGTGCTTGCTCGTCGGTGATGTGAAATGCTTTGCCGAGCGCTAGTTCGTTAAGAAACAAACAGCAAAACGCGCGGGCAAAATCTGCCGCGTGGGTTAATGTCCAAAGCGATTGTCCATCTCCGTGCACGATGATCGGCTTACCGTTTAGTAGTCGCCAAGTTTGGTGATTACCGTCAATCACAGCACCCGGCAAACGGCTGCGGTAAGTATGACTGGGTCTGACAATTGTATAAGGCAGCTGGTCTTGGCTGATCAGTAAGTCTTCACAGGCTATTTTTTTTCTGGCGTAGTCCCAGAATGGATTCGACAGTGGCGTCTGCTCGGTGATGACATGATTCTGACACGGCTTTTCGTAGGCCGATGCCGTCGAAATAAAAACATATTGTTTGCATCTCGGTGCGAAAAACTCCAAATCCGCCTCGACAGTGTTCGTGTCAAAGGCAAGAAACTGACAGACCACATCGAAAGACGCATTTGCTAACGGCTGATAGGGATTTGGCCCGTCAATGCTACCTGCGAAATGCCTAACACCTTCAATTGGATGATTGCCGCGATTAAAAACAGACACGTCATGACCAAGGGCAAGTGAATGCGCGACGCAGGCCGTGGAAATTTCCCCACTACCACCAATGTAGAGAACGCTAGTCATGGTTGGGATAAGGATGCACGGGTTGATCTTCAACCACACGACCACCACCTAATAGATGCGCATCAAGAAAGTGATTAACGACTAGCGGCGCGTCAACAAATCGTGCATTGCGATACACGCCATGCAAATTAGGCGCGTCGAACGCTGACTTTACGTCTGCATCAAACACCAACCGACCATCACCTAAAGCACCCGAATCAAGAACCTTTAGAGAGGGATCCAATTCGCAAGCGGTCGCATCTTTCTCTGACACATTAACAAGGGTGCCACGTTGATGTTTTGACATAACCGAATGATAGGTCAATGCAACCATCGGTCTTGGTATATCTGCCGCATTCTTTACGCCACGATGCCACATACGAGGATCACGAAAACAGACGCCACCGGCAGGTATTGTCATCGACGCCGGCGGGCCCCAGTTTTTTACAATTTCAGGATGATGCACGGGTTGCTCACCCTTACCCCAGGTGGTGACGGCCGTTTCTCGGTGACTGCCGGGATATATTTCTGTCGCACCGACGGCTTCGGTAATCTCTGACAATGCCAGTGAGCAAGAAACCGTTGTCGTATTGGGCGGCCAGCTTTGCCCCGCCGCTTTAGCCGCCTGCTCAGTCGTCCATGCATAGGGCCGATCGAAATGAAGCGGCTGGTAGCCGCTGTCGGGACAATTTACATTACCATTGTAAAAACCCAGCCAGGCACCGCGCCCCAATAGTTTTGTGACAACACTTTCGAGTATGGGGTTGGCGACCAGTTCTTTTTGAACATAGGGTGCGTGACGACGCGGACCCAGTTGCAGATGCCCTTCTGCGGTATGCTTCTCGTGCATCGTCAAACCTGACTTTTCGCGAATCAGCGCGACGTCTTCAAGAAATGCTTTTACGAGGGGTTTACAAACCGAAGCCGGCACGAGTCCTGAGACAACAGCAAAACCAATCGAATTGAAGCTGTCTTGAATCAGCTCAAGTTTTTCCTCAAGCAGGCTGCCTTCGCGCCATTCTTGCTCCGTCACTTCAAAGTGCTGCTTATTCATTCACTTGCTACCTTCACTCGGCTTATCTTGCCAACGATGCGGGCGTGTCGATGGCCACAATTGTACGCGTACACCATTTGCCGATTTCGGATGAATAAAAACCTGCGGTGTGCCAACCCCCATCAACTGAACACCCTGTGATTCAAGGTTTGCGACGGTGGCATCCAGATCATCAACTTTGAGTGCGAGGGTGTGAACGCCCTCACCGCGTGATTCAAGTACCTTTTCAATCGGTGACTGCTCCCCCATCGGCGCTATCAACTCGAGAAACGTATTGTCCTCAAGCAGAAAGAACGCCTGGCGAATGCCTATCTCCGGCAGATCTGCTCTGTGACTCAGAGGCAAACCAAATTGGTTCTGCCAGGTGTGTATGGCTTGATCAATATCTCGAACCAATATCACTACATGATCGGCACCCGTAAAAGGCATAGCTGTCTCAAAAATTATACGTCAACCCAATTCTATCAATTTGGGCCATTTAAGTTGGCAGTACCGCCGTTTGGCATACAGAGCGCCGAACTTGATGCACCGGAGTCGGATGGACTCGTGGCTGACCGTAATACCCCGCTCGGCCAGGAGATCTTCAATATCCCGATAGCTGAGATTGAATCTGAAGTAGAGCCAGACAGCATAAGAAATGATATCTGGCGGGAATCGCTGGCGCTTATACGTATTCATCCAACGATTCTATCAATATGGGCCAGTTAAGTTGGCAGTACCGACATTACTGGATATCTGATTCCTTCACTGGACGCACCACAGTAGCAACCCTGATCCGATTAAGTGCATACCTGCCAATGAATGATTGATCATTAAATAGAAATAGAATTCGATCGGGGGCTATTTTGTCAATCATCTCACCATAGAAGTTACTCATTTCACCTTCTTTCAGATCCGTCACATTCACATGAATAAGTGTTTTGAAGCCCGGTGCAAGATGCTCAGCGGTATAGATCCCAAAGGAATCAGTTATCAGCAGCGCGTCCCATTCCCCTTGCGCTACTTGTTTGCTACCAACCCGCAGGTGATGAGCCGCGTGTTGACTATCGTGCATCGAGTGATCAGTACATTCCTGATCAAACGATCTGGTAGGAAGGTGAAGTCAGGAGCCCAGAGCGGTG
>JABJED010000147.1 GCA_018665025.1 Gammaproteobacteria bacterium
ACCACCTGACAGTAGAATGACGGCTTTCTTACTCATACCTACTCATACCCACTCATACCTACTCATACCTACTCATACCTACTCATACCTTCTCATACCTACTCATACCTACTCATACCTACTCATACCTACTCATACCTTCTCATACCTACTCATACCCCGGGTGTATCGCCCCACAGGAGCTTGTGTAATTGAACCTGCAGCCTGACCGGCAACTCATCTTCCAGTATCCAGTCCGCGAGCTGGCGTGATTCAAGTTCGCCGTGGCTGGCGGAAAACAATATCTCATCAACTTTTTTAGCGAGCTGCAACTCCTGCATCTTGAACCTGGCCCACTCATAATCTCCACGATGACAGATAACAAACTTCACCTGGTCATCCTGTTTCAGCCTGGGGATATTCTCGAACAGGTTGCGCGACACCTCACCTGAACCCGGTGTCTTGAGATCAAGTACCACCGACACTCTCGAATCGATTCCTGTTATATCCATCGCACCACTGGTTTCGAGAGAAACCGCATATCCCTCGTCACAGAGCCGGGTCAGAAGCGAACGACATTCCGGCTGAGCAAGTGGTTCACCGCCAGTCACAGTTACAAACGGAGTTTTCCGAGCCTTGACTGCATCGATGATCGCGTCAATGGACATCTTCTCACCACCGTGAAACGCGTATTCCGTATCGCAATACTGGCAACGAAGCGGGCAGCCGGTCAGGCGGACAAAAGCCGTGGGTAAACCGACAGTTCGAGCTTCACCCTGGAGTGAGTGAAAGATTTCTGTGATTCTAAGAGACGACATTTCAGTTGTCGCAATTTACCGATTCGCGCAGATAATTTTCCGCGAGTTTGGCGGCAGTTTTGCCTGGATACTGATCCATGACCTGCTGTAGAAGATCTGTTGCCCGTTCGCAATCGCCAAGCGTGTAATAAACCTTACCCAAAGCATAAGCTGCATCGGGAACCTTGCTATGTTCCGGAAAATAGCTGATGACTTGCGCTAGTGCCTGCCTTGCCTTTTCGAAATCCGGATTGGTTTTAGCGGCCTGGACCTGCCCGAGCCAATAGTAGGTATTAGCTGTGTACTCACCATCAGGGAATCTGTCAATCAACGCTTCAAGCTGAGTAATTGCCATCTCATACTGCCTGTTGCGAATCAGTATCTGGGTGGTCTCATACAGGTCTTTTTCGCTGAGGTTTTCGTCGATTACTGCTACTGCTGTTTCTCCGGGATCTTCCGCAACAGGCTCTGGTACCTGGACATTTGCTTTGAGCACCTGCTGCAAACGGGCGTCAAGCTCAAGGTAGCGATCATCCTGAATCGATTTAAGTCGGCTCAGCTCATGTTGAAGTCGTTCAACCAGACCGCGAAGTTCCATGACTTCCTGCTGAAGCAATTGCAACTGGTACTGGTTTTCCATACCACCGGATGCTGCCTCCTCCTCAATTGGCGGCTGATAGGTCACGACCGATTCTCTGCTTTCAACAGGAACAGGTGACTGGGCGGCGTAAACGAAAAGTGGCGTGCTAACGACTACACTAATGGCAGGAATCAGCACACCACTTAAAAGCGGGTGACTAGCTTTCATCAAAACCCTTATCTATAAACAATCTCAACACGGCGATTTTCTGCCCATGATGATTCTGAATGCCCGTTATTAGCTGGCTTTTCTTCACCGTAGCTAATCACTTCGATTTGGGTTCGGGCTGCGCCTTGAGCAACCAGATAAGCACGTACTGCATTCGCTCGACGTTCGCCCAGTGCCAGGTTATATTCCCGGGTACCACGTTCGTCAGCATGTCCTTCCACTCGAACCCGAAGGTAGCGATCAGCACTCAGTACTCCCGCATGCTTGTTTAGCTCCTCATGACCTGTTCGTCGAACGATCGCCTGGTCGAAATCAAAGTAGAAGACACCTTGAAGCGTCTCACCAGAACCCATGTCATCGGCCGGAAGTACGATCTTACCGTTCTTAACCATCGGCCCGGCAGGCTCAATCGGCTCATCGTCTCCGCTGGTATCCAACTCTTGTTCCATTGGCTCGACATCTGGACCCGAATCAGCAGGCTCCTGACTCGCACAACCGCCTAACAGTAAGGCTGCAACGCAGAGCAGCAGTAGACCGCGTAACTTAAATATTCCCATGAGTAACTCCTTTACATTCTGTATTCTGAGTAATTCTTCAAAGTCGGATTAAACCACAAAAAACTCATAATAATTACTCATCAAACGAAATATTCGATGAATAAACCCCCGCCACAGGGCGTAGTCATTGCTTTTCAGCGATTAATGCTCGTCATTCGGCCCTCTTAATGGCCAATTGTTACTCAACTGGCACAAAGGTTTTGCGCTTTACCGGCGACCAGGCTGGCTCCCTGACATCACCGTCCGACGAAGGCAGGTTGAACTTGACGCCACCATCAATAGAAACCGCCGCTAATATGCCCTCTCCCCCCTGCTGGGTTGCATAGATCAACATACTGCCATTGGGCGCAACACTGGGGGATTCATCCAGGGTCGTCTCGGTCAGGACAGATAAGCGGCCCCGGTTCAGATCCAGTAGCGCGATGTGAAAGATCCCGTCACGGCGGTGCACCATAACCAACCCGCTACCGTCTTTTAGGACGCTTGCCTTGGCATTATAGTCGCCTTCGAAGGTCAGACGCTGGATCTGAAAATCAGCCAGCCGCAGTTGATAGATTTGCGGCTGACCTCCCCGATTGGAGGTAAACACCAATGATTTTCCATCTGCAGTCCAGGAAGGCTCGGTATCGATACCATAGTGCCGGGTGATCCTTCGAAGTCGACGCGACTGCAGGTCCAGAATGTAAATATCAGGATTGCCATCTTTGGATAACACCAGTGCCATTTCCTTACCGTCGGGGGAGAAAGACGGTGCACCGTTTAGACCTGCAAAGCTCGTTAAGATCTGCCGGTTTCCGGTTATCACTTCATGAAGGTAGATAGCGGGCCGACCATCCTGTTCAAACGAAACGTAGGCGACCATCTTTCCATCTGGTGACCATGTAGCGGAAAGGATGGGTTCTATTGATTCCAACACCTTCCTGACCCTGTACCCGTCTGCATCAGCAATGTTGAGCGCGAAGTGTCGGCCCTGATCACCGTCCATTGCTGTGACATACATAATCTGGGTAGAAAAAGCGCCTTCAATACCGGTCAGTTCATCGAACACCACGTCGCTGACGTGGTGAGCCATATCACGAAGATCCATGGGGAGACCTTCAATTGTCTGCTTCGCCACCACGGTCTGCCGCAACACACTATATAGCTCGAAGTGCAGGCGCACGCTAACTTCCCGCGGCTCAAGATACCCAACAACCAGATACTCGACACCCAGCATCCGCCAGTCTCGCGGTAGCACCTCAGAGGTATCGTTAGGAAAACTTAACATCTGTGATGTTGGCAGGGCTTCGAATCGGCCCGACAACCCCAAATCGGATGAAACAACGTCACTGACGTCAATCGGCGGTTTTCGTTTGCCTCTCCATGCAAAAGGCACTACCGCCACCCTGACCGCATTATCCACACCCTTGGTAATCTCGATCCGCAGTTCAGCTGAGGCAGGCAAGGTAAACTGAAGGAGCAGTCCGATAAAAATAATTCGCTTTAACACTCGCACATATAATCCTTATAGCCTGAGATCATCCGGCCGAAACAAAACCGTAAACTCTCGAAAGTCCCGCTCAAACCGTTGCGAGTCAGTGGGTACAACAAATCTTCTCGCTTTGGTAACGGCAAGAACTGCTGACCGGTCAAACGCACCATTACCGCTCGAATCTTCAACCTTCACGTCAATAACTTCTCCGGTTGGAATAAGCAGAACCCGCAGCAGGGCTTCCATTCCGTTTCTGGCGCTGGGCGGTCTAGACCAGTTCTGCACTATTTCGCGTTGAATTTGCGCCACGTAAGCCATTGCTTTTTCGTCGTCGGTTACCGCCTTCCTTGCATTTTCCTCACGTGTCAGCGCCTTTGCCAGTTCATCTGCAAACTCAGACCTTGCAGATTCGGGATCCACTTTGGTTTCCCGGGTTTTTTCGACCACAGGTGTTGGCTCGGGGAGCACCCCAGGCTCTGCAGGCATAACTTCAGTTTTTAACTGTTGTTGCCTGGCCCAGTTCACCTGCTCCTGCCGCAACCTGGCCTCCGTCTTGCGCCGCTCACGTAATTTTTTATCTCTTCTGGATTTTTCCTGATCGACCGCTCGTTCTTCTTTGGCCCTGTAAGGATTCTCGGCAACTATTGCGGCTTCAATATAATAGGGTTTCAACTCGGTGTAACTGCGTGTCGACTCCTCCCAATTCAGGGACATCAGGCCAATGACGATGCCATGAACCAGCAACGCAAAAAGGATCGCTGTGACATAGGTCGTCACTTCATTGGAAGAAAGGTTCATGACGGCCGGCTATTATGTCCTGGGGGGCTCAGTTATCAGCCCCACACTTTTCGCCCCTGCTGCCTGAAGCGTATTCATCAGGTCAACAATCACTCCGTATGCCAGCTTTTTGTCACCCTCTACCAGCACCTTGATGCCTGGGTTCGCTGCAATGATCCTGGCAGCTTTATCACCAATTTCAGATAATGACACGGGCTCCTCCGCCTCCCCAAGATTGATATAGTAGGTAGTATCATGTTTGACCGATACAACCAGCATTGGTTCATCATCCGTCACATCGATCGGACCCGAAGCCGCCTCGGGCAAATCTACTTTGATACCCTGGGTCATGAGCGGTGCTGTCACCATAAAAATCACCAGCAACACCAGCATCACATCAATGTAAGGTACGACATTGATTTCGGACATCGGCTTCCTGCGAGCGGCTTTAGACATAATTAGCGCTTGTGACTCGCGCGATCAAGAATACTGCTGAATTCATCGCTAAATGCCTCGAATCTGTTCATGATAACTTCAACATAGGCGGCGTAACGGTTATAGGCGATGACCGCAGGAATGGCAGCAAACAGCCCAATGGCGGTTGCCACCAACGCTTCTGAAATACCTGGCGCTACTACCGAAAGGCTTGCCTGGTTGACCGTCGCAAGCCCGCGAAACGAATTCATGATTCCCCAGACCGTACCGAACAAACCAACATAGGGGCTGGTAGAACCAACGGTGGCCAGGAATGGCAGATGCGTTTCAAGACGTTCTTCTTCCCTGACCAGCGCAACCCGCATCGCCCTCTGTACATTTTGCATAACCCGCTCCTGATCAGCGCCATCCTGTTGGCCTGACCTCGAGAATTCCTTGAATCCCGATGCAAAAATACTCTCCAGGCCGATGACATCCGAATTTTCAGTATCGAGTTCCACATAGAGTTCGCCAAGGTCCTTACCGGACCAGAATTCACTTTCAAAATCTGTAGCCTGCCGGCGGATCGAAGATAGCGCAAAGCCTCTCTGGAAAATCATGACCCATGAGGTTAGTGAAGCAAGGATCAGGAGCCCCATGACCACCTGCACAACGACGCTTGCATTGAGTACCAGGTCAAGTATGGATAACGGTTCATTCACAATTCAATTCCCAAGTTAGTCGTCAGGTTCGTTTTCAAAAAGTTCCTGCCCGGGCTTTTGTGGCATCTTCATACCGAAGTGCTCATAGGTCAACCGTGTAGCAACGCGACCTCTTGAGGTGCGCATGATGAATCCCTGCTGAATCAGGTAGGGTTCATATACATCCTCAATGGTGTTGCTCTCTTCACCAACGGTTGCTGCAAGGCTGTCTACGCCAACCGGCCCGCCATCATATTTTTCAACCATCGCCAGCAAAAGCCGGCGATCCATATGATCAAAACCATTCACATCAACCTTCAGCATATTAAGCGCCTGGTCAGCGATCTTCTGGTTCACAAACCCCTCACCTTCCACCTGGGCATAGTCCCGGACCCGACGAAGCAGCCGATTAGCAATCCTTGGCGTACCTCTCGAGCGAACTGCAATCTCGCGGGCACCATCGACATCACAACTTACCCCGAGCATCCTGGCTGACCGTTCAACGATAGTGGTCAGGTCGCTGACATTGTAGAACTCCAGCCGCTGAATAATGCCGAACCGGTCACGAAATGGAGAAGTCAGCAAACCGGTTCGGGTAGTCGCACCAACCAGTGTGAACGGCGGCAGATCCAGTTTGATGGACCGGGCCGCGGGGCCCTCACCAATAGTGATGTCTACCTGATAATCCTCCATCGCCGGGTAGAGCACCTCTTCAATCGCAGGATTGAGCCGGTGGATTTCATCGATAAACAACACGTCACCTTTTTCCAGGTTGGTCAGTGCCGCAACCAGATCACCTTTCTTTTCGATGACAGGACCTGAAGTCGCCCTCATTTCGGCACCCATCTCATTGGCAATGATATTCGCAAGGGTTGTCTTTCCCAGACCTGGCGGGCCAAAAATAAGCGTGTGATCCAGCGCCTCATCCCGACCTCTTGCAGCCCTGATGAACAGCCTCATCTGTTCGCTGACCTCATGCTGGCCACAATATTCATCAAACGTTCGGGGCCTGATCGCCCAGTCCTGCGTCTGTTCAGCCTCGGAGGCAACGGGTGTCACTATTCGGTCTGATTCAATCATTCTTGTCGTTCAACTATCATCAGCTTTCATCAGCTTTGCATGAGTAACTTCAGCGCCTGCCTGATCAAAGACTCTACATCTTCGGCGGGGTCGCTCACCCGGGAGACCGCCCGAGCGGCATCCTGTGGCCTGTAACCAAGCCCGATCAGCGCCGACTCAGCATCTTCTATTACATTAATCGTCATTGTACTGGGATTATCTGAACCAGACACATCAAATGAATCGACCTTATCGCGCATCTCAATAATCAGGCGCTCAGCGGTTTTCTTCCCGACGCCAGGCAATGCGGTCAGCGCTTTCACATCATTACCGGTGACAGCGCGCGCAAACGACGCTGAATCCAGTCCTGATAATATTCCGAGTGCCATGCGAGGACCTACCCCGTTGACCTTGATCAGGGTTCGGAACATCTCACGTTCACCCGCACTCGCAAACCCGTATAGCAGGTGCGCATCATCACGAACCACGAGATGGGTATGAACGGTAACCGGCCTTTTGGTTTCCAGCCCTTGGGTTTCCAGCCCTTGGGTTTCCAGCCCTTGGGTTTCCAGCCCTTGGGTTTCCAAGATATGGGCATAGGTCGTGAGAGAAATTTCAATTTCGTAACCCACACCACCAACATCAAGTAACAACTGACCCGGGGCGCTTTCAATCACAAGTCCTGTAAGTCGACCGATCATTTTTTTGTGGTCTCTTCTGCAAACCTGC
>JABJED010000148.1 GCA_018665025.1 Gammaproteobacteria bacterium
GCCCAGCTCAACAAACATGTCGACTGCGCCGGCATTCGCGCCTGCGGTGACTTCGCCATTCGGAACACGATTAAAAATCATGCGGTCAAAGTACATTCTGTCAGGGTCCGTGGGATGTGGGCGATGACGGAACATCCACATCTGCTCGCCGAAGAGGTTGAACGTGACGTTCGGGAAAATATTATAGTGGTAGTCTGCGGTCAGCTGATCATCCGTCAGTTTGGAAAAATCCAGGCCGTGTTCATTGGTCATTGACCGCTTGTGTGTAGCTACCGCTCCTCGCAGGGTTGTAACATCACCCTCAAAGGTATCGACCGGGAATCCTTCAGCTTTCAGGTATTCAACCATCGTTTCATTCAGGGCCTTGTCTTGCGCAATCTTGCGGGGGCTAGGAATATACATCGGCGCAATAAAGCGGGTGTGCGGGCCGTAGAGGTCCATCTGCACATTCACATCATCGGCAACATACTCAGATTCCGGATGTACGCCACGAACATGATAGGTCTCTGAAAAAATATCAACTGATGTTTTCCAGTTACAGTTCCATTCGACGGTTTCGTCAGAAACGAGCACCATAGATTCGAATTCGTAGGGCGCAAGATGTTCCGGCACGATTCCTAGATAGTCGACCAACGGTTCGATATCAGGGTCCATGGATACCCAGACAAACCCTCCCCACGCTTCGCACCTGAGTTCCCTCAGGCTGAGCTCTTCGGCGGGGACCCCCTGGGGAAAATCGTGTGCTTCGGGAATATCCTTTATGCTGCCATCCAGATGGTATTCCCAGCCATGGAAACCACAGCTCAGGTAAGGGGAGTTTCCACACCCTGATTTCTTGAGCTGATTACCCCTGTGCTGGCAAACATTGTAGAACGCTCGAACAATCCCATCGTCTGCACACGTTACCAGGATTGATTCTCGCAGATTCTCGAAGACAAAAAAGTTACCGGGTTCGGCAACATCGCAGGCCGCACCGGCCAACAACCAGGTTTTCGACCAGATGTGATCGTCTTCCAATTTCAAAAATGCAGGGTCTGTGTAGCGATCCACCGGGATTCGCTCAAACCCAAGTTCTGGTTCCGGCGCTTTGGCCATCGGTGTAAATACAAAGTCAGCTAGTTCATTCATACTCGTTCCTCCGTATCTCATCTTTCCTCGGGCAGATCAGGGTATCAACTATGAAGACGTGTAATCAATGTGGTAAATGTTGCATTAAATACTCCGATGGCGGGCTGTCCGCCAGCCCATCGGAAATAGACTGGTGGGAGGACAATCGGCCAGAAATCTTTAAGTACGTCAGCAAGGGCAATATCTGGGTGCATCCGGACACCGGCGAGCCTCTATCCCGATGCCCCTGGCTGGGATTCGATTCGAGTGAGAATATGTACATGTGCGAGATCTACCACGATCGTCCGGAAGATTGTCGTCATTACCCGACTCATATCGCTGAGATGATCACCGATGAGTGTGAGATGCTGGAAAGCAAAGACCTCCGCGACAAGACCAATGCGCAGAAAAAACTGGACATCATCATGAGCGACAGCCGACCCGCTTTCCGCTCCAGTTAAAAGCCGGCTTCTTCCTGGCGCAGGCACTAAAACCCCAAACGACGTAACTGCCGTGCTCTTAGCGGCTCAGCGCGCTTCAGTATTCGAGCGATCGTCAGCTTGTGCTCCGATGTGAGTCGCTCGATTTCGTGATACTTCAAATAAAAGCGCAGTCGCTCAGTTCGTCGAAAAAATACCGTGGCAGCTGAATCAATCGTCGCTAGATCTTTTTCCGGTTTTCGTCCCAGCAACCAGCCTGGCCACTTTCTTCCCCGGGGGGCATCAAAGACAAAAACCCGGTTGAACCTGTCTCCGGAAATCAGGATATTTCGAAAGAAAAACCCCCGATGAACGAACCCGTTGCGATGCATTTTTCTTGTTGCTTCTGCCAACCTGAAAATGAGTGATTGCCTGGTGGATTTCGCGAGCCTGGCCGGCATTTCAGGTAACTCTTTCATAAGAACTTGGTCCAGATTCCTGGACTCAGGCACTTCCTCTGTGATCAGAAAACACCGCGTTAATCTTCCCAGGCTTCGTTCTTCACCAAAAGCGACCGGCACTGTTACGTCTATTTCGAAACCACGCAGCCGCTCCAGGTTACCAAACTCTCGGCTGGCTTTGCTTCTTCCAAAAAAAGCGCCCTTAAGAAACTCACTACGAAGTTTTTTCGAGTCGTAAAGAAAGTACTTTTTTAAATAAAGAACGCGCTCGACGCCGGCGCTATCGGTAATCGAAACACGCCACACCTCGCTACCATTCGCACTCTCAACAAGAACCCCCTCCTCCCAATTCAGAAGCGAACTCAAGGTACCTACACCATGGCGATCAAGCAAAGCCGTCCATGAAGGATCGATATAAAAGAAGTTAGACCAACTCACAGGATATCAAGTGTCCTTATGTAGTCGCGGGTAAGAATACTGCTTGCCGAGCTCACTAAATCCGAACGGCGTCAGCGATAAACCGGTATGGCCATCGAAGTCATCGGATGACTATCCAGCACTCAGGCTGACGAGAAAAGCAGACCACATAAGCACAGGACCACTTGCCGATTCCATTGTTAAAAAACAACTACCTGAACGAGCCGCATGCGGCGGACGACTTATCGCGAATCGAGAACTTCCAAGTTAATACTTGTTGCCTGGCTCGAGAACATGCTGCAGCATCGCCTCGGGAACATCCGGCGGATCGACGGTAAACTCTCCATCTTCAACCGGAGGATGTACGTCAAACACATTGTTGAATTTATGTACCGAATCCCAAATACCGATAGCGATGGTCAACTCGACCAC
>JABJED010000149.1 GCA_018665025.1 Gammaproteobacteria bacterium
AGGCGAGCTCTCTGAGCAACCCATTTTCTTTCAAGAAAGCGCCGGCCCCCGGTCACGGTAAAATAGCGGTCGGGACTAGTGGTCGTTCAAGATCGGCACTGTAAGCGGCTCGGTCGCCATAAAAATGACGAACGGTCGGTCCGTTCAAGGTGGAAGAAAATATATTCCATATTAATCAATAACTTAAAGATATCTGCCCAGAGAAATAACTTCGCCTAGGTGTTGCCTAACGTGTGGCCGTTAAGTAGAATATTGGAACGAAATATTCTGCCTTATATTTACTGAGGAAAAATTATGAAAGCGCTGTTAACCAAGTTAGTACTGATTGTGTGTCTATTGCCATTCACGCTGAATGCAGATGTGAAGTCAGATATGGATGACTCAAGTTTATCGTTAGTAGCGGTGATGCAAAATGCCATGAACGCCGGCATGTCGGTTGGCGATTCAGTCGCAGCGATGGTCACGGCCGATGCTTCCCAGGCGAGTTCAATTGTTGCCACCGGTATGATCGTCGCGCCGGAGCAATATAACGCAATCATTAGCGCTGCAATTGGCGCGGGCGCATCTGCATCAACTGTTGTCGCGGCAGCACTCATTGCCGCCGATGGCGAAAACGCCGACATGATTATCGCCGCAGCTGTTGCTGCAGCGCCGGGTCAGAAGGATGCGATTGTTGCAGCATCAGCAAGGGCACTTCCAGCCACCTCAGCAGGAATTGCGGCGGTTTCAGGTTCACCGATGACAGCAACGCAGGCGAAGGCGGCCGGTGGTGGCGCGTCAGTAACGGTAGAGCAAGTGGATACTATTTTGGATACGCTCGCAGACGTTCAAACGGCACTTGAAGAAGCTGGCTTTACTGCTCAAGAAGCCTTTCAGGCAGCGGAAGCACTGCAAACTGCACTGGAAGCGTCTCAGGCAAAAGCCGATGCGGCTGTTGCAGCACTGTTAGACATAGAGGCATCACTTGAAGCATCACAGGAAGCGCAAGCAGCGTTGCCAGCGTTATTGGCTGAGCAGGAAGCCGCGCAAGCGGCGGCAGCTGAGTCCGAGGCTGCAGTGGATGCAGCGATTGTGGCAGCAGCAACTGCCACGGCTGCAGCGGAACAGGCAGAGACCGATTTGGCCGCAGCGCAAGCAACGGCGGCATCGTTGGCAACAGAATCTGCGGAGGTTGACGCTGCGATTGCACTTGCAGCGAGCGATCCAGAAGCTGGTTTGGTAGCAGCCCAAGCCCTTTTGGCGTCAGTGGCAGATGCGCCAAGCGTGGCGGACGCACAAGCAGAAGTTGCGACGGCAA
The DNA here is from genome assembly GCA_018665025.1 of Gammaproteobacteria bacterium. Lineage (GTDB taxonomy): Bacteria > Pseudomonadota > Gammaproteobacteria > Pseudomonadales > Azotimanducaceae > UBA9659. Next base: position 1,298 of record JABJED010000149.1, read on the forward strand.
CAACAGCACTGGATACGGCAATTGTAGCAGAGGCCCTAGCGGAGCTGGAGCTAGCCACTATTAATGCACTAATTAGTGATGCAGAAGCAGCGACTGCGCGGAACAACGATGAATTGTTAACGGGTGCACTGTCTGCACAATCGCTTACTGACCTAAAGGCGCAAAGAGCGGCGTTGCAACTCGTGCTTAATTCACTAACAGACGCTAAGGACGCAGCGCTTGTTGTGTACAACAGTGCTAACACCTCGCTTAGTGCAGCAGGGAAAAAGGAGCGGTTGGATGCCGCGAACATTGCAACTGCGACCATTGACACCATTCAAAGTTCGCTGGATACCCTGGATGGGGTGATAGATGAGGCAGCAACGATCACAGATGCGGATGTGGCTGCTAAGCAGGTAGAGGTGACCGCCGCGCTTGATACTGCGATCGCCGCGGTTGAAGTTTATGAAGTTGCCACAGCAGAGTTCACTGAAGTTGCCACAGACGCGGTAACAAAGAATAGTGAGGTCGAGCAGACAGAAAAAGTCGCGAGTGCGGAAGATGCATTGCAAACAATTGCCGATACGACAGCGAGCCTGGCTGCTACCTAGTAAGTTCGGTTTTAGGATAAAAAAAGCCCGGCTCATGCCGGGCTTTTTTGTGGCTGGTACAAACAGGTAGCCGCAGCGTTGATTGAGTCAGGGCCTAACGAAGTCGCTGGCGTGGCCTTTTTATTTATGGCTTAAGAGCGCTGGCACAAAGCTTATTGAACCGCGGCGTTCTGGGTAGTCGCGGGCAGATGAAGGCGAGCCTGCCTGAGTCTCTTGCCAACTTGAGTAGATTGTTAGCGCTACTTTTACTCATCATTTTGACCAGTAGTAGGTCCCCCTGTTGGTTAGAGAGCAAGGGCCATAGGGTTAGTGTTAGCCTGATGTAGGCGCCAGCATTTGCTCGCCGCCACTCTTCATCAACCAGTGTTTGCGTCAGCGCTTGGGTGAATTCAATAGTCCAGCCGCTGACGCCCCGCTCGGTCAGTTTGGCGGTGCGCATTGGCAAACCTGGGACAGGGCTGGCAAGGCCACGTTTAATCGTCTGGCTGACTACATTTTTTGCTTCAGGGGTCAGCACCTTCCAGTTGGCTGTACCTGCCTGCGTGATGGCCTGTATGGTCGCCGGGTCCCATGGGCCGAAGTGTGCGCCCTGAACAATCGCATTGCCCAGGTCCGCGTCGGCCTTACCTGTATAGTGTTTGATATCAATGTAAGCGGCCCAGTTGCCCGGCCAGCCTGGGCGGATGGTTCGGGCATGCAGTAGGAGCGCCCTTACCCTTTCAGCGGTTCCCTGGTCTTTGTCAATCAGGTACCGAAGTGTCAGGTACCGTGATAGTTGGTCCAGATAGTCAGGATGATCAGGTGCCCAGTGCACTGCGGCTTCGCTGAGCGTAATGGCGTCGGCTAACACGGCCTGTGAAAAGTTGTCCTGCTTCTTCCATTGCTTCTCTAATTGTTTTGCGTCGTAGGCATGGCCATCCGCAATGCCTAAGGCAATGGCAAGCCAGCCGATATAAATGATCGGAATGATCAGCAGTGCTGAAATTGTTTTTACAGCGGTCGCGGCGATGGTCAATTTGAAGGCACACAATGATGAAGGTTGGGTTAACATGCATTCTAACCTTTAGTGCTGGCGATGGTTGTATAAATTGAATG
>JABJED010000150.1 GCA_018665025.1 Gammaproteobacteria bacterium
GGCCGCCGCTATTGGTGTGGCGATCGGAGCATCCGTCGGCGCGATTCTGGGTGACAGTCACGATGCCGAGCAGGGTGCGGGTGTTGGTGCGGTAGCCGGAGGCGCAAGGGGGTTCCGCAAAGCGGAGCGCCGAAAGGAAAAGGTACTTTATAATTGTCTGAAATCCCGGGGTTATCACGTGTTCGGATAGCACCAAAAATCAGAGGTTTCACAGCCCCCGTTATGTCGACTTGCGGCGCAGGATGACGCTACGGAGCTGTCCCGTGGTTAACAATTCCCGGTCTGTTTGGCCTACCCGGCGGTCCTTAGCGGAAGTTAAAGCCAGCCTATCCTGACAGTCACACTACCTAAACGCATTGCGGGCAGCTGGCGTATGGTAATTGCAGACCAGGTCTGGGCTAACTCAAAATGTGGTGCTGTTTCTGTTAGTCGATGGGCGCTTCCCTTAACCAACTGCCCTTAGAGCATAAAGTACCCTGCCGATAGCGCACAGAACTCCTTCATCGTTTTTAATATCCACGTGTATCGTGCAAAGTTGCCTGCCGCGTTTGATCACCCTGGCTTCCGCATCAATCCAGCTACCGTGCGCCTGTCGCAGGTAAGTAATTTGCAGATCGGCGGTACCGGCGGGTTCGCTGCCTGCTCTGATGTTAGTGAATACAGCAGGCACAGCCGCCATGTCGATCATGGTTGAAAGCACGCCCCCATTGACGCTACCGCCGATGCCTGTTGGTGTGTTGGCGTGGATGTTAAGTCGAATACGGGCGTAGTCTTCGCGGGTTTCCTCGAGCGTTAAGCCAAGGTATTGATGAAAAGGATCGCTGTCAAAATCGAAGGGATTATCAACCTTCATGATTCCACCACGCGGTATCTGAAAAGGCGCGTAGGTCTAGTTCATGGGTCCAGACTGAACGGTGTTGATTGGCGATATGAAAGTAGGTCTCAGCTATTTTTTCGGGCAGCATCAAACCGTCATGTTCGCCGCCACGAGATTCCCGGAGTTCTTTAAATCGTTCTTCTCCTAATATCTTTCCAAGCGTGTCGGGTGCATCGACTGCCCCGTCGATCAGGATATGCGCAACATGAATGCCTTTGGGTGAAAATTCGGCGTTCAGGGTCTGGCACAACATCCTTCGCCCACCCATGGCCGCAGCGTGAGAGTGCTGCCCCCTGTTCCCGCGCATGGCAGAGGTGGCAGAAGTCACCAGAATAGTGCCGTGACCGCGTGCTTCCATCAACGGAGTCAGTGCGTAGGCGAGTCGATACAGGCCAAACGTTCCAAGGCGCCACCCCATTTCGAATGTTTTATGAGGTGTTCCAGCCAATGGGCGATTGCCGATCTGTGCGCCCAGATTGTAGATAACCACCTCAATAGGGCCCACGTCGGCCTCTATGTCTTTCACCATGTCTTCGATGGCGTCATCTTCCATGGCGTTCACCAGCCGGCCAGAGGCGCTGCCACCGGCCTCTGTTATCTGGTTGACCAGTTTGTTAAGCCCTTCCTGATCGCTTCGGCGACACAGAAACGAGTGATATCCTTGCAGCGCGAATTTCTTCGCAACATTGCCGCCGATACCGGCGCCCGCGCCAATGACAAGGCAGACAGATTTGGTCATTGTGGTTTCCGTTTATTGTGAAAATAGTGCCGGGTAGCATAGGGTTTAGTCATAAAACTTGCAAAGACGCGGTGACCTGCGCCGCTGGCATGCAGCATGATGCGTGCGGCTCTGGCTACCTGAGGTAGTGTCTATACTCAATTATTTTCAATTGTATGTCCTCTGAGTTTATTTTGCGTCAGCATCAGTTGTGTTGCGAGGAAAGGATGATAAGAGTTTCGCTGCTGTTGCTGGTCAAGAAGCGGCAGCCAGGATATTAAGGCCTACCATCACCAGGCGAGAATCACGCAGTGATCAAACCCGTGTGAACTAAGTATCTTTTTGACGAAGCGTACCGATAAATGCAACGACGTCATTGATAGCATCATCATCAACCAGGATGAGAGCCATGGGTTGCATCTGCCGCCCGAAGACATCGTTCGATTCATAAGCGCGCAGTCCATTTTTGAAATTATTCAACTGAGTGACAAGGTACCAATCTTGCTGGAGCACTAGACTTGGTGCGTTCAGCGCTTGCAATCCTTTGGCGTCACTGCCATGGCAGGCTGCGCAGGTGCCATAGAGTCGGCGCCCTGCCTCGATATCGCCTGTGATGGAGTCGGTGAGTATCGGGCTAGGCATTGAGCCTACGTAGCTGGAAACGTCATGAATTTTTTCATCGGTTAGACTGGTCGCTATAGCGCGCATGATGCCGCCGGAGATATCCTGCTTAGCGGTGCCGCGTGCTCCGGATTTATAGTTTTCAAGTTGTCGTTTGACATACTGCTTATCGAGCCCGGCAATCGCCGGAGAATTCTCTGAAACTGCTCCAGCGCCTTTTTCGCCATGACAGGCAATGCAAA
>JABJED010000151.1 GCA_018665025.1 Gammaproteobacteria bacterium
GCTGGTCCACTGGCCGGTTACCCACTGCTTGACGTGAAGGTAACGTTGGTTGACGGTGGTTTCCACGCGGTTGACTCTTCTGCCATTGCCTACGAACTGGCTTCCAGAGCAGCTTATCGTCAGAGCATGCCGAAGGCCGGTCCCCAGTTGATGGAACCGATCATGAAGATCGATGTGTTTACCCCGGAAGAGCATGTCGGTGATGTTATTGGTGACCTGAACCGTCGGCGCGGGATGATCCAGGGCCAGGACTCAGCGTCCACCGGCGTCAGGGTTAAGGCAACTGCTCCTCTGGCCGAGATGTTTGGTTACATTGGCGACCTGCGAACCATGACTTCAGGTCGTGGCCAGTTCTCTATGGAATTTAGCCACTATGCGGGATGTCCGAACAGTGTCGCTGAAGAGGTTATCAAGAAGGCAAACGCCGCCTGATAAGCTAGATCGCGCTAAGTCGATTCTTCAGGGGCGCGGTAACTACGGATGGTTAACTGAAAGCGGAAGCTTTGTTGTATTGAATGACAGAGCCGAGCTTTCAGCGACATAGTTTGTCATGCTGTTAACGCTGCTCTTTCAAAACAAACTGGGTAGCTGGCTTTTTTGTCCAGGTCAGACGTTAAACCGAAAGTGGATAACGTCCCCATCCTGAACAATATATTCCTTGCCCTCAAGGCGTAAACGACCGGCACCCTTGGCGCCGCTTTCCCCGTCATACTGAACGTAGTCTTCGTACCCGATCACTTCGGCTTTAATGAAGCCTTTCTCGAAGTCAGTATGGATAACGCCAGCCGCCTGCGGTGCACTTACGCCGTTTCTGACTGTCCAGGCCCGCGCTTCTTTGGGTCCTGCAGTAAAATAAGTCTGCAAGCCAAGCAGTCTGTAGCCGGCCCGGATCACTCGATCCAGACCTGGTGCTTCCATACCCAGATCACCCAGAAACTCGGCCCTTTCTTCATCGTCCAGTTCCGCTATTTCTGCTTCCAGCTTATTGCAGATGGCGACGAGCTCTGCGCTTTCTGTCTCTGCAATTCTGCGAACTGCATCCAGGTGAGGATTACCTTCAAAACCTTCTTCATCAACGTTCGCGATATACAACACAGGTTTCATCGTTAACAGATGCAGGTCCCGAAGGGTGTCCGCGTAATCGTCCGGTGTTGCGAAAGTCCTGGCTGGCTGACCCTCATCAATATGAGCCTGCAGACCCTTCAGGTATTCCACCCTGGCAATTTCTTCCTTGTCGCCGCTCTTGGCTAATCTTGAGACCCGATTGATTCCATTCTCCAGGGTTTGGAGATCTGCCAATTGCAGCTCGGTGTTTATCACTTCGATGTCTTCTACCGGATTCACCTTGTTCGACACATGAGTGACATTTTCATCTTCAAAACAGCGAACAACATGAGCAATGGCATCGGTTTGGCGGATATTTGCGAGGAACTGGTTACCAAGCCCCTCACCTTTTGATGCGCCGGCGACCAGACCCGCAATGTCGACGAACTCCATCGTCGTGGGAATGACCTTTTCCGGAGAAACAATGCTGGCGAGCTTGTCCAGTCTTGGATCCGGCATCGGAACGATGCCGGAGTTCGGTTCGATCGTGCAGAACGGAAAGTTTTCAGCACCTACGCCCGCTCGCGTCAACGCATTGAACAGCGTCGATTTACCGACATTGGGTAAGCCTACAATCCCACAATTAAATCCCATGATTCTCTCTCTTGATGGCAACCAGCCGGTGGGTTACACGTTGTGCAGTTGTTGCATGGCTAACTGCCAGTCGCCTTTTACAGCGCACCGTATGGTAGCGATGGCATCTTCAATACAATTTTCAATTAGCTCACGGTCCTTTGCCGAGACCTTTCCTAGCACATGACCGGTTACGTCGGTCCTGTCCCCAGGGTGACCAACGCCAATCCTCAATCGGTTAAAGTCGGTGGCACCGGCGAGCCGGTTGGAAATATCTCGGAGGCCATTGTGGCCTGCCAGTCCACCTTCCTGCTTGAATCTGATTTTGCCAGAGGGGAAATCGATTTCATCATGAGCAACGAGCATTTCCGGGGGTTCGATTTTGAAAAAATTTGCCAGTATACCGATGCTTTTACCCGACTCATTCATGTAGGTATCGGGTACGAGCAATCGAACTTCAACGCCATCGACGTTAATCAAAGACGTACGACCAAAGAATTTTTTTTCAGGTTTGAAGGACGCGCCAAATTTTTCTGCCAGCCTTTCAATAAACCAGACACCCGCGTTATGGCGGGTATTGGCATATTGGGCACCAGGATTACCTATCCCGGCAATCAGCTTAAGCGGCAGGGGTGAAGCTGTTTGGGTTAAACCTGACATCGTCACACCCTGGCATAGTCACACAAGGTGACGAGGTTACTCGTCCCCGGGTTCGTCATCGCCGTCCGATTCATCAGCCGGTGCGTCTTCAGCAGAAGCAGCTTCTTCATCGAGCTCTTCAGCCCGCTTGGGAGCGTTAACCGAAACCACTACATGGTCGTGATCTGGACCCTGCTGCAAAGACGGTATAGATAGCTCTTCAGCCAGTTTGAGGCCACTCATATGGATAGCATCACCCAGATCCAGGTCCTCGATGTCGACTTCAATATACTCAGGCAGATCACCTGGCAGACAGCTGATCTCGATAGAAGTCATATTGTGTGAAACGTTTCCGCCTCCCTGGCGGACACCCAAACAACTGTCTTCGTTCAGGAAGTGTAGCGGAACCTCTACGGTAATAGCCTGGTCCATCTGAATACGCAGAAAGTCGGCATGCATGATGCGGTCTTTTGCTGGATGACGCTGTAGGTCTTTAACGATGGCTTGCTGGCTGTCCCCGCCGGCGTTGATCGTAATAATGTGAGAAAAGAAAGCCTCGTTCTCACAGGCTTTGTGTATATCCTTGTGCGCGAGGGTCAAGGACTGAGGGTCCTTACCTGCACCATAGAGGATAGCTGGAATCATGTCTGCATTACGACGTAGGCGGCGGCTCGCACCTTTCCCTTTGTCTGTACGCAGTTCGGCATTCAGTTCGAAATCTGCCATTTGTCACTCCTTAGAGATTGGCACCACACACACTGCGACCATGTGTCTGGCGGGTTATGCACGAAAGTGTGCTTAAAACAGTACTTAAAACAGTACTTAAAACAGTACTTAAAACAGTGTTGGTTGGATCCGCTTCTTGAAAAGCGCGCTTAAAGACTCTTCATTACTGATTCGTCTGATAGATTCAGCCAACTCATCGGCAACGCTTAACTGCCGAATTCTTGGTGATGCCGATGCGTCCTCTTTCAGGGGAATCGTGTCAGTCACGACAACTTCATCGAGCACCGAGTTATTAATATTTTCAATTGCCGGTCCTGACAACACCGGATGGGTGCAATAGGCAACCACTTTTTTTGCGCCGCTGTTTTTCAGTGCGTTAGCCGCCGCGCAAAGTGTTCCGGCTGTATCAACCATGTCGTCGATCAGAACGCAGGTTCGACCATCAACATCACCGATGATGTGCATCACCTCAGCCTCATTGGCCTCGGGACGTCTCTTGTCAATGATGGCAAGATCAGTGTCGTTCAACTGTTTTGCCATCGCCCGTGCCCGAACGACTCCGCCAACATCCGGAGATACGATCATCAAATCAGTGTAATTCTGACGCTCAATATCTAGCAACAGTACCGGTGTGGCATAAATGTTATCTACCGGTATATCAAAAAAACCTTGAATCTGGTCTGCATGCAGGTCAATTGTCAGGACTCGGTTTATACCGGCACTTCCCAACATGTCGGCCACCACCTTCGCAGTAATGGGTACCCTTGCCGATCTCACACGCCGATCCTGTCGCGCATATCCAAAGTAAGGGATAACCGCGGTGATCCGCGCAGCAGATGCTCGCTGCAGACAGTCCGCTATGATCATCAGTTCCATCAGGTTATCGTTGGTCGGTGCGCAGGTTGGCTGTATGACGAACACGTCCTTACCGCGAACATTATCGTGTATCTCCACAGCGACTTCACCATCACTGAATCGCCCGACATGGGCGGCCCCAAGGTCCATCCGGAGCCTGTCAACAACGCGTGTTGCCAACTCTTTGTGCGCATTTCCAGAGAAAATCTTTAGTTCAGCCACTACTTTTCAGACCTTTCTTTTTTTTCAGGTCTTTCTTTTACAAGAAAGAGGTATTTGAAATATGGCTGGGGTGGCAGGACTCGAACCTGCGCATGCAAGGATCAAAACCTTGTGCCTTACCGACTTGGCGACACCCCAAAGTCTTAAATTTATTTTCCTGAGTATGACCGCCGTTGTGGGACTGCCATTCTACCAAGGCCGACTCTACATCACCATGCTTGAGTCTTGGAACGAGGCATGAATTCGTTCCAAACCAGCGCCTCAAATCCATCTAAATAGTGACTGATCGAGGCCGATGCCATGAAAAAAGGGCGCTATTGTGCTGTTCGTAACAGCCGCTGTCAAATCTGGTTTGCCGTTCCTTTTACTGTACTGCGTTGCCACCTGCGAACCTTTAGTCGTAGGCGTACTTCAGGATGGCTCAGAACAATCAATATAGGGCCGTTATTATCCGAATCAAGGATGCTGACAGACCAATCATCCTGCAAAAATGTGCCTTCGATCGGTGCCATGTCAGGACCCTGCAGTCCTTGCACCCAGTAGGCCAACCGCTTCCAGGGCAACCGGAAGGAATCGCCCTCAATAACCAGGTCCTGGTCAAGCGGATAGACCTGGGAATTACCACCCGTGTCTATGATCAATTGATTACCGATGGTTCGGATATGGACATCCCCGATGCCCAGTGGTCCATTCAGGTGAATATCGCTGGAATCACCCCGTTGCTGCCAGTTTATGTTGACGACTCGTGATCTCCCACCCTCCTGGATGGATAACTTCCCGTCAAAGCGCCAATACGTAAGATCAAGGACTGTCGGGTCATGCGGAGTGGAGCACGAGGCCAACAAACAGAGAAGGGCTAAGGCTGGGAGGTAACTGCGCAACTATTCTACTCGAAAGCGTTGAATGACGTTCTTGAGGATCTCGCTTTCAGGAGCAAGCTCCAGTGCTTCCTCCCAGATTCGCTTCGCTTCGCTTTTATCGCCAGCTACCCATAGTACTTCGCCAAGATGAGCTGCGATTTCATCGTTTCGAAACATCTCATAGGCTTGCCGAAGATAGGTCAGTGCCATTTCAAAATTGTTGAGGCGGTATTGCACCCAGCCCAGGCTATCGATGAAAGCAGGCTCATCGGGTTTGATTGTTAACGCCTTTTCAATCAATTCCAGTGCTTCTTCATGCCGGTTGGTCTGGTCGGTCAATGTGTAACCCAGCGCATTCAGCGCATCTGCGTTACCCGGGTCCAGCTCAATGACTCTGCGCAAATCCGCTTCCAGGATGTCCAACTGCCCGAATCTCTGACCTGTCATCGCCCGGTAGTAGAGCAACTCGACGTTTTCTGGTTCCTGTTGCAGGATTGCGTCAAGAAAGTCCAGAGCTTCCTGTTCCTGGCCCCGGTCAGCCAGTAGCTGCGCTTCGATGAGAATAAGCTGTTGCCTGTGCTCGGGCTTCTCGGTACGCAAGTTGTCGAGATGAGCTCTCGCCTCTTCCCAGAGGCCATCATTAGCAAGTAAAGATGCGATCCTCGCCTGGGCCGGAATGAACCCATATCCTTCCCCTGCCTGGCCGTATTCCTGAAGGGCTGCCGGGGTGTCTGCGCGCCTTTCGGCAATCCCTCCTAAATAGTAATGCGCTTCACCTGAGCGCCGGTTCCATCGCACCATCCGCTCCAAATGTTCCTGTGCCTGCAAATCATCTCCCTGCTCAAGTGCAATCAATGCCAGCGCAAACAGGACATCGCCGTCATTGGGTGACACCATAAGCGCATTGTTGTACTGAACTTTCGCAGCTTCAAGATCTCCCTCCTCGAACAACATCCTGGCCAGAAGAAGTTGCAGTCTCCGGTCGGGCTGCGGAACGGTAACTATTGCTGTGAGATAGGCGATCGCATCATCCTCGCGCTGCATTGCATCCAGAATCCTTGCCTTCAGAACGATGACATTCGGTTTTTCAGAGACGGTTAGCAGTTCTTCAGCAATGGCCAAGGCTTCAGGTAATTGACCACTGTGTTCCAGCAACACTGCTCTTGAAAACAAAAGCTGTTCGTCTCCCGGGTGCCGGCCCAGCATCTCTGTGATAGCCGCCAGAACGGCCGCTCGTTGCTTCGGCGCCAAGTCTACAGCTCGGTAGGCGAACACATCAAAGCTCGCCTTACCGCCCAGTTGCTTGACCGCTTCCATATGCCCAATCGCAGGTTCAAGTTTACCCGCACGTAGCAGTAGATCCACGGCGTGGCGGCGCGCGGCAACGTTTTCAGGGTCTACCTCCGCCCAGATGAGGGCCGTCTTGAGCGCCTCGGCGTATTTCTTCAGATACAACGCAAGCCTGGTTGCACGGGCAGCGACGCCCGGGTCACGTGTTTCGACCACCGCATCCACGTATTTGTCCAGGGCAATGTCATATCGGGAGCGATACCCTGCGACTTCCGCCACCAGTAACTCGTACAAAGAATCGCCTGGAAAGGCAGCAACCGGATAATCATCCGGGTCTGGCTGCGGTTTTGGTGGCGCTGGTTTTGCCGCTATTGGCTCCGGTGTACTAACCGGTTCTGGTTCGACTGGCGCGGTGGAACACCCGGCAAGCAGCGCCACCAGGATAGAAAGCAGACAGAAGCGGCTTGGCTCACGCGGGGTCCGAAGAAATGAAGATAGTCTGATGTTATTCACCTTTTTGTTACTGGCATTCACATTCACCCTGTGAATCTTAGTTTTACAGTGTATTCACCGTGTCAAGCAACGTACAATGATCCCTGGCCAATCGGCCGCTTCCCTTGGATACCGGGAGGCTCGTAATTTCGAAGACTGGGTCCTGACTTACGGTTAGTGTACCTGCTAACGCAAGGGGTTCATTTTACTACACCGGATACCTATGAATCTGCTCATCATTGGCATAAATCACACCTCCGCGCCTGTAGAACTCAGGGAAAAGGTCGCATTTACTCCAGACCAGCTTGAAGTTGCGCTTAACGACATCTCAACGCAGGCTGGATTGCAGGAAGTCGCGATATTGTCTACCTGCAACCGAACTGAGATTATTGCATCCGGAGACAACATCCAGGCTCTCAGAATAACCCGCTGGCTGGCTGATTATCACCGAATTGATACTGCAGACCTGGAGCACAGTATCTATATTCTAACTGACAACGAAGCGGCTCTTCATGCCATGCGCGTTGCCAGTGGGCTGGATTCCATGGTCGTCGGTGAACCACAGATTCTAGGCCAATTTAAAGACTGTTTCGACCAGGCCCGCCAGTTCGGCACGCTAGGTGGTGAACTTGATCATCTGTCACAGACCAGCTTTCGAGTGGCCAAAAAGGTGCGCACGGAAACTGCTATTGGCAAGAGCTCTGTTTCTGTTGCTTCTACGTCGGTCACGCTGGCGCAACAATTGTTCTCAGATCTGTCGGACTGCAACATTCTTATTATTGGCGCCGGGGAAACCTCTGGGCTGGTAGGCCGGCATCTCGTCAGTGCCGGTATTAAACACATTACGGTGGCCAATCGCACACTTAAGAATGCCCAGCGACTGGCGCATGAACTTGGCGGCTCAGCAATCGACCTACAAAGCATTCCTACAAAACTACCTGAGACGGACATCGTCATCGCCTCAACGGCCGCGCCGTTGCCAATCCTGGGCAAAGGAACCGTAGAGCGTGCCCTTAAATCCAGAAAGCATCGGCCCATCCTGATGGTTGATTTGGCGGTACCGAGGGACATAGAGCCGGAAGTCAGTGAGTTGCGTGACATCTACCTTTATAGCGTCGATGACCTGCAACAAATCGTGGATACCAACATTAATAGTCGTCAGGAAGCGGCGAGGGATGCAGAAACTATTCTGACCGAAGAAATTTCCAGTTATCGCACCCGGCACCAAACGAAAGGGGCAGAAGAAAAGCTGGTCAGGTTTCGCGACCACCACAACAACATCAAGACCGAGGAGCTCGAGCGAGCCGTCGCAAGGCTTCAGAAAGGTGCTGACCCAACCGAAGTACTCACACAGCTTGCTAATCAGCTGACCAACAAGATAATACACATCCCGAGCGTGCAGCTTAAAGCTGCCATCGATGACGACGCGGAAGACCTCGTGGCCATCATTTCTACCCTGTACAACCTGGACGACAACGTTGAATAAGTCCCTGAAGTTTAAACTGGATATGCTACTCGATCGATACGAAGAATTGGGAGCGCTGCTTAGTGATGCCGATGTGATCTCCGATCAAAACCGGTTTCGAAGTTATTCCAAAGAGTATGCGGATATCGAACCGGTGGTTATTTGTTTCAGGCAGTTTGAATCACAGTCTTCAGAACTCGAAGACGCACAGGTGATGTCAAAAGATCCCGACAATGATATCCGGGAAATGGCAGAAATGGAGATTGGTGAACTGGAGGACTCTCTCGAGATTCTCAACAGCAGACTACAGAAGCTCCTTCTTCCAAAAGACCCGCACGATGCGAACAACGTCTTCCTTGAGATACGGGCAGGAACTGGTGGCGATGAAGCTGCGATATTTGCCGGTGATTTGTTTCGCATGTACACCCGTTTTGCAGAAACACAAAACTGGAAGATGGAAATACTAAACGAACGCCATGGTGATCATGGCGGCTACAAGGAGGTCATCGCCAGGGTCGATGGCAAAAATGCTTTCGGCAAGATGAAATTCGAATCCGGTGCACACCGGGTACAGCGAGTCCCGCAGACCGAATCCCAGGGCCGTGTGCACACATCAGCTTGTACAGTTGCGGTCCTGCCTGAGCTCGATGATATTGAAGCGATTGAAATCGCGAAGAGTGATTTAAGAGTCGATACTTATCGTGCGTCGGGAGCGGGTGGGCAGCACGTCAACAAAACTGATTCTGCCGTCAGGCTGACCCATTTACCTACGGGTATCGTGGTCGAATGTCAGGACGAACGTTCTCAGCACAAGAATAAGGCTCGGGCGATGAGTCTGCTTCAGGCCAAGCTGATGGACAAGGCGCAGACTGAGCAGTCCGACGAGCAAGCAGAAACAAGACGTAGCCTGGTGGGAAGTGGGGATCGATCAGAAAAGATCCGCACTTACAATTTTCCTGATGGCAGAGTCACCGATCATCGAATCAACCTGACTATTCACCGTTTACCCCAGGTAATGACGGGTGAGTTGGATCCCATCGTTGATCAGCTGATTATTGAGCATCAGGCAGACCAACTTCGTTCCCTTGGCCAGGAAGATGACTGAGACGATCGGAGGGCTCGCGAGCAAAGGCAAAGAGCAGCTGGGCGATATATCCGACACCCCCCTACTAGATAGTTATCTGTTGATTGGCGAAGTTCTGGCCAGGCCGCGAGAATGGCTGATCGCACACGCTGAAGAAGCCGTTTGCAGTGTCGATCAGATACGGATCCAAGCGCTATTCGCGCGAAGGCATATCGGTGAACCCGTGGCCTACATCAGGGGGTATCAATCTTTTTGGCAGCGGGATTTTTGCGTGACCCACGATACGCTCATCCCACGACCAGACACAGAGCTTCTGATGGAAATTACCCTGGCTCGGTTTGATCAGCAATCAATCAAAGTAGTGGACTTGGGAACGGGCACGGGCGCCCTGGCTGTGAGCCTTGCTGCGGAAAGACCGGGCTGGCAGATACTCGGCACTGACATCAGTAAAAGTGCCCTGGCTATCGCAAAAAAAAATGCCGGGACACTCGCGAACGTCAATTTTCTTGTGGGCTCCTGGTTCACTAATATTGAAGGTCGGTTCGACCTTATTATCAGTAACCCACCTTATATCAGGAATACAGATCCACACCTTCAGGCATTAAAGTTTGAACCTGCGGGAGCACTTAACGCCGGGGATGACGGGCTCGATTGCATCAGGCAAATTGTCAACAACTGCCATGAGCACCTGGTTCCGGGGGGGCACATTCTGTTTGAACACGGTTATGATCAACAAGAACCGGTCATTCAACTGCTGGTAAATGCGGGTTTAACCGAGGTGCAAGGGTTCAGGGATCTCCAGGGACAGCCACGCGCCGTGATAGCAAGGAGCAATCACCTTGAACGATGATCAGTTACTAAGGTATGCCAGGCATATCATGCTTCCAGACATCGACATCGAAGGTCAGGAAAAGTTACTCGCCGCGCGGGTCCTCATTGTTGGGCTTGGCGGCCTTGGCAGTCCCGTAGCGCTTTACCTGGCGGCTTCAGGCGTAGGGTCGCTGACTCTGGCAGACTTTGATTTGGTTGACCTTTCCAACCTGCAGCGCCAGATTATTCACACGACGGCGAGTATTGGGGAACCCAAGACCGTATCGGCGAAACGCCAACTCCATGAGGTAAACCCGGATATAGAGATTCGACTTGTTCAGCAAAGAATGAGCCTGGCGACCCTTGAAGATGAAGTTGCTCTAGCGGACATTGTCGTCGACTGTACCGACAACTTTGAGGTCCGCTTCGCGATCAACGACGCCTGCCTTAGGCAGCAGACAACCCTGGTATCTGGCGCAGCTGTTCGACTAGAGGGACAGTTAATGGTGGTCGATGCCGTTAGCAAGGATATGCCTTGCTATCGCTGCCTCTACCAAAGTGCTTCTGAGGGTGCGTTGAACTGCTCTGAAACCGGTATCGCCGCCCCAGTTGTCGGCGCTATTGGCACCTTGCAGGCGCTGGAGACGCTGAAGTTGATCGTTGGAATCGGCGAGTCGCTCGCAGGATACCTTTTAACGTTCGATGCGCGCTACATGGATTGGCGAAAACTCAAGCTGCCGCAGAATCCGGATTGTGAAGCATGCAACAATTTTAGGGATAATCGTACTGAGTCAGAGGCATGAATAGCCAAGGGTTTCATGGTGATCAGGCGGTTTTCAATGTCGGTTACTGACATGCCGCTGGTGCAAAAGTCATCGACGAAAGAGCCGTTCCTCGGGGGAGCTGTTACTCCTTGTTTTCTGCGGTAGCGATGGCGATGCCCACCAGTCTCGCAACTACGACGGCGATATAGAGCTGGCCAAGAATTGCCTGAAAGGATGCGATGATCCTTGCAGAGGCCAGTGTGGGTGAAAGGTCTCCGTAACCCAGTGTTGTCTGTGTGACGAGGCTGAAGTAAATAAGCTCTTGGAGTACCTTTGATGTGGAATGTGCATCACTGGTATCAAGGACAATTTTGCCACCAAAAGCAGATGGTTCCAGAATAAGAATAGCGTAGTAAATTAGCGTTAAACAGATGCCGAACAACAGGTAGAGAGCAATCGACGCATAAATAACTTCGTGGTTGACAGTGCGAACTGAAAGCAGGCGCTGGTAAACTATTCGCATGATGTAGCATAGGAAGATGATCTGCAGTGCACTATAAGAAAGTAGCTGTGCGTCTGGTGACAAGGCGGTCGCAAGCATCCATTTCGTTGTTAATGTTGGCACGAAAATAATCGCGCCGATCACCAGTTCCGTCCTGTCACGCGCCGCCAGATATAGACAGGAGACCATGGTAAAGCTAAAGAGCAGTCTTGAAACCGTCGACAACCATTCTGCTGTCGCCAGCGTGGGTATAAATAACAGCAGTACCAGACTGATTAACAGCGCCTGGAAGCTTACAAGGTTAGTGTTTGATTTCATCTTGCAGTTGCCTCAGGTTAGGGGTTCACCGCGGTGCGGGTGGTCCACTTTCTCATCTTATTGCCCATCGGTGAATAATACGGATTGTATCGCAGTTGCGAGTAGTATCGAGCGTCGGCCTAGAGCAGCCTTTGATCTTGAAAATTTTCGGATTCTCTAGTGATGTCTATTTCAACCGGAAAAAGTGGGGGGAAGGGCCAGCTGTTGATCGGGAGAATTTGTTGTTTCTTGACCTCAATAGTCCTGAGGTTACTTCAATAGTAGAATTTCACGACGAATTTTATGGCCGCCTGAAACCGCACGCTGGATATTAATGATTTTACTGAAAAGATTGGCACGCGACTCTCTGGTTGGCTTCAGCTCACCGCTGATGTCCAGTGGCGCTGCGCGGACTGAGGTTTCTAAACAACAGCGCATCGATGAACTGGTTAATTCTGTGGTTGCCGGCCTCGGCCAGCCTCCGAGCATGAACAACTCACGTAAAGGAGATTGAATCGGATGAAACGCTTTCTTCCGCTGTTTGTGGTGTTAGGTGGTTTCGCAGCAGCCGCTTTATTGATCGCTACTGGTCCTCAGGTTCAGCCGCAGGTAGCCAAATTAATTCCACCGCTGGTGCGCACCTTGACCGTGCAACCCGGCACCCATCAGTTCAATGTGCGCACACATGGCAGCGTGGTTCCGCGGACCGAAAGTGAGCTCGTGCCTGAAGTGGACGGGCGCGTGCTTCGAGTATCGCCCGCACTCGTGTCTGGCGGCTTTTTCTCAAAAAACGACGTGCTCCTGGAAATAGACTCGCTGGATTATGACGTGGCGCTGGAACAGGCCAGAGCGGGTATAGCGCGAGCCGAGAGTGATCTTGACAATGAGCGGAA
Organism: Gammaproteobacteria bacterium; assembly: GCA_018665025.1. GTDB lineage: Bacteria > Pseudomonadota > Gammaproteobacteria > Pseudomonadales > Azotimanducaceae > UBA9659. Next base: position 12,577 of record JABJED010000151.1, read on the forward strand.
GGATCACGAGCGGCAGGAAGACCTGGTCACTAAAGGATCGATCAGCGCTTCCCAGTTAGATAACTCCCTTAACCGTGTCACGATCGCCAAAGCCACGCTCCGTGAAGCTCGGGCGCGACTGGCGCGGGCGGAACGAGACCTGGCGAGAACGAGCATTACCGCTCCTTACGATGGCCGGGTGCGCTCGGAGCGGGTCGATGCAGGGCAGTTTGTGCGGCGGGGCGAGGCGATAGGTACGATTTACGCGGTTGACTTTGCCGAGGTTCGGCTGCCGATTCACGTGAATGAACTGGCATATTTGGATCTGCCGATCAGTAAGGCTGGGCAGGCTCTCGCGACGCAGTCCAAGGTCACCCTAAGCGCCGAATTCGCAGGTAGCGTACATTCCTGGCAGGGCAAGGTGGTGCGTACGGAAGGGGAGCTTGACCCAATGACCCGCATGGTTCATGTCGTGGCCCAGATTGCCAATCCTTACGATAGCCGCCAGCAGCGTGCCCCCCTGGCCGTTGGGTTGTTTGTCGATGCGACGATCCATGGCAAGACCATCAGCAATGCCACGGTCTTGCCACGGTCAGCATTGCGACGGGGCAACCAGGTGTTTGTGGTTGATGAGCAGGACAGGCTTCGCTTCCGTACCGTTAATGTGCTGCGGTTGGTTGATGACCAAGTGTATATCGGCGAGGGCCTGGGCGGCGGTGAACGCGTCTGCGTTTCAGCCTTGCAGAGCACCGCTGATGGCATGCTGGTTCGGGTTGTGAAGGACGCAACTCCGTCATGAGCGGCCCCATCGCCTGGTTTGCGCGGAACCATATTGCTGCCAATCTCCTGCTCGGTGCCATTGTGATGGCAGGATTGGTCTCGTTGCCGTCCATGTCACAAAAATCATTCCCTGACCTTGATTTCAATCTCATTACAGTTTCCGTGCTTTATCTTGGCGCCGCGCCAGAGGAAGTGGAGGAGGGTGTGTGCATCAGGGTCGAAGAGGCCCTGGAAGGTATTCAGGGCGTAGAAAAAATAAGCTCCAGCGCGATAGAGGGTGTCTGCTCGGTTTCTGTTGAATTATTAGAAAGTGCCGATGCGTCCAAGGCGCTTGGCGATGTAAAAAACCGTGTTGATGCCATTGACACATTCCCCCGGGAAACAGAAAAGCCGGTGATTACACTGGTGACGACCGAGCGATCCGTGATGGATATTGCGGTAACCGGGCCTACAGATGAGCATGAATTAAAAGCCATCGGTCAGCTGGTGCGAGATGAGATTGCCGCGCTCCGCGGCGTTACGCAGGTGCAGCTGGCCAATGCACGGCCCTATGAAATTTCCATAGAGATTTCAGAAGTGTCGTTGCGCCGTTACGGTCTGACGTTCCAGCAGGTGGCGAACGCAATTCGAGCCGCATCTCTGGATCTGCCAGGCGGATCAATCAAGACCGAAGGTGGCGAGATCTTGCTACGGACAAAAGGCCAGGCCTACTGGGGGCCCGAATTTGAGCAGCTGGTGATTCTGACAGCAGCCGACGGAACCCGCGTTTATTTGCGCGACCTGGCAGAAGTGGTCGATGGATTTGAAGATACCGAGCAGAAGCTTTGGTTTGATGGGCGACCTGCCGCTTTGATTCGTGTTGCCAGGACTGCTGACCAGGACGTTCTTGATATCAGCAATGCGGTAAAGGACTATATAGATAGCAGTGTCGACCACCTGCCAGAAGGGGTGGAACTGACAGTCTGGAACGATGGCTCTGTCTTCCTGCGTGAACGGCTGGACACCCTGTTTGACAGTGCGCGTCAGGGCTTTTTGCTGGTGCTGATACTGCTTGCACTTTTCCTGCGGCCGCGGCTCTCGTTCTGGGTCAGTGTGGGCGTGCCGGTAGCCTTTATGGGCGCTATCTTTCTGGCATCGCTACTGGGTATGTCCATCGATGGTATCTCGACCTTTGGCTTTATCCTGGTGCTCGGGATATTGGTTGACGATGCTGTGGTGGTCGGAGAGCGCGTTTATTCCATGCAATACCGTTCCGGCATAGCCCAGACCGATGAAAACCTGCTGACAGCCGCTATCGACGGCACCCGGCAAGTGTCGGTGCCGGTGATTTTCGGCGTACTCACAACAGCCACGGCCTTTGTGCCGGTGATGCTGGGGCCGGGTTCTATTGGTCAGATACAAAGTGTTATTGCGACTATTGTGCTGTGTTGTCTGGCGTTTTCCCTGATCGAATCGCAACTGATCCTGCCATCGCACCTGGGCCACAAGAGCGTTTCTTCTGCTGGTGGCGAAGTCGGGTTGATGCTAATACCGCTGTTCGGAATTATCTTGTGGGAAGTTTCATGGAGTGGCCGCAGCTATCTTGCGCTGGCTATCGCGACGTTAGGTGTATTTATGGCTTGGCATCTGCATGGTGGGTACGAAAGGTTCGCAGCGGGACTTATTGATCGACAGCAGCATTTTTCTGATGGCCTGGAGAACCTGATACAACAAAAATTTCGCAGGCTGGTCACGAAAGCAACCGAGGCGCGTTATGTGACCGTAGCCGCCGCACTGGCAGTGTTTATAACGACTATCGGGGCAATCTCTGGCGGTCACATGCCATTTTCCTTCTTTCCGTCAATTCCTGCTGATGCCGTTATGGCGCGACTCACCATGCCACTGGGGACATCGGCGACGGTGACGGAGGACATCATTGATTCCATCAGGTCGGTTGGGGAAGAACTTGGTGCGGAACTGAACGCAATGCACCCCGAGGCGCCTCCGGTCACTCACGTCCTGGCGGCGTTGGGGGGCCAGCCAGTGAGTAATGCCGGTGGTGGGATCTTTGCCGGTGGCACGTCACCCACGGGAGGGCATCTTGCAGAAGTCACCATGCAATTGATACCAGGTGATCAGCGCGAGATAAGCACCCTGGAGATTGCACAACAATGGCGCGAAGCGGTGGGTGTCGTCCCGGATGTGGTGGAGCTGAGCTTCAATTCATCGAGTTTCAGTGTTGGCGCAGAAATCGATATGCAGCTTGAGGGAAGTGATATGGATGAACTTCGTGTCGTGGCGACCAAAATGCGCGAGCGCCTGGCTGATTACCCAGGCGTGGTTGATATCGGAGATTCTTTCCGCGCAGGTAAACGTGAAATCAAACTGGAAATATTACCGGCGGGTGAGGCGCTCGGCTTGACCCTTGGCATGCTGGCTATCCAGGTAAGACAATCGTTCTATGGTGAAGAAGTACAGCGTATCCAGCGGGGCCGCGATGACGTGAAGGTCATGTTGCGCTACACCGCATCCGAGCGTCGAACATTAGGCGCGTTGGATCAGATGAGAATACGTACCTTGGACGGGTCTGAAGTGCCCTTTGCAACCGTTGCGCGAGCGACACTAGCCCGCGGGTTTTCTGCGATCAAACGAATCGATGGTCGACGCGTGGTGAACGTCACCGCAGATGTTGATCGCACGGTGATCACGGCGAACGAGATACTCGCTAAATTCGGTGCCGGCCCCGTTCAGGAGATCATGCGAGATCACCCGCGCGTGTCAGTCAGTCTTGAAGGCGCCCAGCGGGAGCAGAGTGAAACTTTTTCTTCACTGCTCCCGATGTTCATACTCGCACTGTTTATTATTTACGCATTGTTAGCGATTCCGCTTCGCTCATACGGTCAGCCGCTAATTATCATGTCGGTTATTCCATTTGCATTTGTCGGTGCGGTTTGCGGGCATATCATTATGAAAGCGCTCGGCCTGCTCGACAGCATGGCGATTATGTCGATCCAGGGTATTGTTGCAGCCTCCGGCGTGGTGGTGAACTCCAGCCTGGTGCTGGTTCACGCGGTTAACCATCGGCGGGCTGATGGCATGTCAGTAAATGAAGCTGTGGTAGAAGCCACCGTATCCCGTTGCAGGCCGATCCTGTTAACGTCACTGACTACCTTTGCCGGTCTCACACCATTGCTGCTGAATCAATCAGTGCAGGCAGGTGTGTTGATACCGATGGCGACGTCAGTGGCCTGGGGGGTCATGCTGGCGACGGTAGTGACGTTGCTGGTTGTTCCTGCCGGGTATTTGATACTTGATGATGCTGGTGCGCGGTCCTCATCAGGTTAACGCTGGCCAGAACCTGGCGCTGGCAATCAAGTAGGCGTCACAGGTAGGATCATAGTTTTACCAACTTATATTCAATAAGTGTTGAACCTATGACAGACAAGACTGAAATCATCTCCAACCGGCAAAAAAACTACACCCTGTTTGTGCTCGTGCTTGTTTTTACCTCAAGTCATGTGGATCGACAAATTATGGGTATCCTCGGGCAACCCATCAAGGAGTCATTGCAGATTAGTGATACCCAATTGGGATTGTTGACCGGCATTATGTTTGCCGTGTTCTATGCAACCCTCGGTATGCCAATGGCCATGTGGGCGGATCGTCGAAACCGACGCAATCTCATCTCTTTCTCAGTCTTTTTATGGAGTGGTATGACAGCGCTGTGCGGCGCAGCATCATCTTTCACGCAGCTTTTATTACTTCGCATTGGCGTGGGCGTGGGTGAAGCTGGGTCGAATCCCCCATCGCATTCAATAATCGCCGATCTTTACCCAAAAGAGCAGCGCGCAACCGCCATGGCCATTTTTGGTACCGGTATTAATTGGGGAATACTTATCGGGTTTCTGGTCGGTGGGTGGATCAACGAGTGGTATGGATGGCGAACCGCCTTTGTTGTCGTCGGTCTGCCGGGCATCTTTTTAGCCTTGCTAGTGCGCTTCACCTTGAAAGATCCGCCGCGCGGTTATGCGGAAGCGAAGGGGAAAGAACTACCTAAAGTGACGCCGCCGCCTTTTTGGAGCGTGGTTAAATTCATGTTGCATAACCCGGTGCTTCGCAACATTGTTGCAGCGGGCACACTGATTGCTTTTACAGGCTATGCGTCGGTCATATGGGTGCCTATTTATCTGGTTCGCATTCATGGCATGGGGACCGGTGAAGTTGGCACCTATCTCGCCCTTTTTATTGGTGTGGGGGGCGCTGTCGGCATTTATCTGGGGGGTCGTTTGGCCGACTTTTTGGCCGCTCGACATGGGGAGCAATGGCTACCCTGGTTGGTCGCAATCGCAAGTTTGTTAGGGCTTCCTTTCCTCTATGTTTGTTTTACGGCAGCCACTCAGACGGGCGCCTTATGGGCCTATGCGCTACCGGCTGCTCTAGGGACGGTGTATGTCGCGCCTGGTTTTGCATTGATACAGAATCAGACACCGACGGAAATGCGCTCGGTCGCAGCGGCCATTAATCTGTTCATAGGAAACATTATCGGACTAGGACTTGGCCCGTTCTCTGTAGGGTTTTTTAGTGATATGTTTTCACCGGAATACGGTGTTGATGGCTTACGCTATGCGCTGATGACCAGTTTAGTGGTTATTCTGTGGGGGTCTTTTCACTACTATAGAACGGGTGTGCTATTGAAACGTTCGGTATCCTGACGCAGGTGCTGGCTCTATCGAGATTAGTGCTTGAACCCGGGTCACAGGAAGTGCTTATATCCCTCAGGGAATAGCGTAGTACACGCTCAAAATAATGCATTCAATAAGACAGCAGAGGAGAACATTATGGGGACAGCAGCAAGGGTCGTTGTGTTGCCACAGAAGCCAGGCGCGCTCGAAGTTCAGGAGCTGACTTTGCCCGATCCGGGTCCCACACAGGTGGTTGTGAAGCAATACGCCTCCGGAGTCTGTCATTCGCAGTTGCACCAAATGCATCGGGAGCGCAACTCACCGATCATACTGGGCCATGAGGCGACCGGCATTATTCTAAAGAAAGGCAGTGCGGTGACGCATGTTGATGAAGGCGATATTGTGCTTGTCACCTGGGTTCCTCGGGCCGCAAGGGATGCTGCAGACCTGCCGGTGAGGGCAACACTTGAGGTGACGGGGGGCACCGCGCAGTCTGAAAACGTATTCACCTGGGCTGATCACACCCTCTGCGACGAGCAGTATGTAGTGAAGACTGATGCCAATATCAAAAAGGATGTCACTTCTATAATTGGTTGTGCAGTGATGACCGGTGCCGGAGCAGTAATAAACACCGCCGGTGTGAAAGCTGGTGAAAGCGTCGCTATTTTTGGGGTGGGCGGCGTAGGCCTGTCTGCGGTGGTAGGCGCGCGCATGGCCGGTGCTAGTCCAATCATCGCTATTGATCTAGACGATGCGAAGCTGGAATTCGCGAAGCGCTTTGGTGCAACTCACACGATCAACGCGGGTCGTGAAGACGCGGTGGCTGTCATTCACGCCATGACGGCTCGGGAAGGCGAATACACGATCACCCGGCAGCTAGTGAGCGGAGCGGACTACGCCTTTGATTGCATCGGCTTGCGGCAAACCATGGAGCAAATTGCACCCGCTTGTAGAACCTGTCACTTCGGTGAACACGTTGGTGGGACCGCTGTGCTGGTGGGCGTGCCTTCTACGCCGGTTGAGTTAAATGCTATCGATATACTGATCAATGAGAAGCAGTTTCGTGGCAGTATCGGCGGTTCCTGCGCGCCCGACAGGGATTTTCCTACGTTCTTGCAATGGCATGCGGATGGTCATTTGCCGCTGGAAGAAATGGTGACGGAGCGCTACAGCATCGAGCAGATCAACGAAGCAACCACCGCGCTTCAGGAAGGCAAGATCAGTGGCCGGGCGATTCTCGAATTCTAGGGAGCCTCGTTTATGCTTCCAGCCCATTGTTCCTTCGTCCGTGGGTAAAGAGGCGTGTGCTCTGGCTGATGAATGTTGTCAGTGGGAAGTTAACTTGTTAGGACTGCCGGGAGACCAATTAGCATGAATAAAAGAGCCCGGCTTATAGCCAGGCTCTTTTGCTTCTGCGACAAGGATTACTGATGAGGCTTTATTAAAAACTTTTCACCGGTTGCTTGTTTGGAATAGGCGTTGATTGCATCAGCACTTAGCACATCTGCTAACGAAATCTCCTGAGTGTAATGGCTGTCAAAAGTTGTCTTTATCTCATTTGCCACCCGTTGGCGTAATTCGCCAAACTTTTCCATACCAATTTTCCCGATAAATGGGGTTAACAGCCATCCGCCAAGACCCCAAGACATTCCAAATGCACGGTTTAAGACTGTCGCTGAGCGATCCAGCCCACCGTAGATATAGACTTGTTTATAGGTAGTTGATCCATAAATACTATGTCCGTCAGCGGTTCTATTCGCGGCTATTTCCATAGCGGTCAAAATCTGGCTAGACAGTTTACCGCCACCGGTTGCGTCAAAAGCGATCGTCGCGCCGGTTGCAACTAACGCATCGACAAGGTCTTCTTTAAAAGTCGATTCGCTGGAATCACAAACATGTACCGCACCTAAAGCTTTTAGCAGCTCTACGTGTTCTTTTTTTCGGACTATATTGACCAATTGAACACCGTCGGCCAAACAAATTTTCACTAACATCTGTCCCAGGTTTGACGCTGCTGCGGTGTGCACCAACGCCGTGTGGTTTTCCATTTTCATGGTTTCAACCATGCCAAGGGCTGTCAGTGGATTGACAAAACAGGATGCACCTTGTGCTGCAGTGGTGCCCTCGTTCATCACTAAACAACTGGCTGCAGGTACGCATCGATACTGCGAGTACATTGCTCCGCCGGCCACACTGATCGTTTTACCGACCATGTCTTCAGCACCAGCGCCAGCTGCAATCACAACACCTGCACCTTCATTTCCGGCAGGTAGCGGCTTGTCAACTCTTGCTGCCATTGCAGCCATCATAGCTTCGGGCACATCCATGCTCACAACGGCATCGTCACCAGATCCGGCAATCGTCATCGTAGAAACATCCGCCGGCCCCAACAACAAACCTAGATCAGAAGGGTTAATTGGCGTCGCTTCAACTCTAATAAGCACTTCACCATCTTTAGGTTGCGGCATTGGTACGGATACAATCGAAAGCTCTAATTTTCCAGCACTGGTAATATTTGTTCGTAATTCTTTTGATTTTTCGTCACTCAATATTCTTTCCTCTAATCTTTAAATTTAACGGGACCCGAATTGATCCCTACTGATGGGGTTATAGAAATTCGCTTAACGAGCGGAAATGTTAATGCCATAACCGTCGCATTTAAGGGAGTCGACTATCAATGTTTACCGGTTAAAACTGACTAAATGCACATCCCTCATGCATTCTTGTGAGGCGCTAACTGGAATAACCAGACATAACCGCTGGCAACGCCCCCGGGCGAACTTGGGAGGTTATACTTCTTACTTAATAATTCCAATACAGGTGCCACTTCTGGACCTTCCAAAGTAGGTACCATCTGCCGGTCATATAATTAATCATCTACGCGCAGTATGGAAATCATGGGTTCTGTGAACTTCGCACTGGCCTGGGTGGTGTTATTCGTCATGACCGTTGGCGTGGATAGATGAAGGGTGTCCAGGCCTGAACTCACTGAAGCCTGAGAACCCAGCACAGTATAAGACTCAATTCACCCTGACAGGCAGGCGGGTAAATCCCCGTACGACATGGGACAGGGTGCGTTCCGCCGGACCGATAATTTCAATATCCAGTTTTCGTGAAAGTATTTCTTCCCACAATACTCTGAGCTGCATTTCGGCAAGACGATTGCCAACACATCGATGGATACCGAATCCAAATGAAAGATGTCGCCTTGGGCTCTCCCTGTTAATGATGAATTGATCCGGGTCTGTAATCATTCGCTCGTCACGGTTGCCGGACAGATACCACATAACTATTTTTTCTCCTGCGGGTATCTCCACGCCTGCTATTTCAGTCTGTTCGGTGGCCGTTCTCCGCATCATGGTGAGGGGCGTTTGCCAGCGAATAATTTCTGGCACCATGGTCGAGATCAGTCCCGGATCACGCTTGAGCATAGCCCATTGCTCTGGATGATCATGCAGAGCCAACAGTCCGCCTGTAATTGAATTACGTGTCGTGTCATTGCCGCCAATAATCAACAGGATCAAGGTGCTAAGAAACTCCTACTGATCCATTTCCAGCGAGGAATGCGCCAGCATCGAAACCAGGTCGCTCTGGGGTTCGCTGTCTGCGCGTTTTTGGTAGAGATCATTGAAATAGTCAAGACAGGTCTGCAACGCCTTAACCCGCTTTTGTTCAGTATCGATTTCAGTGCCCGGTACTAACTCAGAGGTTGCAACTTCCGACCAGAAGGTGAGCAAGCGTCGATCTTCAAAGGGGAAATTGAACAGCGTCGCCAGCATTCGCGTGGTGAGTTCAATTGAGACGTGGTCGACCCAGTCTATGGTTTCGCCCCGCGGCAGGTTATCAAGGATCTCTGTTGCATGATCGCGAATGATGCTTTCAAAATTTACAAGATTTGAAGGCCGAACGATGGGGCTAATAATCTTACGATGCACATCGTGTTCGGGTGGATCCATATTGATGAAGTTCTTTCGCTCCAACCCTTTGGGGAAATCGGTCATCTGAATGCCGCCATTCTCGGCGTCAGATGAAAATACCCGGTTATTGGTGTCCACTGACATAATGTCCGCATAGCGGGTAATAGACCAATAAGGGCCAAACCGGCTTTGCGAACAGTAATGAACAGGCGCTTCGTCGCGCAAGCGTTTGAAGTAACCACCGATGGTGTCACTTTGGTATAAAGCAGCCTGAGTGACATCAATTTTATCGAGCGGAATATCGTATGCGTCTGTCATTCGGTCGAGTTTCCCGGGTCATTATTTTTCAACATAAGCTACTGCGACCATGGGTAGTGGTCAAGTAATTTCGCCGTGCCGTTAGGACTTCCCTGGCCTTCTCCGGACACTTCCTGGCCTAAAACGCAGTCTTTTTTTGCAACCCCGCAGGTTTCGATAGTGGCGAAGTCGTTGAAGTACTTACGGCAGCATCATCTCTGCCAATCGATCCAGAGGTATTGGTATTTTTCTTCTTTATCTCAGGCTGCTTACAGAGGCCTTCAATCCAGAAAACTCCTGATCAGGATATTGCCAAATCCTGGAAAAATGCGATTTATAATGGCGTTTACCAGCGATGGTTTGAAGAGCTGAGCGTAAGACCTGCAGTTCACAGGGGTATGGGGTGGTGATACCCTGCTTTAGTGAAGCCATGCGCTTGATCGCTGAAAGGGCCCTTGAACTTCAGGCTGCTGAAGTCCTGATTCGAGCCTTGTCTGAACCGTATCTTTGCCGTTGGACATTCGATGCAGCGCTTCTTGGGCAATCGTTTAATGATCGAGTCGGAGGTAATGGTTATACCGCGTACGATTTTATTGAAGTACCTTTGCAGTAATGCAGTAATGCAGTAATGCAGTAATGCAGGGATGCAGTAATGCAGTAATGCAGGGATGTAAAAGGTTCCAACATGAGTTTTTTGATATGGTCACTACAACCTTTGAATTGCTGCTCATTAAGCGTGCCCTCAGAACTTAGGCTCGAAGAGTCAAAAGGTTTGATCAGAGTTAGTGGCAGTTCCTACTAAGGGGCGGTTAACGGACCGTCAATCAGGAGTGGATGGTGAGTAATGTGAAACCCTCAATCGATAAGTTACTGGCTTTGATTGAAAGCAAGGAAGAAGAACTGATTCAGTTGACTCAGGCGCTTGTGCGAATTCCAACGATCAATCCGCCGGGGGATTATTATGGTGACTGCATTGAACTGTTAAGAAGTCGGTTGGAAGGCCGAGGTTTCGAAATCAATATCATCAGGGCCGAAGGCACGCCGGGTGACGATGATCAATACCCCAGGTTGAATATCATTGCGAGGAAAGAAGGTAGCCGGTCGGGTCCCTGCGTCCATTTTAATTCTCACATCGATGTTGTCCCTCCGGGGCTGGGTTGGGACGAGGATCCCTTTGATGCAAAATTAATAGATGGCAAAATTTTTGGTCGTGGAACCTGTGATATGAAAGGTGGTCTGGCGGCATCAATCATCGCCGTCGAGGCGCTGCTTGAATGGATGCCAGACTATTCTGGATCCATAGAAATCTCAGGTACCGCGGATGAAGAAACCGGGGGCTACGGTGGTGTCGCATACCTCGCCGAGAAGGGTTGGATGGCTGTACCTAGAATAGATCATGTGATCATTCCCGAGCCGTTGAATAAAGACAGGATTTGTCTTGGTCATCGAGGTGTCTGGTGGTCCGAGTTAGAAACATTTGGCACGGTGGCTCATGGGTCGATGCCGTTTCTTGGTGATAGCGCTATTCGACATATGACCGCCGTGCTTGATGAATTTGAGCAGAAATTATTTCCATCCCTACAGCAGAAAGTAACCGCAATGCCCGTGGTACCCGAAGGCGCGAAACAGTCTACCCTGAACATTAACTCCATTCACGGTGGACTGGCAGAAGGCTTTGCAGGGTTTCCAGCACCCATGGTTGCTGATTCCTGTCGAATCGTGCTCGACAGGAGATTTTTGATTGAGGAGCAACTGTCAGAGGTTAAGCTCGAAGTGCAGAGTCTTCTTGAGGGACTTACCAAATCCAGGGAGAACTTTTCCTATTCACTTAAGGACCTGTTCGAAGTAGTGCCATCGATGACCGATCAGAATGCCCCTGTTGTTCAGTCTGTCGCTCGGGGTATTTCCAGGGTGTTTGACCGAGAACCGGAGTATGTGGTTTCCCCGGGAACTTATGATCAAAAGCATATTGATCGTATTGGCAAGTTAAAGGATTGTATTGCTTACGGACCAGGTATCCTTGATTTGGCGCACCAGGCTAACGAATATGTTGGTGTCACCGATATGGTTGAATCTGCAAAGGTCATGGCGATTGCAACTTATGAATTACTTTCCGGAGAACAGACCGAGTGAAATTGATAGATAAAACTGCTGTGGTGACCGGAGGAGCTTCGGGTTTTGGTGCCGGGATCGTGACCAGGTTTCTTGCGGAAGGCGCCAAGGTTGCGATTGTTGACTTGAATGAAGCCGGGGCCAATGCACTGATTGATTCTTTAGGAACAGACAGAGTTCACTTTGAATATGCCAACTTGACGGATTCCGGCAGTGTCAGCGAAACGTTTGCCAAACTAAGGTCCCGATGGGATTCTCTCGACATTCTCGTCAACAATGCGGGGACAACGCACCTTCCCATGCAAATGGAGGATGTTACCGAGGAAGACTTCGACAAAGTGTTTGCGGTCAATGCTAAAAGCGTATTTTACACCAGTAAGTACGGCGTGCCCTGGATGAAAAAGGCCGGTGCTGGCGCGATTGTTAATATCGCCTCGACGGCGGCGCTTAGCCCAAGGGCCAATCTTACCTGGTATAACGCGTCGAAAGGCTGGATGGTGACGGCGACTAAGTCTATGGCAATAGAGCTGGCCCCCGCCGGCATTCGAGTTAATGCTATTTGCCCGGTTGCGGGTGAAACGCCTTTGTTGGCTTCTTTCATGGGTGGCGATACGCCAGCAACAAGAGAAAAATTTATCGCGTCTATTCCCCTGGGGCGGCTCTCAACGCCCGAAGATATTGCTGCCACAGCACTTTATTTATCAAGTGACGATGCTGCGATGATTACGGGCGTTGCACTGGAGGTTGATGGTGGGCGCTGTATCTGACGTCAGAATCAAATTTTGAGTCGCAGCAAGACCATTAACGCCCATAGTCCCCTTTTGAGCATCCCTTCGAGCTCTCCAGTGTAAATGTTGCTCAATTGTTGCAGCTGCCTTCCATTTCACTGATCCAGTCTGCGATAAGTGCAACACCCTCGTCGTGAACGAGACTCCTGCCGAGTTCCGGCATCATTGCGCCCGGATCGATGGAAGTCATCCGGTAGACGAGAATAGATTCTTCAGGTTTGCCGGGAACAATAGAGAATTTGTTACCTCCGGTGCCCTGGCCCGCAGCGATGGGTAATTTGCATTCACCCAGACGCATCTTGTGTTTGGTTGCGATGTCCAGATAGAGACCTGAAGTATCCGCCGGACCCTGTTCACTGTGGCAATGTCCACAATTAATATCAAGGTAAGACCTTGCTCTATCTTCAAGAGTATTTGAAGTATCCTGCCAGTTTTTCATGGCTGGTACTGGATTGGCTTTGAGCTCAAGCCAGCCGTCTGCCTGCCAGGCATCAAGTTGATTTTGATTGCGGTCATAACCATTGCGGTTCAGGTTCGCAACTTTGGGCCCTATGGGATTGACTGATTTTGAGGCGGTGTTGGTACCATGGCACCCGGCGCATTGGTTCTGGTCGGGCACAATGTAAGGGAAGCTCCGACGCTCTGGACCGTGCACAAGTTCCAGTGATTTGATATCGCCGGTAGCTTCCAGGGTGGCCTCGGTCTGCTCGTTGTTCCACACATAGGGCAATGCGACCCAGCCAGACTGTCGGTGAACTAACAGTCGGGTTTCCACTAGGTGAACTTTTGTCAGATCAAGGCCACCCCTTGTGCCAACATCTGGTTTGAACAGGCTGCCATCGTCATCAGCCTGCAGAACACCGCTATCTGCTTTCGGGTAGTAGAAGGTCTTGCTGATGATGCTTCCTATCGGAAAATCCAGGGAGCCTTCTGAATTCACCGTGACCAGGTGTCCTTCCGGAATGGTAATGGTACGAAGTTTGTGGGCATAGTCGGTAAACAAGGTAGCATTGAGCAGGTACGGCTGAACGTCATCGTGCAATACCAACTGATTGCTCTGCTGTGACATGAGAGACCAGCCTGACAGCAGGGCTGGGTCTTTATCTGGAAACCTGGAAGCCTGCGGTGCACACCCCGCGAGGGCCAATACGCCTAGCAAGACGCTCGCCAGAGCGAGAGGATTAAGGCGCAACGTTCAAAAGCTCTCTAACTGCACAGCAGGCAGCGGACTATGCCTGCACTGGTGGTCAGTCTCATTGACCCTTGGGTTGGCGAACTGATTTGGGGCATCGACGTTAAAGACTGCGCTGGAAGCTTCATTGTAGATACAGATCTGATACTCGGCTGGCAGTTTGCCATCTACAAGGAGTTCTGGATTCACAAAACCATCCCAGATAACGTTTGGAAACGATCCCTCTTCGCCAAAGACAGCAGCCTTAAGTTGGGGAAGATAATCTGTGTCGGGGTCATTACCCCCACCCTCATAACGATTGTCATGAATTGATATTTTTTCTGGATACGGATCAAAAGAAGAAGCGTTATCTCTGTCGCTGTAGTTGGTGGAGTAAACGCTTGAGATCACAATGTGGGCGGTTTGATTGTTCTTAAGGTCATTGTCGAAAACCTCAACAAGGTCGTTGGAATTTATTGAAATACCTGAGCCCGCAGGTACCCCTGCGACCGCACCGCCCGGTGCTGCAAAGTTCGCTGTGTTGTTGTCGACGACTTGGTTGTTGTAGATTCGTGTCCTAACACCCTCAAGGGAAAGGTTAGGCATATTGAACACCAGTATGCCACCAGTGTTGTTGGTTGCGACATTGTTGTACACATCGGCGTCTACCGTATTCTCGATCTCGATACCCGCCACGTTGTATTCTGCTCTACTGTCACGGACTACAACGTTACGAGACTGACCAACATAGATACCAGCATCGGAGGCGCCTATAGCAATGACCCCCTCGATCAGTGTGTTCTCTGTTTGCACTGGATAAATGCCGTAGGCGCCATTGTTGGTGTCTGGTCCATTAGTCCATTCAGTGCGAACCCGACGTACGACGATGTTCTTTCCATCATTGATCTTGAGGGCGTCACCCTTAGTGTCTTCAATGGCCAGGTCTTCGATAGTGAAATCGCTGGCCGTCACCAGTATGCCCTCTGCGCCGCTTATCTGATTCTTGAAGTTGAGGATGGTTTTATCCATGCCCGCGCCGCGAACGGTGACGCCATCAACTTTTAGCGAGAGCGATCGTTGAAAATCAAACGTTCCTGCCGGGATTGTTATGACCTCACCTGGTTTGGCGTTAAGAAATTTCGATTGAAGAACTTTTTGCATATTTGGGAGCTCTACAGAAGGTGTCGAGCTGGATTGCACGTTGGTATCGCCGCTATCGGAACAGGCAGTCAGTAGGCTGGCCAAAACAAAAACCAAGATTCGCGACATAAGATGCTCCGTAAAATTCGAATTGTGTATCCTAGATGATTCGGCCTTTTCTGCAAGTCAGCTTATTGTTTGAGCCTGCCATGATTCTGGCGAGCGGTAACGAAGCCCGCAAAGAAGCTCTTGAAGAAGATAGGGTTTAGAACTGCTATTTTGTTGCACCACTGACCAATGACGCGCCAAGACGATCACATCGTTTTTTGTATCTTGCCTTTAGCACGGAGACGTTTTCGTAGTTGCGGTTGATCTGGTCGGTCATATAGGCGAGTACATCACGCCACTCTTCAAGGAAGTATTCTTCTGCGGAGGCCTCGCCATACTCTTCGGCAGCCGCGAGTTTGGACATTTTAATGAGATCATCCATCTTTTCAGATTCGAGATCCGCCATGATCTGAAGATCGCCCTTCATCCTGAAAGAGCCTGCCATCATCCTGTGATAGACGGCACAGGTGGTGTATTCACCCATCGAGACAGGTTCAGTCTCTGCAAACACCAGGGAAACATTTAACAAAAGCACCATGAGGAAGATCGAACGCATCAGAATTGTTCCTTTCGGCTGGGCAGACAAGACTAGCACTAAAGTAACGACCTCGGGGATCGTGATACGAATAGCGGTAAACACCTGTCGATGTTTAGAAAATGTGGTTTATTTTGCTTATCTTGTTGCGCATGGAATTGCTCAAAATTGGTCTCTTCTGTGGCAAAAGCGTATACGATAGATGAGCAGCGGCGCTTGCCGAGGCGATATTTTTCTGTATTTCAGTCAGGAATCCAGTGCGTTGTAACCCAGTGAATGGGAATCCAATAGGAGAAACAAACCAGTATGAAGAAATATTTAGGGAACAAGGTCAGCGTGCTCAGCTGGGCAGTAGCTTTGCTCATGCTTGCGGTCGCACAATTTTCATCCGCTGGTAATTGGCCACAGGAACTGCCAGTAGAAGGCGGTACTATCGTCGTCTATCAACCACAACCGGAAGAATTGAACGGCAAAACCCTGAAGGGACGCGCCGCCATGTCGATTGAAATGAAAAGCAGGAAGGACCCGATCTACGGGGTGTTTTGGTTCACCTCATCTATCGAAACCGACCGCGATGAAGATACGGTCAGCTTCAGTAACATAGCAGTCACTAAGGTCACCTGGCCAGACTCCAAAGACACAGGAGAACAGCGATTCAAGCAGGCCGCTGAAAAAGCCCTGAATAACGCCAGCTTTGAGGCCTCTCTGTCCGGTATGACCGCTGCGCTTACCACCTCGCAGAACGTACAGAAGAGTCTGGAAGATATTAATAACGATCCGCCGAAAATCGTGTTCAGCGAAAAACTCGCTGTGCTCGCTCTGTTCGATGGCAAACCGCATTTCGAGGAGGTCGAGAACAGCCCCTACCAGCGCGCGCTGAATACTGCCCTGGTTATCGTAAAAAACACTAAAACCAAAGCGTTTTATCTCACCAGTGGCAGCCTTTGGTACCAATCTAAGGCCGCTATGGGCCCCTGGGAGCAAACGACCTCTCCACCGGCAGATTTGGTGGCCATGATTCCAACATCAAACGACCCGGTGCCAACGCTAATTCCCGCTATTATCACCGCTAATGCGCCTACGGAGCTCATTGTTAGTGCCGGCAAACCGGAGTGGACCAGCCTGGACGGTGGCAAACTGCTCTATGTCAAAAACACTGAAACACCCTGGTTGCGAGATTTAGCCAGCGGCAACATGTACATCCAGTTGTCCGGCCGCTGGTTTCGGTCTGGCAAGCAAGATGGCCCGTGGGTTTTTGTTCGCGCGGATAAACTACCCGAGGCCTTTAAGGACATCCCACCCGCCTCAGATATTGGCGGCATTAGAACGTCTATCGCTGGTACGGAAGAAGCCAATGAGGCGATAGCTGATGCACAAATACCGCAAACCTCGGCGATTAAGCGAAGTGAAGCAAAGCTAACCGTAACGTATGACGGCAAACCCCGGTTTGAAGTCATTAAAGACACAGAGATCGCTTATGCCGTGAACACTGCGGCTCAGGTGCTACGAATTGACGGCGAGTTCTATGCCGTAGACAACGGCGTGTGGTTTTCCAGTGCCTCAGCAGAGGGCGCATGGATTGTAGCTGACACCGTACCCAGCGATAAAATCGCAGCTATTCCGCCCAGCTCTCCTGTTTACAACACAACCTATGTCACCGTGTACGATTCTACGCCCGAGGTTGTCTACGTGGGTTACACCCCTGGATACATGGGGTCGTACCCTTATTACGGTGTGCCTGTTTACGGTACCGGCTGGTACTACCCTCCTTATATAGGCGCCGTTTATTACCCACGCGCACCCACCTGGGGATTCCATGTGGGCTACAACCCCTGGACGGGCTGGAACTATGGCGTGAGCTGGGGTGGGCCCTTCTACCGGGTCGGTGTGAGCTGGGGCGGCGGCTATCACGGCTACCATGGTGGCTACTGCTGCGGCGGGAGATACGGTGGCGGATACCACCACAACGACGTCAACATCAATACTGGCGATATCAATATCGGCAACAGTATCAGCGTGGGCAATCGCAACAAGGTTGGCAATAACATTTCCAATTCCAGTCGAAAGAACAACCTGTATAACAATGACAAAAACCGTCATCGAAATGCTGATAAGAATGCATTGAAGGGTCAGCGGCAAGTTGCGCGCAGTAACACAGCGCGCAAAAACGATTTATACGCCAGTAAGACCGGCCAGGTGGCACGCAAGAATGCTGGCCAGTGGCAGGTGCGGAACAACAACAGCTGGAAGAATACGTCCAACAGCAAGCCCGCTTCAGCGAAGACTTTGCAACGCCACAAGCCGACCAGCATGCCAGCGCAGCGCGCGCAATCGCGGCCTCAGCTGAATCATCAGACCATGAATCATCAGACCATGAATCATCAGAACATGAATCGTCATGCTCAAGCGCGCCAGCGCGGTGGAGCCCGCGGCGGTGGTAGGGGACGCCGTTAGGGCTGACCAAAGATCATGGGTTTGTCAGAATTTTACCCAAAAAAAGGGCGCATAAAGCGCCCTTAATTATCTTGCTATTACCCAAACATTCTTAAAAAGAGGCAGAAAACGTTACGCCGTAAGTAGCAGGCTCATTCCACCATCCGCGAGAAGTAAGGCCGCCAATGGTTGACCACCTTTCCTCTCTTTCATCTGTAATGTTTCGACCCCACACGGATACCATGTAATTACTAATCGTGTAGTTTATGTTCGCGTTAACATTATGGATGCTGTCGAGGCTGCCTAATGGATTGTTCTGTGACTCAGTCTCCATTGAATCCCTGAAACGATACGAGATTCTTGCCTTAAGATCGCCATCGCCGATTTGGGTCGTATAAGACGTCGTTAGACCAAAGGTGTTTTCAGGCGTGTTACGTGGCACTAGGTCTGAATTGTCAGTGACAATTCCGTCACCGGTAAGATCAGCAACGTAATTATCGTACTCTGAGTTCAAGTAGCCATAAGTTGCCATAACGTCCCAGGCTTCACTAACTTGGTACATCACCTCTAATTCCAATCCCGTCATCTCAAGTGAAGAAGCGTTTCGAACAACGGTAGCTACATTTGATAGATTGACAGGGATCAAAATAGATTCTTGCTTGTCATCATATTCTGATCTGAAAATTGCACCGTTAAAGATCATTCTTCCGTCTAGCAATGTCGTCTTCCAGCCAAACTCGTAATTTTTAACATACTCAGGTTCGTAGGAAGGATCGATAAGATAATTAGCCTGTCGAGCAAAGAAACCACCACTCTTAAAGCCTTCGCTATAAGATGCATAATACATGGTGTTATCTGTAGGCGTATATCTTGCTCCAAGTTTTGGCGTAGTTTCAGTCCATTTAGCTTTAGCATAGTAAGGATTATAAATCCCAGGCCATGGCTCGTTTCTGTCTGGGTAATAACCCGGCGCAGATGAACCACCGACAAAATCCTTCTCTTCTTCAGTCCAGCGGAAACCTGCTGTCAGCGTCCATTGCTCATTCAAATACCAGTCTGCGGACGCGAACACGGCTAAGGATTCAGTGACCTGAGCCTGCCCATTGTTTCCAGCAACATCGTCTTCCCATGGGAAGACATCGGCGTATCCTGCAACTCCCTGTCTGCCAGGTGCCCACGTAGGATTGCCTAGACGTGATAACTGATAAAACAAGTCGTAAACATCCCAACGTTGCTCAAAGTCCGCTTCCCAATCATAGACGCCGGCGATAAATTGAACTTTTTCTGAAAATTGTGAGGTCACTCTGAATTCGTGACTCGTTTGCTCCCAATCATTAAAGAAATTCATTCTCAAAAGATGGACCGGCGCACCGTCAAAGTCTTGCATATTTTGCTCATCCATATCGCGTTGCGAATAGATGTAGGTGTACAAGAAGGCGTCCGTGTCGTAATTCGCTGTAATTATCGTTGACTCATACTCATTGTCACTAAAGTTTTTACTATCAGATTCAACTTTGTCCTTACCGTCGTTCGCGTCTTTTTCACAACCGTTTGCAGGGTCAAAACCGATCAGAGTAAGCGTACACGCTAACTCTCCAACTCTGTTCCTGTTCGTGTACGCGCCCTGCACGCTCGTATCTTCCATAACTTCGTAGTGAACTTTCAGATCGAAATTATCCGTCGGCGCCCAAAGTGCAGTGAAACCGTAGTTTGTTTTGTCATCGCCACCAACGTCTTCGTTCCGAGTGGTGTTACGGACGTGTCCATCATGCTCCACTTTGGCAGCAAACAACTTAAGTCCGAGCGTATCTTGAATAATGGGGATTTGAACAACAGCGTTAACATCTTGCCGGCCGTACTCACCAGCGGTTAGGCTCAGATCAGCCCCCATTTCGGTCAGGGAAACAGGCGTGCGGATGACATTAAGGATCCCGCCGGTCGTGTTTTTACCGAACAGTGTTCCTTGTGGGCCACGTAGTACTTCGATGCGCTCGATATCGAAATTATCAAGAAGCACGCCGCTCGATGTTCCCAGGAACATACCGTCCATCACAACCCCAATCGAGGGTTCGAAGCTTTTATCACTTTCAAGCGATGCGACACCCCGGATCGTAATCGCGGCACCACTGGCAATACCCGGTGTCCGATTAATGAACAGGTTAGGCGCAAAAGCCTGTATGTCCTCTAAACGACGCACGCTGCCTTCTCGCAGTTGATCTGTGATAGCTGTAACAGCTAATGGAACATCTTGAATCGACTCAGATTTTTTTCTGGCCGTGACAACAATCTCTTCGAGAGCAAGACTATTTCTCTCAGCAGTTTGTGCTGCTGCCTCATTTGAAAATGAACTAAAAGCGAAAGTCGCTATAGCCATTGCAAATAATGCAGCGTTAAAATTTTGATGGATTTTTTTAAACATAATGTTTTTCTCCCCCTTTGCGGTGTGGCGCAATGTATACACATTCTCCTGATATTGCCACCATTATGGTAATCAATTTGATGAATGTAGACGCGATCGTTATAAAACTAAGGGTTTTTGGATGTTAATTACCAATATGGTGGATATTATACCATTATGGTAATAACGAGCGGAAATTCTAGCTAAAGGCTGTTATGTTCGAAATTGACCGCGCGAATATACGATTGCTGAGTAACCATAAGTTAATACCCGTACCAGCAAGCTTTTTGCGAGACATCCAGGCGGGATCACAGCCTCGTCATCTCAATATCTTTCTGCGATAGTAGCTCCTCTCGATGAGAGGAATTGTTCTGATGGGTCTGAAGGGTCGTGCGGCTGTAACCGGTGTCGCAGATTACAAGAATGTTCGGAAGTACACGGGCAAACGGAAGTTCTTCCTGGAGCAGTGGGCAGAACTTACCCAATTGGCTCTCGCAGATGCTGGGCTCAGCAAACACGATGTTGATGGTCTGTGTTGCGCCGCGATTCCCGAGTCCACCATGTTTGCCCCGGCGACCATTGCTGAGTATCTGGGCCTGCAGGTCAACTTCGCAGAAACGGTTGATCTTGGCGGGGCATCCCCTGTCAGCATGATCTGGCGCGCTGCCGCCGCGATTGAAATGGGAATCTGCGAAGCCGTTGTCTGCGCCGCCCCTGGATTACCGATCCCATCCAATCCGAACCCACCACCCAAAGATCCGACCCGAGTCTATGGATCTACCAGTGCCAAATGGGGTTCGCCGCAAGCAGAGTATGACGTACCTTATGGCAACGTCGCGCAAAATGCCGGTTACGCGCTAATCGCGCAGCGCTATGCCGCCACCTATGGTTATGATGAACGGGCCCTGGCAAAAATAGCGGTCGATCAGCGGACCAACGCCCAAGGCAATCCCAATGCAGTCTTCTATGGTGAACCGATTACCATAGATGACGTATTGCAGAGCAAGATGATTGCAGACCCGTTACACATTCTTGAAATTGTCATGCCGTGTGCAGGAGGAAGTGCAGTCGTTGTAGTGAGTGAGCGTTTGGCTAAAAAGTGCAAACATCGGCCGGTCTTTGTGACAGGGTTCGGCGAGCGGCTGACAACTAGGTCTGTAACCTATGCCGAGGACATGACGGTATCACCGGTTGGACCGGCAGCAGCAAGTGCTTTCGCGATGTCCGGGAAAAAGCCAAAAGATGTTGATGTGCTTGAAGCTTACGACTGTTACACCATCACGGTGCTTTTAACGATTGAAGACTCTGGGTTTTGTAACAAGGGAGAAGGCACGACTTTCGTTAATGAGAACGACCTGACTTTCAGTGGCAGCTTTCCGGTCAATACTCACGGTGGACAACTAGGTGCGGGGCAAGCTGCAGGGATGGCAGGTGGTATGTCACAGCCTGTTGAAGGTGTCCGACAAATAATGGGTAGGGCTGATGGCCGTCAGATTGCCAACTGCAATGCTGCGCTGATCACGGGCACAGGTGGCATTATGAGTGAGCAGTCCGCGATAATCCTGGAGGGTGCTTAACATGGCGTCGATCAGGCCGTTACCTGTTCCTACTCCGAATAGCGAACCTTTCTGGAAGGGATTGGCAAATCATCAAGTGATATTGCAACAGTGCGACGACTGCGCCGCCTGGGTTTTTTACCCGCGCAGTCACTGTAACGGCTGTCTGTCACCCAACCTTACCTGGAAGGGGGTTACGGGTAACGGCACCCTTTACAGTTACACAGTGGCACGCAGACCAACCGCACCGCAATTTGCTGATGATATTCCTCAACTGATTGTCGTTGTCGAACTGAACGAAGGTGTTCGCCTGAATTCGGTAATGATCAATGTTGCGCCAGAGGCGTTGATCATCGGCATGGCAGTAAAACCCGTGTTCCAGCTGCAAGACAGCGCGACGTTACTTTATTTCGAACCCGCGTAAATGGTGCTGATCAGTCGCCTTCATTCCTGCGCCATTTCTTGACAACTTTGTGCAACAATTTACCGGTTTCATTGTAGGGGAATTCTGAGTGCATCGATTCAATCTCAGCCATCGAGTTATACAGGGTCTACTTACTGAACGTGGCGCCACTGCGCGCTGACTCCAGTGGCGCATTCACTGTGCTGTTTCGTGAACCATTGTAAGACTACTGTTCTGACATGACTCTGGCAAAAGCTTCTGGTGTTCGCCAACGGGAACTCGTCAGCCGGAGCAAATACATAATGGCTGTCATCAGGATCATTGAGACGAACACAACCCAGGAAACTTTCGGCCCCAACTCCCACACTTTAATCACAAAGTACTGCACGGCCAGCATCAACCAATGAATCAGCACGCTCGCCCACATCAGCCAACGTGTATCACCAGCACCTCGAAGTACACCGCCGGCAACCAGAATAGTTGCATCGGCCATCACGTAGGTGGCTAAACCAATCATCATAAAAGAGGCGAGTGTTTGAATCTCGCCTGAGCTACCGGTTGCCAGAAAAATTGCCACCAGGGGTTCTCGGCCCAGATAAAACAACAGCGCCAAGATGCTGGAGTAGCCCAGGCCAAGCATAAAGCTAATCCGAATCACCTGACTCATGAGTGTCGTATCACCCGCCCCGATATATCGGCCGATCAAACTGATAATCGCGACGTTGAGCCCGATCATCGGGACGAAAGAAACGATATCCCAGTTGAACACTATTGCCGCAGATGCAGACTCGGCAATCCCGTAGGACTGGAACATCAGCAGAAACAAGTTAAAGGCGGCAACGTTAAGAAACATTTCAATGCCAGAAGGAAATCCAAGGCGCACAAACCGGCGCAGAATACCCCGGTCTAGCTGGAACGACTGCTTAACC
>JABJED010000152.1 GCA_018665025.1 Gammaproteobacteria bacterium
TACTCACAAAATGCCGTTAGAAGACATAAACAAAGCTTTTGACTTGATGCATGAAGGGAAAAGTATTCGATCAGTGGTGGAGTTTTAAATGGTGCCAGACGCTAGCGTAGAGGAAATTGGGTCTAACCAGAGTTTCGGTGGTAGGCAGTTACGCTACCGACATTTCGTCTGCCTCAAATCTCAGTCTTCTAATATTGTTACTTAAACTCTTAGACAACTTAAATACCTTTACGGTAATGGTAGAGTTGGGTAATAAAATTAGTCACTTCTGCCAGAACAAAAAATAGTAGTAACAAATGGGATATAAAGGAAGGGGACGAATTTTCTAAAATATCATACCAACCACCACTTCCAACATACAAAAGTTGTATCAATAGAAACCATACCCCGATACTTAGAACCCAGTAACCATTTCGATAAGAAGTTAATTCAATCAGTGCATCTATTTCATCTTCTTTATTTTTTGCCCACGAATTACCTTCCACACCAGCGAACCCACGTTTTGCAATTACGAAATAAGGCAAGCCACTCACCGTTCACGGTAAAGGCCAACTTTATATAAGGGGAGTGGTCGGGCAATGAGCAGGGTAGGAAGCAATGCGTATTGGGTGGACTCCATTCTGAACTTGCTATGCGTCTTAATAGTGCGCATTACCTTTTTACAGGATAGTACTTCGTTACCAGTATCCTCCTAATCAGGTAACCCAGTTACTCGCCCGTTACTTACTGGATCTTTAGTGATGAATTATGTGATCAATTACCCATCATGGGCTGTGACGTTCAGCTCTTCTGCTAACAGGAAAAATAATTAATACCGCCAGAACGCAACCTGCCAGGGATATCCAGCCAAGTATTGATATGTTACCCAGGCCGGCGATACCAAATACTACCGGGCCAAGTGAATAAGGAATCATTAAGTAAGCATTGGTGGCTATAGCTACTCTGCCAGCTGAATCCAGGGCCGCGGCAATACCCAACACAAAAGTGACGGTAAACATATAGCAGTAGCCATAGAGAAGAATACCGATGGAATAAACGGCGAGATCACCCGACTGCGCTATTACAACCGCAGAGATTCCGCTTACCACAAATCCCAGGGCTACTGGAGTCGTTAATCTTTCGGCCTTAGCCAGGAAACCCGCTGAAATGGCACCGATGACACCTGTCAATGTCGACAGTCCCAGCAACAAACCAATCGCATCTTGTTCAATAAGCAAATTATTGGCCACTCGTTCACTAAAAGACCAGACTCCGCCCATCATCAGATAAACAATCGTCAAGGCGAGGAAAAATAGGCCAATAAGGAAAGCCGAACTGTCTTGACTACTCTGCCTTTCTGCCTGACCTGTATCTGCAAAAGATGGTTTTGGTAGCATCCAAGTCAGCGGGGAAATAAGCAGACAGATGAACGTAATAGCTATAAATAGTCCTTGTTGTCCGTTAAACGCAAGACTGTAGGGTAGAAACGTGAGCATTATTGCGAATCCTAATGAAGCTATGGCGAACACCCAGCCGTATAGTGATGCCGGTGATCTTGACGTTGCGATCACCATATTCACAACAGCCAATAAGGCTCCACTCGCGACGCCAGCCAATAAGCGGAGTATCACCAGCCCGTGATAACTGGTGGTCACCGATGAGAGGGCTTGAGCTACAATACAAAGGACAATCGCCACAGCGCTTATCCTTCTCAAATTCGAGGGTGTCAGTACCCGTGATAGTGTTAGCGCAGACACTGCGATACTGAAAATCTCCACGGTACCCAAGGCACCCGCAGACTGGGCGTTCATGCCCAAGCCATCAATGAACGCCCCAATTACAAAGGGAATGGTATAGGTGCCCATAAGCCCCAGCATCATTATTCCACCCAAATAGAGAGGAACTAAGCGATGAGGTTTAATCATTTATGTCACTACCTGTTGGGATGGAAAAGGCTGGTATTGATGCCATTCATTTAGTACCGACTTCGATTTACTGCACTTAGTATCTTCCAAGCGCGATGAATTTACTAAAGCGACGATTCTAATTGATCCAAATACCACTGCTTAAAGACAACGTTACGTGCTTCCTGTGTCGAATAGGGACCTGGTTGATAACTTTCTGAGCACACTCCCGATTGATTATCTTCGGTAATTTTCTTATCCTGCTTGAGTGTCGTGTCCCATACGTAAGCGACATTACGCGGGTCATAGTCGACATTCTCCTCGGCATCTTCATGTACCAGCCAGGTGACTTCTACATCGGTATTCATTTCATCTTGAGGAGTCCAACGAAACATGACTGCAAAATCATTACTGGCCAGAACGTAACTGAATGGGTTGAACGCCAGGGCAGTTTCTCCACCATCTGCCTGCTTGAAATCACCCATCAACTTTTTGCAAGCAGGTCTGCCGTCTATCGTTTCGGATAAGAAACCTTTATCTGAATTGATGGGATAGCGAGCCGCTTGCTGCATGCCCAGACTCAATACTCCTGCATCTATCATGTCATTCAGGTATCCCATGGCTGCAGACTCCGCTTCCCACAAATCAAGAATGGGCTGGTATGCAGCGGCGTCTTCGCCCGAGCCCGAACCTGGTCCAGCACCAACGGCCAAAAGCTGATCCTGTGGATGTACCGCGCAGTATTCCGGGTGAGCAGACTGGCAGTGATAACACTCCATGAAATTCTCCGCGACCAGTTTCCAGTTAGCCCTGGTGGGATAACTCTGCTTGACGGCAATTTTGGCGGTCGCCAATCCCTGCTGCTGGGCAAGTGGCAACATGCTTCGATAGGCTTCATCAAAATCAGGGGGGGTACCATTAGACAAGTTGATGAATATTAGCCCCTCGAACAGTCTTATATGGCACGCACGGAGACCGTATTCCTCCTTCTTGAAGTCTTCCGGCATTAACCTCGCGACTTTTAGCGTTCCGTCCAGGCTGTAAGTCCAGGCGTGATACGGGCAGGTCAATAGTTTGCGCCGACCTTCCCTTTCAAGACAGATCCGGGAACCACGATGACGGCAAACATTGTAAAATGCATTTACGCTGGCTTCGTTTTCCCTGACGATGATGATCGACTCTTTGTCTATTTCAAAAAGGAAATACTGTCCTCTCTCAGGAATACTGGATACGTGTCCTGCCAATAACCACTGCTTTCTATACACAGCTTGCATATCAGCAGTGTGAAATTCACGTGCTGAGTAGAATTCTTGCTCCAATGCCCTGCCAGGTTCCTGACGAGCAACTTTGATCAATTTTTCCAGCTCAAGGTTCGGAACCTGACTTGCGACCATGTCTTAACCCAAGTCCATTAGAAATCCATACTCAGGGTAAGACCTGCTTGTCGAGGCGCTGAATAAACCTGTTCTACAAACCCGATAAAACCCAGATCCAGGTTGTACAGAAGATATTCCTCATCGGTCAAATTCCTGACCCATGCTGAAACTTCCCAGTTAGCCATCGTATAAGAGGCCCTGAAGTTAAGCACGGTATATGCTTCCTGCTCTGATGCGATTGAATTAGAACCTTCCATATAGTGATCGTCGTTCCAATTCCCATCTAGCTGCAATGCCAAATTACCGCTAGCCACATCCGTGTTGTACCTTGCCAGCAGGTTTGCACTCAAAGTTGGAGCCTGGGGGAGTTCCACATCTGTGTTACCACTGCCAGGGATTACACCTGGAATGAAGTCAACTTCCGAGTCCATGTAGGCCAAACCGAAATTAAAGTCCCAGTGGTTATTGGGCATATATACAAATTCTACTTCGCCACCAAAGGCACTGGCATCCTCATTGGTTACTTGAGGCGTACCCCCGGACAGTGAGAACGCTTGGTAGTCGGAATAATCATAATAGAAAATGGAGGCGTTCAATCGACCAGTCCCATCCAGTAAGGTGGTTTTGTAACCCAATTCATAGGCCATTAGATCTTCTTCATCATGTCGAAAGTCATCCAAGGTAACCGCAGACGAGGGTGACCAGTTACCGCCCTTGATACCGCGGTTAATCGAGGCATAAATCAAGGTATCGTCTACTTGGTAGTTCAACTGCAGACGCGTAGCCACATCACCGTAATCAATCTCATCGACTTTGGCGTGCGCGGGGTTTGCACTTGCGCCAATGGCACTTAGCAGATCAAACAAGACGGTACCGTCAGGTATTCCTGCAGCCGCGCTAAAATTGCTGGCGGTGTTAATAAAATTGATTTCCTTGTCATCCTGAGACCAACGAGCACCTGCTATTACGGTTAAACTATCAGATAAATCAAACTCTACTTCACTGAAAATTGACCAGTTTTCGGAACTCAGCTCAGTATCCTGAATAACGACACCGGTAGGATCACCGATAATAGCCGGTCCACCAGTGCGTGCCTGACCAGCATAATCGATATTAAGCAGGTAGAGGCCAGCCTGCCAACGCAAGCTATCGGTTTCGCCTGACAAACGAAACTCATGGGATTGCTGCTCGTAATCGGCTTTGGTGGAAAAAGGAAAAAACACTAACCCACCTCCAGCGTCTTCCTTATTAAATTTGTACACATCCTGAAAGGCTCCGATGTAATCCAACTGCATGCCGTTGGTAAAGTCGTGACGGAGGTGAAAACTTAGGACAGTGCTGTCGCGATTTAAACCTGTATCAGTGACATCCGAGGCGTGTCTATGCACATCTCCGGTAAGCACTGGTCCATTTTCCAGGCCAAAAAGTGTATCTGGTTCGGCGCCCGTAAATCTAACGACATAGTGCCCTGAGTCGACATCGTCATCCTCGGTGCGCATCGCAGAAAGATCCAAGGAGGTTCTATCCGAAATATCGATTTGCAAATTGCCGCGTAAAACAAAACCATCAGCGCCGATTGCATCGCTACCGGTGGCGGTAAATCCTGTGGGGCCGAGCACACCTGCAGCAACACTTCCTGCTTCCACATAACCATCAGCTTGTTCCCAACGGCCGGCAATTCTGCCACGGACACTGTCACTCAGCGCTCCGCCTACGGCGCCTTCCACCACGTTATTGCTTCGTTCGCCAAAGGAGACTTTGGCATAACCATTGAACTCATCTTCGTCTGCCTTACGGGTACGAAAATGAATCAAGCCACCAGTAGCGTTGCGACCAAAAAGTGTACCCTGGGGGCCGCGCAATACTTCGGTTGCGGCCATGTCGAACATCTGCATGTTCACGGCGTTCATGCTACCAAAGTAGATATCATCCAAATACACCGCCACAGGCGCTTCCAGGTTGTCCTGGAAATTGTTTTGGGAAATACCGCGTAAGTTAAAGGTAGTAAACCCCGGGGTGAACGACTGAACCTGCAAACCAGGAATCTGTTGAATGATTTCCTGAGTGGTGTGCAAACCAAGAGCTTCGGTCTGTGCCCCACTGAGTGCAGTCACTGATATACCTACGTCCTGCGCACTCTGCTCACGCTTTTGTGCGGTCACGATTACCTCCTCAAGTACAGCGGCGTTAGCAACGTTAAACAACATGGCTAACCCAGCAACAAAAAACAGGCTGATTCGATGATTCACTTTGTTCTCCTTTTTGCTTAGTTATTGACCAGATGCTGAGCGCAAATGGCAGATGATCTGTTTACGGTCTTCTTCTTTTTTGAATCCGGCGAAAGCCATCACCGTCCCCGGAACGTCCTTCATCGGGTTTTTCAGAAACACTTCAAGGGACTCGTCATTCCAGGTGCCTCCCTTTTCTTCCAATGCCTGAGAAAATGAAAAATCTGATCCACTAGCGACATTTTTGCCCATAATTGCATGAAGATTGGGCCCGGCACCCTGTGGTGCAGAAGGATCCAGGCTGTGGCAGATGGCACATTTCCTATATAACTTCTTACCCCTTTCTGCATCACAACGGGTGTCAGACAGGGCTATATGACTGAAAAAAGTGAGTATCAACCAATAGCAGGTCTTCATTTGTCTGTGGCCCTAGGTTCCAGATGACCCGAGCCTTCCTCCACACCAAGAAAAAGTTCGGGTGCCGGTGCAGGTAAATAGGTAAACGTGGTATCGATTGATCCCGTTGATGCTCGCCATTTGCCAGTACCACCGGTAATTGAATAGCGGTTTCCCGACGCGATGGTTTTGAGTGAGACAAACAACTGATCGTCATCGCCATCACGCCAGACACAATGACCGTGTCCGTCTGTTTGCTGACCTTTGCCAACGGAATCGATGCCGGTACAGTCGATCGATAGTTTGATTTTCTGGCCAGATGGCATCTCCAGAATCATGCCGCCGCGGACACCGTAGGTAAATGTCTGACCTTCTGGCCCTGTCGCAATCGCGGGATGACCAACTGCGACAAAACCACCTACCAATGTGACCGGCTGTGAACCGGCAATCACACAGCCGGACACGAACAGCGTCACTAGTGGTATTAGTCTGATAAACCTCATGCAGACGCTCCTGCTGAAAGATACTCATCAATTTGCGTTGCCGTTCTGGCACCGCTTTCGATGGCTCCGTCTATAAATCCACGCCACCCATTGGCGATATCTGCACCTGCAAAAAAGATGTTACCTTCCGGGCGTTGAAGTTCCGCCAGACTGCTGGTCAACATACCCGGTGGGTACATGCACCAGGTACCTTTTGAATAGGGATCATGGTTCCAGTCGTAGCTAACAGATTCGCTGATGCGTAAACCCGGCATATACTGGTTAAAAGCAGCCTGAACTTCATCATCATCATTCACATCGAGCAGATTGGGACTCAAGCCAAACCCACAGACCACCTGACTGTGGGCATCGTTGTATTCGGTCCACGCAAAACAGAGCGGCATTGACTCCTTGCCATGCCCCATAAACACCGGATTCTTCCCTTCTACCTGTGCATAAAGCTTCGTGCCTGAACCTGTATGCCCTCTTCGGCTGGCCTCAAGTTTTATTTTTGATATAGAGGGGCTGAATTTGATGTCGTGAATACAATTGAGTGGAACAGCAACGACTACCGAGCGCGCCTCGATCTTCTCACTCCTATTCGTCGTTACTGTAACCTTGTCGCCGTCCTGGTGAACCTCGCTTATGGCCGTACCTAATCGTGTTTCGAAGTCACCGTCAGCGTGGATCTTCTCAATCAGTGATTTTGTGCCGCCGGCAAAGCGATAACGGGACAGGTTGTCCCACATGTTCCAGAGGTCGTAATCACCGAGTGCATACCAGCGAAGCTGGTCGAGATAGCTGCTCTTGTCAGAGAAAGAGTGGCCATTAATTCCCGCGAAACTGTGTAACAGGTCTTTTTGCACCTGAGTCAAATCGAGTCGATCAATAGCTTGTGCTGCAGTTGTCTCGTCGAGATCACCAAAATCTTTCCTGAACAGAGGATCAAAGGCTCTTGGCAGGTATTCTCGGGTCGGTGCATAGAAAGCTTCAGCCGCCGAACCATAGATTTGCGCATAAGTTGAACCATCACCAACAACACGATTGTCGCCGTTCATCCAGATAGTCTGCTCTGAATTTGCTGCTGCACTCTCAGCTAGCTCCAATCCATAACGCATTTTCTCAGCCCAGATGAAAGGCTGGGAGTTGCCGAACCAGGTTCCTCCGAGGTCTATGTTGTGATCTGCAAACCGACTGGTAAAGGTACGCCCACCAAGCCGCGGTCGCGCTTCGAGAATCAGCGCGCGATGACCTCGCATGCTGATGTCCCGTGCCGCAGTGACACCCGCGAATCCACCACCAATCACTATTACGTCGTAACCGTTATCGGTGACGGTAATTGCGGATTTTGACGATGCGGCTAGCAGTGTCGGTGAAACAGTTGCCGCTGCTACACCTATACCAGCCGTCTTTAGAAATTTTCGTCTGGGCGAGTCGATACTGGTGTGTGGAGATTCACCGTTATTCTTTTGATTTTGGCCCGAGTCATCTTTTGTCTGGCACATCTCTCTCACCCATCCCTTAAATATTATGTCAGTTGACCTATGTTAAGTCATTTGACCTATATTAGGTCATTTGACAATAAATATGTCAAGTGACAAATATTTCGAATTGTCATATAGTCTTTCCAATCGCATGGAAAACCCAAGAGTCAGAATGAAAAGTGCCACCGGCAGAACAAGTAATCGGAAAACCGCAGGTGTACGCCAAGGCACAGCCACCCGGCGTGCTGGTAAAGTAACAGCCGCCAGGATCATGGTCGCGGCCAAAGAAGTACTAGAACAGGAGGATATCTCCAGGTTTACGATGCGAAATGTAGCGGAACGGGCTGACATTAGTCTGGCCAACGTCCAGTACTACTACAAAACCCGCGGAGATCTTATCGAAGCCTTATTCGTTGAGCTCGAGAAGATCTATCAACAAGCCTACGATGACCATCTCAGCACAGTTGGGACTTCTCCGACTGAACGTTTCAAAGCAGTGCTGAATTTCAATTTCAACGAAATTACATCCAGTAAAACCCGTCGGTTTTTCGTCCAACTCTGGGCTGTTATCGGATCATTGGATGATTTTTCCGGCGCAAAGTTTGGCCAACTTTATGCCATCGATATTGCTCAATTGAGTTTCCATATCAGTGCCCTGGTTCCGGACGAGAGTCAGGAAGAAGTAACCCTTCGGGCAACCCTGCTGGCCGCTGTCATCGAAGGCTTAATGATCGTGGGCGGCGAGCAGGATATAAACTCTTCTTCGACTCGCTTGCTTCTTAAATCTGCCGAAGCGCTTGCCTTCAGGATTGCTTTGGGTGACCAAACACCATTTCCCGAACATTAGCCGTCAGACGGGGTACTTGTATCGGGATACCTGTTTAGCGATTTTATGAGAAATCGTATCAAGCTCTTCAGGGGTCGTTGGCTTCACAGGCCAGGAGTAGCCTTCGGCTGGGCAGTATTCCCAACAGAAATTATGTTGGCTAATCGCCCATCACCAGGTCAGCCAATAACCACAAACAACAAAAAACTTGGTAGCGTTTAACTACTAATCGTCATTCCGCTCCACTCTTTCATAAAACAAGCAGGCAACCGATCTGATTCGATACTCAGACTTTCGATCGAAAAGCCCTGTTATAATTCCTCATATAGACGCCCCTTTTGCAACCTGATCTCTTGTGCTCTATAAGTGGCTTATGACCATGGACTGAGCATCCTCATATTCGCGTGCTGGTTAA
>JABJED010000153.1 GCA_018665025.1 Gammaproteobacteria bacterium
GTGCAGGTCCTGGTCTACGATACCCTCCCGGGCATCAACCATCAGGATGACAACATTCGCATCCGAAATCGCCTCGAGAGTTTTGATGATCGAGAACGTTTCTATCTTCTCGATAACCTTGCCCCTTCGCCTGACTCCTGCAGTATCAATAATCGTGTAGGGTTTTCCTTCACGCTCATAAGGGATGTAGATACTGTCCCTGGTAGTGCCAGCCTCATCAAAAACGACAACCCTGTCTTCACCGAGCAACCGATTGACCAGCGTGGATTTACCGACATTAGGACGGCCAACTACCGCTATCTTGATGCCAGTTGCTTCCTCACTCGGGGTTCCATCATCCTCAACTTGCAGTCTTGGTTTGATTTCTTCGTCAAGGAGCTGCCCAACACCGATGCCATTACTTGCCGAAATAAAATTCGGCTGGCCGATACCCAGCGCATAAAACTCTGCCGCTACAAAATCAGAGTTCTGGCCATCAATTTTGTTGGCAACCAGCAGAGTGGGAATCTCGTTCTGGCGGAGCATCTCGGCAATATTTTCATCCCCGGCGGCTCGACCATCTTTTGCATCAACCAGGAATAACACCAGATCAGCTTCGGCGATTGCCTGTTTTGCCTGATCTGCCATAGGCACATCGATTCCATTTGCATCCCCGGAAAGGCCCCCGGTGTCTACGACTATGTAGTCGAAGTCACCCATTGCGCCTTTACCGTACTGCCGGTCACGAGTAAGTCCGGGGAAGCTTGCCACCAGGGCATCCCGAGTGCGGGTTAATCTATTGAACAGCGTTGATTTACCGACATTCGGTCGGCCTACCAGCGCAATAACAGGTAGCATAATGTTGGCCTATCGAATTTCCAGGACGAAAAGGCTGCCCTTATTGCTCATGGCATACAGACGATCGCCTTCCGCTACAACGCCCGATCTAACACCACTTCCATCTATCTTGCGGCGCCCTACAAATCGGCCATCAGACTGCGCCATCAGATGAAGGTAACCTTCAAAGTCTGTAAATGCGAGGTAACTCCCCATCGCGACTGGCGCAGTAATATCACGATGCAACAAAGCATCAACTCGCCAAACCTCACGACCATTATCCGCATTGTATGCGCTGATCTGGCTATCGCTACTCGCCAGATAAACATTTCCAAAACCTGTCCCAACACCTGACACGCTGGACGCTTCTTCTGACCAAAGAATTCTTCCGCTGGCTATATCAATGCCAATAATTCTTCCCTGGAAACTGGCTGCATACAAACGGCCGTTTTCCATTGCCATGGCGCCGTCAATATCCACGAGTCGTTCAAGATCAGAATCCCCCTGGGCCACACCAACTCGGTAATCAAGCCCAGAAAACCCGGTTTCTCTTTCAAGGAGCGCCACCCTGCCACTTGAGAATCCAACCAATATAACGTCACCTGAGATGATGGGTGTCGCCGTACCTCTTAGTGTCAGTGAAGGAATGTTCGTCGTATAAACCCATTTCCTGGAACCGTCTATGGCATCGTATGCAGCAACTTTGCCATCAATGCTCTGCACCACAACCAGGTCATCATCAATCTGGGGCTGGGATAATACTTCGCTGGCGACGCGGGATTTCCAGGCGAAGCTCCCGTCACTCTGGTTCAGTGCCAAAATTTCCCCGGATCCTGTGCCTACCACCACGAGGTCGCCACCCGCACCAACGCCACCGGTGATGACATCAAGGCCTTTCGAGAACCCAAATGAAAGCTCTTCCTTGCTGTAAAAGTCCTTTACCTCTGCTTCCCAAATGATCCGTCCCTTATCCTCTGTCAACGCCTTGATCTTACCGTCCGCAGAAGCCGCAAAGACACGCCCGCCAAAGATCGCAGGCCTTAGCCTGATCGCTCGGTCACCCGATCCGCCACCGATTTTCTGATTCCAGAGTACCTCCAGTCGAACTTCCTGATTAAATCCTGGCAAAGGGTTGGGTTTGATCTCTTCCGGCTCGTCGTCACCCCCAAACCAGCTACAACCTGACATCGCTAACAATGCCAAAAACCAGACAAGGAGGCGCATCTGGCGACTGTTAATCATGCGTCGTCGCCCTCGTCAACTTCCTCAACTTCCTCAACTTCCTCAATTGTTTCCGGTTCCATCAATCGCTCTTGAGTCGCACTCGCCGAGAGCGGAAGGTCAGCCAGCTTAAGTTCAAGAATTGGCTTTTCGACGTTGTCGCTCAGGTTTACAAGCGCCTTCTGATAAGCCTCTCGAGCCTGCCCCAGGTCGCCCAGAGAATGAAAGATATCTCCTTTCGCTTCTTCAACTGAAGCAATCTGACCAGATGCCGGCTGGTGATTAACCAGCAATGCCATCGCCGAGTCAGGATCTTCCAGCCCCAGGTGCACGCGAGATAACCGAACCCTGATGGTA
The DNA here is from genome assembly GCA_018665025.1 of Gammaproteobacteria bacterium. GTDB lineage: Bacteria > Pseudomonadota > Gammaproteobacteria > Pseudomonadales > Azotimanducaceae > UBA9659. The sequence continues at coordinate 2,395 of JABJED010000153.1, forward strand.
GTCTCCAGGTGCATTTCTGACACGTTGTCTAGCGCCCAGCGCAGTTCTTCCAAGGCCATATCAAGGTCATTTTGCGCAACCGCAACCTTCGCGAGTCTCATCGCCGCAAAAACGGCATAAGTCGTATCACCATGGTCAGCCTTAAGCGTCTCCGCAAGGCTTACTGCTGTGATTCGTACCGCGTCGTCGGAAGCGTTAGCCGCAATATTGTCGGTTGCAATCACAAGATCTTCGTAAACAGCAGAGGCCGCCTCGCCTGTCTCGATGACATTCGCCTCCCAGCCACGATAGCCAAGAATAGCGCCAACGGTCACAACTACCGTAATCACCAGTGAGGTGCCATTCTCATCCCACCAGTCCTTCAGTACCTCTAATTGTTCTTCATCAGATTCAACCAACCTAGTTCTCCTTGCTAAAGTAGTCGAGGCAATACTGCGCCAACGTCTCTTGTGAAATCGTTGACTGCTCGCCACCTTCTCTCAATGATTTAATGCTGACAGTACCTGCAGCAACTTCGTCCTCACCCAGAACAAGGGCAAGGTCGGCGCCAGAGGCATCCGCCTTTTTCATCTGCGACTTAAACTTGCCGTCACCGCAATGAACGACCACCCTTTTCCCTGACAGTTGATCCCTGATTGATTCAGCCAGTCGCAGAGCTGTTGCACGTGCGGCATTACCCTGGGATACAACATAGACATCAGCGTCCTTCGATGATTCCATTTTTTCAGCCAACATCAGGGACAATCGATCAAGTCCCATGGCAAACCCAACACCCGGCGACGGCTTACCACCTAGTTGTTCAACCAGGCCATCGTATCGCCCACCGCCACAAACAGTTCCCTGTGAGCCTAGTGTCGTCGTGATCCACTCAAAAACTGTTTTGTTATAGTAATCGAGTCCCCGGACAATATTTGGATTAACCGCGTAGGCTATACCGTTATCGTCAAGCAGACCTCGTAAACCTTCGAAATGCTGCTTAGATTCATTATCCATAAAATCAGACAAAACGGGGGCGCCCCGCAATATTTCCTGCGTCTTTGAAGACTTGCTATCCAGTATACGAAGTGGATTAGTCGTCAGGCGCCTTTGGCTATCCTCATCGAGATCCTGTTCGTAGGCTTGCAGGTAGCCAGCCAACTTCTCTTTGAACTTTACCCGGGCATCAGGATTACCCAGTGAATTGAGCTCAAGCCTGATGTCCCCATCCAGCCCGAGCTTTCGCCAGATTCTGGCATTCATGAGCAGAAGTTCTGCATCCACATCAGGGCCCGGCATGCCGAAGCACTCTGCTCCAATCTGGTCAAACTGCCTGTAGCGGCCTTTCTGTGGCCTCTCGTAACGAAACATTGCGCCGCTATACCAGAGCCTCTGGACCTGGTTAAACAGAAGACCATTCTGCTCGGCAAAACGTACACAACCGGCTGTCCCCTCTGGCCTGAGGGTCAGGCTTTCGCCGTTTCGATCGTCAAAAGTGTACATCTCTTTTTCGACGATATCGGTGTTTTCACCGACAACTCTTTTAAACAGCTCAGTCTGTTCCAGCTGCGGCAGGCCAATTTCTCGGTAACCATAGGCCGCAAGCACTTCCCGCACGACATCTTCTATCGTCCGGGAGATCTTTTTTTGTGCAGGCAATAAGTCCTGCATGCCTCTGACTGCTTGAATTTTCATGGTTTCTGTAGGTTTAAGGATGAACCTTCTTTGACACGTATCTAATTTGGCACGGTCAGTTTTGCGGTTCGATCCCTACTAATAAAGGGCTCAAGTTCAAATGGGCGGCCATTGTAAATCATCTCGACGCCTGTTGCCTTCCCCAATAGCACCTTGAAGGGCGCTGTGCCGTAGATAGTCAGGACATCATTGACCTTGTTCAGATCGTTATAGATCAAACCGAACTGGTTGTCTGTAATTTCGACCCAGCATTCATCCCTGAATGACAGCTCCAGCTGGTCAAATCCGCTGGCATCCACGGTGACGAAGCTTCGCGCTCCATCTGTCGTACGCTCAAACTTTACCGAATCCGCAACCGCAACGACTCTGGGGCTGTCTTGTTCTGAGGAAGATTGCTCTGAGGTGGATGGTTCTGAGTTGGATGGTTCTGAGATGGACTGCTCGCTCAAGGCTTCCTGAATTGATGCTTCAGTAGCAGGTATAGCTGACACTTCCGGGCTTTCAGCTACTGTTTCAGCCAGCGCCTGCTCCACCGTATCAATCGCCCGCAATGTCTCTGTCATTGCAATCTGCGACTCTAACCCTGTCTGGTCCGGCAGTGCCGGCGCTTGAGATACCTGTTCCGATTGCAACGCTGCGCCTTCCTGAGTTGCTATCTCGAAATCAAAGGCAGCTTCCGAGGAATCCTGCGTAGCAGGTTGCGAGACACCTGGTTGAGTGACGCTCAGCGGCATCTCTTCTTCCGGATCGGAAACTAACCACCAAATAACAGAAACCACCAGCGCGAGTCCGCCAAGGCCAATCAAACCAGTTTGCAAAACCGGGCCTGTGATGCTGGCAGTGCCTACATCTTCCTCTGTAACCCCCCTCATTTCAGGGGTTGGTTCTGCAATCTCCAGCTCTGCATCGTACAGGGCAACGATTTCGTCGCCGGACAAATTAACCACGCGCGCGTAGGTTCTCAGATAACCCTTGATAAAAGCCGGTTTCGGTAAGCTGCTGAACTCACCGGCATCGATGTATTTAATGAACGATGTTGTGAGATACAGTTTGTCGGCAACTTCTTTTTGCGAAAGACCCAATCGCTGTCGCGCTTCGGCCAGTAACTCTGAAGGTCGTTTTACTGCTGCAGGCGATTCCAGTTCCAGGGGTTCATCAACCGACATCTATATTGACTCTTTGTATCGCTGATACTCATCACTGCCCGGAAATATCCCTTCAAGGGCCTCACTACAGCTCGCTGCCTGGTTGTTATCCTCGAAGATTCTGCCGAGCCTGACACAAAGCCACAAAGACTTCGCCGTCGAAGGTCCCACCTCGGAATAACGTCTGTAGTAATCTCTGGATTCGACATAATTTCGCTCGTCAAACCGGATCTCTCCCATTTCAATCAACGCGCGCGGCTGCTGGGGGTTTAACTGGGTTGCTCGAATAAACGCATATTCAGCCTTTTCAGGGTCACCGATACGGTTGTAGGCTACCCCAAGATTTTCAAAGACCATGGGACGATTGGGATAAAATCGGTCCTCACTGGCTTTTGACAGTTGCTCTACCGCCTCATCAAAACGTTTCTCGGAGAACAAAAATGCACCATAGCTGTTTCGTATCTGTGCAGATTGGGGATCATACCTGACAGCCTGCTTGAAATACTCCTCAGCGAGATCGGTTTCACCCTCCAACTGGAACACCAATCCATATGTCGCATGTACATCCGCATTCTTGGGCTCTATGTCCAGAGCCTTGGCCAGCTTTTCCTTCGCCCGCTGATAGTCGCGATTTCGGAGGTAACCTATCGCCAGGTCCAGGTGTCTTTGCACCAGTTCTACAGTTCCATTATCGGTAGATTCACCGTTAGGTGTCTTCATAGACTGGCAAGACGACACCAACAGTGCCAACAACAACAGCAGAATTCGGATCATGCTATTTCACCGGCTGCTATTTTTTTGTATTTTTCCTGCCGTCGGGTCTTGTCAGCGACCTGACCCACGAGCTGGCCGCACGCCGCGTTAATATCATCACCACGGGTTGTCCGGACTGTTACTGAATAACCGTCGGTAACCAATCTTTCCTGGAATTTTCTGACTGCCATCATGGAAGGTCGCTTGTACCCAGTACCAGCAAATGGATTGAATGGAATCAAATTGATCTTACACGGAAACCCTACCAGCAGGTGAGAGAGTTGTCTGGCATGCTCGGGTTGGTCGTTAATACCATCGATCACCGTGTACTCTACGGTGATCGTTCTTTTATTACCCAGGTTCTTCGCATAACGGGTGCAGACTTCAAGCAATGTTGCGATCGGATACTTCCGGTTAATCGGTACAAGCTGATCCCTGAGTTCGTCATTCGGCGCATGCAGGGAGATTGCCAGGGATGCATCGGTAGTCTCGATCATTCGCTCGATCCCGGGGACCACACCCGCCGTAGACACTGTCACCTTGCGTTTCGAAATACCGTAGCCAAGATCGTCCATCATAAGCTCAACCGCAGGCAGGACATTGTCAAAATTCAGTAGTGGTTCGCCCATCCCCATCATCACTACATTAGTCACGGTTCGGCTTCGGTCTGGGTAGACTTCCGCAAGCCTTCGCAACGCAATCCGAAGCTGGCCAATGATTTCCGCTGTCGTCAGGTTACTGTTGAAACCCTGTTTTCCTGTGGAACAAAAACTGCAATCCAGGGCGCAACCAACCTGTGAGGAAACGCACAAGGTACCTCGCGCGTCCTCCGGTATGAAGACCGTCTCAAACAGGCTTCCGGAAGCAGATTTGATTAACCACTTGCGTGTGCCGTCGTTAGAAACAAATTCTTCGTGGACCTCTGGCTCAGCCACATTGCCATTTAGAGCCAGGTACTCTCTTAATGACTTGCTGATATCAGTCATCTCGGCAAAATCACTGACGAACCGATGATGGACCCATTTCATGATCTGCCCGACGTGAAACGGCTTCTCGCCAAGGTCCAGGAGCAGCGCACGCCAGTCTTCCTGGGTGTAAGCCAGGTAGTTAGCATCTTGGCGGGGCTGTTCACTCATCGTTTATTTCAACTCTGGTTATCGATTACAAAGCTGGTCTGCTTCAAAGAAATAGCTAATTTCACGCGCAGCTGACTCTGGCGAATCCGACCCATGGACCGCGTTCGCCTCAATCGATTCAGCAAAATCTGCTCGAATGGTTCCTGCATCAGCATCTGCCGGGTTAGTCGCACCCATCAGCTGACGGTTCAGCGCTATTGCACCTTCCCCTTCCAGTACCTGCACAATCACCGGCCCGGAACTCATGTAATTGACCAGATCCTGAAAGAATCCTTTGCCATCATGTTCTGCATAAAAACCCTTCGCTTTATCAACCGTCAGGTGCTCCATGCGTGACGCGACAATACGCAGCCCTGCTTTTTCAAAACGGGAAACAATCTCCCCAATGACATCCTTTGCAACCGCATCGGGTTTGATGATTGAGAATGTTCTCTCCATCGCCATGTTACTACTCCATAAAGTTAGGTTAAATTTTTCGGCGCATTATACGCCTGTGACAGGTAAAACGTAGCTTTTACTGGCAACCCTCGGTCGCCGTACCCTGCCTCGCTTTACCTTTAATCCATTACTCTTTAATCCATTACTCTTAATCCACTACTCTTAATCCATTTCATCGAGCCAGGCCATTTGTATGGCCTCAAGAACCTTTTCACCGCAATGTTCAGGGTCATCGTCAAAGCCAGACAACCCCATCACCCATTCCCGCAGATCCGTAAACCGGACACCGAGTGGATCCACCTCTGGGTGCGCATCAACCAATTCAATAGCTATGTCATTAACATCAGTCCATTTCATCGAGGTCTCCTCTTTAGTGGTTTTCCGACACCTGGTTGATGGTGTACTTAGGTATCTCAATCACCAGATCTTCATCACCAACCAACACCTGACATGACAATCTCGAATCAGGTTCCAAACCCCATGCTTTATCCAGCAGGTCGTCTTCCAGCTCGTCGGATTCTTCCAACGAATCGAAGCCTTCACGGACAACCACATGACAGGTAGTGCAGGCGCATGCCATCTCGCAGGCATGCTCGATATCAATACCGTTTTCCATCGCCACTTCTATCAGGTTGTCACCTTTGCTGGCTTCTATCACCGCTCCTTCGGGGCAACGTCCTTCATGCGGTAGGAATATTAGTTGGGGCATAGTAACTTCCTGGTTAAAACTCTTTATCGACTTCTGCTATATTCCTGCCGGCAAGTGCCTTGCGGACCGCTGCATCCATTCTCAAGGATGCAAACTCCTCGCTTGCTCGACCCAATAATTCTGTTCCTTCACTGATCGCCAGGTGATCTTCACCTTCCGAGACACGGCCAAGCTCCTCGATCGCCTGTTGCAATGCCTGGATATCACTTTCCGTTAACAGCGCCGCACCATCTTCCGCCAGCGCGTTGCCGAGCGCTTCAATCACCCGGCCGGACTCAACTCTCGCCTCCATCAACGACCTCTGGTTTGCATCTCCCGTAGCATGCTCAAAGGATGCTTGTAACATCGACGTTATTTCATTATCAGTCAGGCCATAAGAGGGCTTAACCTCTACACCGGCTTGAGTGCCTGTACTGGTTTCGCGGGCAGAAACAGAAAGCAGGCCATCGGCATCAACGTTAAACATCACTTCAATTTTCGCCGCACCGGCCACCATCGGA
>JABJED010000154.1 GCA_018665025.1 Gammaproteobacteria bacterium
AAAGGCAGATCCACCACAGGCGAGTGGCGTCTGCAAACGAACCAGGGAACGCGCATTACCATGTCCGTTGGCTGCCGGAATTTCCGCTTTTTTCCACCCCGGGGTCCAGGAGTCTTCCGCTATAGGCGCAGGATTAGAAAATGTTCGAGAGGCAATCGAATTCGGGTCTGCGTTGGCCGCGATGTTATTTTCGTTCGTGCCTGGTGGCACAAAAAGATGCCCAATTCTATCAAATTCCGATTCCGGGACGCCTATGAAGAAATCCGCACCCAGGGGGCCGGCCAGTTCTTCACGCATAAATTTACCCAGTGTTTTGCCTGTTATACGGCGTACAACCTCGCCAATCAGGTAGCCCTGGGTTAGCGCGTGGTAACCGGTCGCGCTACCTGGCTCCCACCAGGGTTCCTGGGCTGCCAGTAGGCTAGTCATCTTTTCCAAATCGTACATATCTTCAGACGTCACAGGGACATCCAGCCCCGAGAGGCCCGACGCGTGATTCATCAGATGCCAAACGAGCACCTTGTCCTTACCGCTCTGGGCAAATTCAGGCCAGTAAGTGGCGACAGGCTCATCAAAATCGAGTAGCCCGCGGTCGGCAAGCACTAGCGCACAGAGGAAGGATACCGTCTTGGTCGAAGAATAGACGTTAACAATCGTATCCTCCTTCCATGGCCGTTGCTTGTCTTCATCTAAATGACCAGCCCAGATATCTACCAGAAATTCACCGTCTTTCGACAGGGCGAAACTCGCGCCAATATCGTCTCCATTCCTGAAATTCTGGGCGAACTGTTCCACCGTACCAGCAAAACGCTCATCGAAGTGCCCATTAACCTGTACACCCCCTATATCTGAACTCATTTCATCCCTCCGCCGGCCGCTAAGTCTTAGTGATGGATCGTTGACGCTCTATCAACGGAAGAGAATGTATCACAGGCACCGGCGCACCATATTGGTGCGCACAACGTCACCCGACAGCGCTATGAAGTTTTCCACATTTTCTGTGGATAACTCTGGTGATAAGTCACTCTTGCACCTAAAACTCAGCTACTCCCGTCAATTTTGCCTATTGGTTGTTTTTTAACCACATTTAAAAAAACCTATAAAAAACAATGTGTTACAGATCGCGAACTTCTTCCCATATTTCCCGGATAACAATCAGGCTGGTTTTTGATCTGACCCCACCTAATGTGAATAACTCAGTGGGTTAATCGGTGAAAGACAACTGGTTATTAGGCGCCAACAACTTCAGTGATGTAGGAAAGTCGACAACTGACCCCGATATATACAAAATTCGCACAAAACAAAGGGATATTTCCTACATTCCTTTTCTTTAAATCTTCACCCCCCAATTAAAATGTTCATAACCTTTAATATATAACCTTTAATATACAACCTTTAATATATTGTTGGCGCCACTTGTGCCGTCTTTGCCGCAACCGTTATCATTTACAACCTTGGACGTATGCTAAATATTCCTAGAAAGGACAATAACGATGGGCGCAATCACTAGCTTTCTTGGCGACCTAAAGGTTCTGTTGGTTGCCGCGACGACCAAACCCCCGGCCCCCGACCAGATTGCCTCTTTCTCATTACTCGTTGAAGGCAATGCAGCAAGAATTCCAAACGCTATTGCACTGATATGTGAAGAAGAAGTCGTCACCTGGAAAGAGTTGAATGAACGCGCAAACCGGATTGCGAACACATTAAAGTCAGCCGGAATTAGCAAAGGAGACTGCGTATCGCTCTTCATGCAGAACCGCATAGAATTTGTTGTCCAGGCAATCGCAACAGGCAAGCTTGGGGCAATCGCAGGGCTGATCAATACCAACCTGACGCGGCAACAGCTGGTTCATTGCATCAGCCTGACTGAGTCAAAGAAAATCGTATTCGGCGAAGAACTTACGGACCCCCTCAATGAAGTGCGAACTGAACTCACACTCGAAGACGGAAAAGATTACCTGTACGTAAGGGATACGGGAACAGACCCCGCCCCAAACTGGGCAACTGAGCTCGATAGCAGTGACACGAATTCATCTGGCGACAATCCTCCAGAATCGCGACAGGTCGAAACAGCAAATACTGCATTTTATATTTTCACTTCAGGCACAACCGGTTTACCCAAAGCTGCGCGCGTATCCCACAGAAGAATGCTTCCCGCCGCAAGAATGTCGGCTACAGCACTGCTTCGAATCAAACAATCTGATCGCATGTACAATTGTTTGCCCTTGTATCATGGCACCGGCCTGATGATTGGGCTTACCGCTGCATTTACAGTTGGCGCGTCTACAGTAGTGCGACGCAGGTTATCCGTTAGCGCATTTTGGGATGATATTCGCAAGTATCAATGCACATCCTTTGTCTACATAGGAGAGTTCGTTCGATACCTGATGAGTCACCCTGAGACACTTAAAGATAAAGAAAACCCGGTACGTACAATTGTCGGTAATGGCCTGCGGCCTGATATCTGGCACGACTTTAAGAACCGGTTTGATATCGAAAGAATCGGTGAATTTTACGGCGCAAGCGAAGGAAACGGAGGGTTCGCGAACGTATTTAACAAAAACTGCACAGTTGGGTTAGGCACCGCACCGGCAAAAATTGTCAGCTACGATATTGCCAACGACAAGATCGTGAAGGACGAAAATGGTTATTGTATTGAACAGTCGGCCGGGGAACCCGGCCTGCTTCTAATTGAGATTACCGGGAAGTCAGAATTCGAAGGCTACACAAATAAAGACGCTTCTTCTCAAAAGGTGACAAAGAACGTTTTCATTAAGGGAGATTCCTACTTCAACACGGGCGACCTGATGAAAGTTGTTGATGTCGGGTTTGCTTTTGGACAAAGACACTATCAGTTTGTTGACCGCGTCGGTGATACCTTCCGCTGGAAGAGCGAAAATGTTTCTACCAATGAGGTCGGTGAAATTGTTAATCAGCATGAAGACATTATCTTCACGAATGTTTACGGCGTTGAAATACCAGGCACTGACGGAAGAGCAGGCATGGCCGCTATTGTTCTGAAAGAGCAAATTAACGCTCAAAATATCAACTTCGAGAGCCTCTCTGAACACATTCGGGAAAACCTCCCCAGTTACGCGAGACCCATCTTTATTAAATTACTGGCCGAACTACCTACGACGACAACCCACAAACTTCAGAAAAATGATCTGAGAGAACAGGCATTTCACTTCGACAAGGTATCTGATCACATGTTTGTCATGCGCCCAGGGGAAACAACTTACAGCAAACTTGACAGCGACTTTTACGACAAGATCATTCAACGCGAAGTCTACTTCTAAGTAAAAGCAAACACTCCATGACCACAACATTCGGAAAGGCGAGGCCGACCTCGCACAGTTACTTTTCCCATGGGCTGAAGCTACATTTTCTTGATTGGGGAAATGCAACTTCGAGACCAGTCCTACTGATTCACGGAATGCAGGACCATTGCCATAATTGGGATTGGACCAGTGAAGCGCTTTGCGACGATTATCATATCCTCGCACCTGACCTCCGAGGTCACGGTGATTCCGACTGGTCAAAAGGAAGCAGTTACAGCAACCTCGACTATGTCTACGATATTGCCCAACTGGTTGAACAACAGGAATTGGATTCAGTCCACCTGATTGGCCACTCTTTGGGGGGAACAGTCGCCAGTCTTTATGCGGGACTGTTCCCGGAACGAGTGGCAAGTCTGGTATCAATAGAGGGAGTCGGCGGATTCTGGTGGCAAGAGATTGCCAATATGCCAGCGCAAAAAAGAATCAGGGATTGGTTTGATGCAACGCGGGAGCAAGCTGGAAGGACGCCTCGCCGATACGAATCACTGGCGGCAGCCTTTGCCCGCATGCAGGAATCCAACCCCCACCTTAGTACTGAGCGCGCACGACACCTGACGATTCACGGCAGCAATAAAAATGAAGACGGTACCTACAGTTGGAAGTTCGACAACTACACCCACACCGGCATGATCTCAAACTTCAGTTACGAGGACATGATCCAAATTTGGTCGCTTGTCACATGCCCTGTTCTTCTGATCAACGCCACTGAAGGATTTGAACATCGTATAGGCCATGACGGCAGTCACGCTTACTTTTCCAACCACACTATCGCAACCATCCCGGACGCAGGACACTGGCTACACCATGATCAGTTCGCTCGCTATATGGAACTGATTTCAGCTTTCCTGAAGCAACACACCTGAAATCGCCCGCTCGAATCGACACCATACGTGCTGCGTGCGGAGAAGAAAGTCCCCTCCTCTATTACGGCCTGAGCCTAATAGAATGCAGCCCAAAACATGTGGCTAATAGATAGCAAACATCTCTTCAAAGGCGACCATCTGGCCACCATTGGCAGAAGACGGCACAAGGATTGGAGTTTTGATACCGGCATCGAACCAGGCTTCTACGCCGTCGCGAACCTGAGTCGCTGAACCAAAAAGAGTTGTGTCGGCGAGCCACTTGTCAGTCAGGAAATGTGGAATCTTGTCTCTCTCACCATCGTTGATCGCTTTTTCAATACCTTCCATTTCTTCCTGGTACCCGGCCTCCTTCCAGTAGTTCCTGTAGTTAGGTAGCATTGCATATGATGACAGCGTCTTTCGGTTGACTGCTTTAGCAGCCTCAATGTCATCAGAGATACAAGTTGGAATCATGTCACCAATAAAGAAATCGTCGCTGCTTCTCACTTCGTCCGAGATCGCCTTTAATGATTCCTGCATATGTGAGCGAGCACCATTTGCGAAAACCATGCCTTCGGCGATCTCCTCGGATAGCGCGATCATTTTTTTCCGCAGCGTCGCCAGCACAATCGGTGGCAATTCGCCTGTTCTTGGAACATTGCGTAATTCTTGTACAAAGTTACGGGTATCAGTAAGCGGTTTACCCGCATTTAATCCCCTGGCCTTCAACGCTGGCTCATGACTAACGCCAATCCCAAAGCGGAACCGGCCGTTCGATACTTCGTGTATGAACGATGCCGTGCTTGCATAGTCTGGCACCTGCCGAAAGTAAATTGGCATGATGCTCGTACCAAAAACGATTTCGTTTGTAGCAAATGCGAGAGCTTCACAAAGCGCCATTGAATCGCCAAGGCTTGGCCCATAGATTCCGCTGAAACCTTTCTTTTCAATTTCCGTTGCTAATGAAATTGTCGCGTTTCGGCGTCCCGGAACGGCCGCCAGGCTGAGTGCAGGCATTCTACCCATTACTTACTCCTTAGGATTTCGCGCGCCAGCTATACTGTCGCGTCTACTTGAGCTGTTGACTGTGAGGCGTGACGATATATCATTTTTCCTCAGGTGTCTGCCGCACAAACCGCGTTTCGATGGGATCGAGGATCTTTTAGGTTATGTCCGTTGTTAGGGTTGGAGGGTTAAATAGAGATATGCACGCGGGAGCAGCTTCTGATCGAGCCCACGAAAGATGGCTTTCAGTGTAGTTTTCTCGAGATGGCAGAACGAGAAATCCCGCCATTACTCGACCCACCCGCAGGAATTCGTCGCACCTGGTTGGACAGTGTTTTAGCAACACACGAGTTTGTGTTGCTTTTATTTTATCGAGGACTTTGGTGACCCCCTTGTCGCTTCGAGTTACGAAGCTACGAAGAAGCGGGTGTCGTAGACGAAATCCGTAGAGCCGGTGGCGAAGTATACGGCCTTACCAGTGAACCTCACTCGCTAGCGAGCGAGGCAGAGAAAGCCTGGGACATCAGTATTCCTGTTGTCGGTGATCCTCACCATGATATTCGCCAGGACCTCAACGCCAGAGGTTGGCTCGATATATTTTTCAATGAAGATGCCGGTCATCTGCGTGAGCGAGACTGGACCAACCATCCCAATGGGTATTATCAACCGGCCGTTATTGCGATACACAACTCGGGTCAGGTGCTATATCGGTGGCGTTGTGTGCCCAAGTTCAGCAACATGAGTGGTGCTGGCGGGAGACCTGAAGCCCGCTACACATGGGATCTCATGCAAGATGCCCTTTCATCTGGCGCCATCGCATCGGAACAGGAAAAATCCCGGCAAGATGCTGAACTCGACCGAGAACCGGTCATGGGCGCTGGCGATCTATCCTGGTTCAAGTTCCTGGTGATCATGACAGCACACGGTTGGTTCTTGCGTCCCAGGGCTTTTCCTTTGCTTCGAGACGGGGGCAAAGCTTCAGTGACGCCATCCCAGGCAATACGACGGGCCTATGTGTTTTTGGCCGCCTGGGTATTAGCGTTGGTATTTCTACCTATTACCTGGGTCGCAGTCTCCGCACTGCTGTATGCGGTTGTATTAACACCAGGCTTGATTGAAATTCATCGACAATTCCAAAACAAACCGGACACTTACTAACTTGAAAAATAGCCACTGCTATCAAGCTCGGCAGATTATCGACGTTATCAATAGCGACCGTCTGCCAAGAAAATAATTCATCTGGCGTTGGTCGCTGAGAAGCACTTTGAGCTTATTCGTTTAGTGACGGAGGTTCCTGGCAGTTTGCAAAGCGGTCTTTCCGCAATTTAACAATCAACTGAGCGAAAAGGCTACTCTGATCACTTAAGATACCATCGCCTGTCACCGGAGAAACGCTATGACCGACAACACCCAAGCATCCTACAAGCTACCAGCAGAAGCTTATTTCGATCAATCCTGGTTAGACAAAGAAAAGCTTAATATATTTGCCGGCAGTTGGCTTTTCGCAGGCCTAGCATCAGCGCTCCCCGCGCCCGGGCACTATAAGACTTTCAGTGCAGGATTTGATGAACTGATCGTCGTACGAGATGGAAATGGCGACCTGAATGCTTTCCACAACACTTGTCGCCACCGAGGTGCCCGACTGGTCAGTGGTCAGGGTCAGTGTAATACTTTTGTTTGCCCCTATCACAAATGGGGTTATGGCCTGGACGGGGACCTTCGAGGTGTTCCCCAACGAGAGCAGTATGGAAACCTCAATTTAAAAGAACTGGGCCTTCACAAGGCTAGTGTCGAAAGTTGGATGGGACTTCTTTTTGTTCATGTAGATGAACAACCTGTGGTCAGCTTTGCACAATGGTCGACAGGTTTGGCTGACGAACTGGCAGCCTTCAAGGTTGACCAGTTACAACTCCTCAAGCAGGAAAGCTTTACCTTCGACGCCAACTGGAAACTGTATATTGAAAATCATATTGATTGGCTCCACCTTTGGTATGTGCACCCCGAAACACTCGGAAAGCTCGAACACTCCGATGGGAAAATCATGCAATTCGGATCAAGCTTCTGCTCCTATGACCCGGTCAAACCCGAACACGAAGCTGCCTCGTTAGCGTCAAACCCGTTGCCTGACATTCCACACCTAAAAGATGTAGACAAGCGATATTCCGATATTGGAGCGCACTTTCTATTTCCAAACCTACCTATTTTTACAGGCCGTAGTTTTTTTGCACTGACCGACCTGGTGCCTCTGACGCCCGAAAAAACACAAATGAATATTAGCCTGCTGGGGATTCCTGGCGGCGATGCAGATGCCTTCATGGAATCGTTTAACCAAGTCACAAAAGACGAAGACGCGGTCATCATCAAAACCATTCAGCAGGTAGTTCGTAGCAGTCGTTTCGCTGTAGGTCCCATCGCGCATACCTATGAGAACGCCATTTCATGTTTTCACGAACACTACCTTAACTTGATCGATGGACCGCCTAATGCCTGATAAATTGCATGCCAGCGAGTTCATTGGGGCGTGGCAAAGAGAGTCAATCTCCATTGAGGGAAGGGAACCATACGAAGACTCAAATGTGCTCTGGTTGCATGCGGGGGATTACTTTGCCGATATTCGTTGGCCAAAGTCCGGCAACGGGACAGGACCAACTTCAGCTTTTGCAGGTAAATCTTTTTGGGAATCACCGAACATGCGGTTTATGCATGAGATCGACCTGACAAAAGAGTTCGACCAGGATACAGGGCACCTTTCCTTGTTAAATAGCCAGCTGATTGAGAAGGGGAAAATCACGATCGGCGATAAGGTCATTCGATTCCAGGAGGTCTGGTCTCGTTCTACTACGTCAACTGTCGAACATTGCCAGGTTGCGTCCAGATCTGATGATCTTGGCATGGGATACATTGTTCGGGTTAGTGATCACGTGATTGCCATGGAGGAAACAGACGAACAATTCAGTACCGCCACCTGGACACGTGACGACAATAAAGATTGGATTTTACAAATTGGCGTGGGTGATTTGCAGGGGCTAAATGTTTTGCTTGATTCGTTTGTGGGTGGTTCTTTAGCAGCTCCGTGGGTGGGGTATACCTTGGGATAAGTAAGGAAAGTTTGCGCTTTTCCATGATCAACCGCAGGGGAGCGACCTTCATCATTTTGTCGGCTATTTGAGCACCCTTTATTATTGGTCCAGTTAACGGATTCCCTGGATTTCTCCTGTTAACCTTCGGAAATACCGGGAAATTTATTGAATTAGGCTGGCTAACTACCCGCATGCTGGAACGTCGACTCCTGAGTGATAAGCTAGTGTCCGAGAAAAGGAAAACGTTGTAACTGCAGATAGACTGCCGAAAAAGGAAAAATATTGACCAACGAAACCCGCACTGAGAGTCTTGCCTTTCTAAAATATGCATTGGAACGGGTCGTACTTGCCGCTGGCGGGTCCGCCGATCATGCAAGGTATGTTGCCGATGCTATTTCCTTTGCCCACATACAAGGCAAACTCAGTCAGGGTTTGGGCGTTTACGAAGTCACCGACCTTGCCCTTAAACTTGGAGTGCTCGACATGTCCGCCACTCCTGAAGTCATCAACGAGGGACCCGCTTGGGCAGTCGTCGATGGCCACGGTTCGTCCGGTTACTATGCACTCAACGTGATGGCTGATATCGCTATAGAGAAAGCCCGAACCAGCGGCATCGCCATCGCCTACGGCGGCAATCACAATGATGCCGGTAGTTTTGCATCCTACGTCTACAAAGCCTACGAACAAGACATGATGGCGATGGCCTCCAACAATACACCGCCACTCGCGGCGCCGTTTGGCGGTATGGAGAACTATCTTTCTTGCCCACCCTTTGACGCCATCGTGCCGTCCGGATCGGAGCCACCAATTTGGGCATCGCTCAAGTTCGCAGAGTTTTATGACGCGGACATTTCCGAGGCGGTTCTACACAATAAACCAATGAGTGGGAAATGGCTGATTGATCCCGAATCAGGAGAATTGAGCGATAACGCAGAACCCTATGCGCTACCGTTCGAAGGATACGGTCGCGTCTGGGGGTATTCTTGCGGTGGGCAAATAGAAACCCCTCGCACCTACGCTCTCAACCTTTGGAACGAAGGCATGACTGCCATCGCAAACCCCATAGGCATACCAGTAAACCGGATATCCGACACTGATGAATTCCTGGCAGCTTTAGACGGCAAAGCTGAAGCCACCACAACCGTTGGTGGAAGTTATTATCTCTGCATCAACCCCGGGGTGTTTGGTCCAATAGATGCAGTGAAAGCCAAATCAGACGACTTTGTTAGTACCCTCCGGCAATCAAAAACCCGACCGGGTCATAGAATTCGAATCCCGGGAGAAACGGCTTATAACAATCTCACTGAAAACAATCAGATCATCGAGGTACTTACTAATCATTGGCAGCCATTTTTCGAGAATATCGCCGGTCAATATGGTTTGAGCGAAGCGTCGATACGTTCAGATTTCGAGGCGCTCGCACAGTGACACGGGAATTAGTCCGTTCGGAGAAGCTCGAATGAATTCACCAGAACTTCAAAGACTACCTTCGGATTGTACTGCCAACGATATAATAGAAGTGAACGAAAAATACGGAGGGGTCATCGTCGACGGTTGGCTGAGCGATGATTTGCTCCTGCAGTTCAATGCAGAACTTGAGCCTTGGCTCGCTCAACATGAAGGAACTAACTCGGGCTCCCATGCCTCAGATAATTTCCTTGGCAACAAAACACGACGTTTACAGGGTCTTGCAGCAAAAACCCCAACTTTTGTCGACATCATGATTGATGACCGGATTGTGGGCTTCGCGGAAACGGTACTTGCCCCCGTTGGACCTTCCATCATCCTAAACAATGGCGAGGTTATCGATATTGGGCCAGGCGAATCAGCCCAGCCCATGCATCGCGATGATGACGCATGGAACTTTGCGAATGCTACAAACCCTCTCATGATTAATACAATTGCGGCCCTGGTCGACATTACGCCAGCAATGGGAGCAACGCTCGTTGCGCCAGGAAGCCATCGTTGGGAGCATGATCGAGTGCCCACCAAGAGCGAGATAGTCACTTGCGATCTTCCTGCAGGTTCCGCGCTTTTTTTCCGAGGGGATACCTTGCATGCTGGAGGTGCCAACAAGACCACTAAACACAGACGCGCACTTTCAACGGGTATCTGCTGTGGCTGGCTACGGCCTGTTGAAAACAGCTACACCAATATTCCCATCGAAGTAGTCAAGGTCTTACCTCGACGGGCACAAGAGCTACTGGGTTATGCGCTTTATGATGCATCAGAGGTTGGCGGCGGCTATCTTGGCTATCACGAAATGAGTGATCCGATAAAACTACTCACCTAAGATCCGAACTCCGATAAAACTGCTCACCTAAGACCCGAACAGCGATCTAAACTACGTTGATTTTTCGGGAAGATTGTATTGATGTATGAACGGCAATCATCAATCCAGCCCCGACTAAAAGGAGAACACTCATCGCACTCAAAGCCGGACCGTCTATCGATTTGAGATAACCAAACAATGGCGGGCCACTTATCGCTCCAACTGCAAGCACAAATGACATCAAGCTGGAAACTTTACCGTTATAGTCCACCTCTGCGACGATCGCCAACATATAGCTGATGGAAAAATAGAACGCGAGTGGCAGTACAAAAAGTGCTGCTGCATATTTGAACTCTGTGGTTTCTCCATTTAAAAGCAACAGGCAAAGCACTGTCACAGTTGAAGCAGCAGCAATCGCGACGCGCCGGTCCAGGCGCTCACCAACAAAAGCGACACACAACGGACCGACCCCTGAAGTCACAAGACCAATGGCAATCCAACGCTCAGTGAAAGAAGGGTCAAGGCTGCTGCTATTCGCGATACGTTCAAGAAACGCCCAGACGCCTGCGAATCCAGCAAAGTTGATCAACAAGCCAACAAGTGCAAATAGACCCCACCGGAAATTACCCCGTTGACTTCCATGACTCCGCGCCTCATCTTCCTGTCGCCTCATATTGTCAGGGACAAGAGGTATCGAGAACGAACCTACGATCACGCCTAATAAAATGATCAGGAAAAGATTCGCATAAACATCGACAAGCAGGAAGGAACTCGTCAACAGAAACAACATGGCTGCCGGCACAAGTTGTTCGGCCGTTAACTTGATCGCGAACACCCGATCAGTGTTGCGCATTTCAGACGCAATTGTGAAGCTGACCGGGAACAGCAAACCTGCACCCACACCCACCAGTGCCAAACTAATCTGTGCTGCTGTAAAGGATTCAGCAAAGACGCAGGAAACCAGGCCAATAATCATCGCCGCAAAACCCAGTTTCAGCACTTTCCTCCAGTTGAACCTTCGGATCCACAATCCCGATGTCGACGTGATCACAGCGTATGCAGCAAAGTAGGCTGTTGCGGCAAAGCCGGTCTGCATATCGTCGAGGGCAAACTTCGATGCCAATACGCCGGAGATCACCGGCAAGAGTGCAAACACCAGGACTGCGACGGTGCCAATTGCAGCGACGGCGGTAGTAGTGCGCATGTAGTTAATACCTTCCAATTAGGCTCCTGAAAAAAGCAGACCCCGCACAGGTTGATTGCCTTGGCGCGCATCCGCTTGGAAATTTCAAATTCCTCGCCGGCAACACAGACTTATGCCGCTAAAATAAACGACAGCAACCGAACGTTATACAAATGTAGCTGGTGGTGGCAGCCTTTAGCAAACCAGCTTCTTAATTTCCTTGTTTTGCTCGCAATGTACAGGGAATTCCTCGTGTTGCTCAGCAACGAGGTGATAAAGCTTCCCGCCCATTACTCGAGCTTGAAAAAAAGCGGCTGAAAGTCAGGCTCAGAGCGACGAACCAGACCCTTGGGTTGTGCTGTACTACTACTTTCCTTGCCTGTTGACGATAAACACGTTAGAACCCGTTTCAATCAAATAGGCTGTCACCCACCATCATCCTGGGGAAAGAAGACGTGCACAACAAAGCAAATGGACATTATTTAATCCAGGGTACGGTTGCGCCTGGGTTCGAATCGGTTAGAGACCTGTATGAACGAAAGATGCAGACACTGGAGGAAAAAAGTACCCAGCTGTGTGTTTATCACAAAGATGAAAAAGTCGTCGACCTATGGGCATCGCAAGACGATAGTTTCTCGCCAGATTCGCTGATCAATGTCTTTAGTAGCGGCAAAAGCCTTGAAACCATCGCCATGGCGTCACTTGTTGGTCAGGGCCTACTGAGTTACGCAACCAAAATTACAGACTACTGGCCTGAATTTGGCCATCAAGGCAAACAGGATTTAACCGTTGCGGAACTGATGCGTCATGAGGCCGGACTGGCGGCCTTCGACAGCAGCTTAGATACTCAAGATTTGCTGACCGAAAATATCAAACAAAACAAAGTGGGCAAAGTCATCGAAGAACACGCTCAAAAATATCGTCCTAACGGTGGCAGCAGACGGGAATATCACGCCATCACCAGAGGCTGGATAGTCAACGAAGTGTTCCGTCGCGTCGAGCCTGCTGGTCGCACAATAGGCGAGTACCTGCGTGAGAATATCGGCACACCTCTTGGAGTTGATGCGATCGTTGGTGTCAAACAAGACGAATTGAATCGCCGCGCACTCGTTATTCCACCAGGTTTCAAATTCATGTTTTGGGACAGCCTAAGACCCAAATTTTTAGGCCGACGTATGGAATTAAACTTCTTTCAATTGGTCGCTAAATTCATTCGATTAGTGCCCATGATGCGCGATCGCACAACCGGGGGTACTCCTGCGCCTCTTAAAGGTATGCATGGCATCCAATTCTTCAACGAGCCTGCTCTGGCCATGGGTGAGACGCCATCGGCGAACACGCATTCGAATGCCCGAAGCCTGGCCAAAATTGCCGCCATGATGTCCTCTGGCGGTAAATTCGGGGATCAAGAGTTTTTAAACGAAGCGGGATGGACCGCATTACACAGTGAGCCTGTCAAAGCCGCTATGGGCATGGGCCGAACTATCTTTACTCAGGGCGGGATAGCTCATTTCACGCCGTGTGATGCCAATAGCAGCAAACTTGATGAGGCATTTAACACAGGCCGCGAGGGTTTTTACGGATGGATGGGCCTTGGGGGTTCAATTTTTCAGTGGCATCCGGCACATAGAATCGGTTTCGGCTACGTGCCAACGTCCTTAAACGTCGCCGACATCCTTAACGAGCGTGGCAAGGGCTATCAAGCCGAAGTCCTTCGTTGCATCGACCGACTGAATAAATAGCGTAGCAGCTAACTATTTGGCACTGAAAAGTTAACCCGTCCTTCTGGCAGCCTGGCTGCGGTCTGGTTGCGTGAATTCAAGTTAAACAACCACCCATCTGAGCCTAAATCGCAGACCTGTTTTGCGACAAGCCGGTGACTGACCTGAGCAAGATGTATCAATCTGATGGCCAAAAAAATCCCGTCTATAAATACCAGATCAACTCAAACTTAATAAAATCTTCATCCTGCAAAAATGCCAGGTCAGCATTAGGGTCAGCTTGCACCTCAAGAAGCCCTAGAAAACCCCTTGGGATATTCCGTGTATTGTTGATAGCCGAAGCTTCCACAGTGAGTTTTAGACGTTCGCCCAGTCGGCTACTGGCTTCAAAGGTTGTGAAGTATTCATGGGAAGCCCGGTCAATCAGCGCAACCAGCAGAGCGGTAGTATTTGCGGCATTATTAAATGCGTAGCGTAATCCCAAGGCAATATCATCTTGCCCTACTGCCGGGCCTTCGGCGCCACGCTCATCAAATAGGTACTCTGCGATCACGCCCAGATTGCCTCTGCCACCGGCGAAACCAACGAATGTCTTCTCGAAGCCGGCGGTGGCTGCCGCATAGCGATTGCCCTGGCCGCTTCTGCTAATTGCTTCTAACTTGAACGCCCAGTCACCTAAAAAAAATTGCGCATCCAATCCCGTTTGCTCGATGACATCATAAAAAGGTATCAGAATCACAGACGTTGGTAAGTTATTCTCTAAGATGAATTGGGGCACCAGCCTCGGCTCACGACTTGTACCAGAGAAGTGAGAAATGCCGAGCTCCAATTCGCCAATGCTCTGCACCCAACGGACAGCAAAGTCACTACGCCGCGCTTCTGCGCTGGACTCATACTCTGACTGGTCTGTTGATATTTCGAAGGGATAAGCCGGTCGGCCTTCCGGACCAGAGAATTTTCGTTCACGAAACCCGATGAGCCAATAAAGGTCAAACACGCCCCAGTCGCGGAGCAAAGACAGGTTAATCATCGGCTGACCTAGCTTTTCTTCACCATCCGGATTTTCCACGGTATCCGTTTGATTGATGATGTCGACCAGATGTCGCGATTCGGTCACCCCCCAGAACACCTTCCGTATACCACTGCGCAGTTCAAAATTATCTGCTACATGCACCCAGGTTAACTCACGAATATCGAAGTGGGTCCGCTCGTCATCCTGCGCATCGATTCGGGCGAAGGGAACAAAGGCAAAAATATCATCACCGTCGTTCCAGGTCTGATAATACTCAGCCTGAAAACTCATGGCGGCATGATGACGTTCAAGATTCAAGAGCCCAGGGTCGCGGAATACACGAGACTCAAAGCCAACTTCAGAAGACCAACGCCCGTTGGATTTATTCTCGGTTATAAGCGGTGGGTCCTTTATCGCTAGCCTGGCTAAATTGTACTCGTCGTTCTTTATGCCGCTCGTTGGAAGTACCCGGCTGTTAGCCGGAAGAGCACGGGTACCAGCACCCGCGGTGTCACCAATTGTTGGCAGTGCTATATTTCGCCCGTCAGGCACCATATTTGGCCCGTTGGGCGCTATGTGAACGGACGTTAGCGCTGTGAACTGAACCTCAGTACGTAATATCCAAAGAGCCGAGAGATCAACTTCGCTTAACTGCATTTTGCGTGCGGTGGTTGGATCATTCATCGGCCCGACCAGGACCCGATAAAGCGTGCGCCCGTCGATGAGGAATTCTTTGACGCTAACCTGCTCGAAATGATCAGCTAATTGCGCCTCAAGTTGCACAGCATTTTCCTGGTCGTCGAAGCTGCCCGCGACACCCCAGGAGGTAGAACCATTGATGCCTGGTTTTACCGCGCTATCTGCCTGAGTTTCAGTACCCGTCGCCGTATCGTTGGTTGTGCGGAACACTTGTTCCAGGTCGCCATTAACCGTCACCGACCAAACCCCCTTTATGCCAAGCCTTTCCAGTGACGGCTTCACTGAAGGGTCATCGGCGGCAATCAGTAGCCGGTAGTTGGTGTTGGCAGAACTCGGGGGTTGGATGATAACGGCTGAGCTAAGTACGGGTTGAATTCTGGCAGCTTCGTTCAGTGCATTGCGCTGATCGCTATAGCTGCCAATAGACCAATAGTTGGCAGCGGCCAGGTTTGGCGCGTTAAATGTTGCATAAACCGCCACGCAGACCATAACCAATCGCAAAGAAACCGAACCTCGCATGTATTAGCGAGCGCGTTGCAGGCTGTTGCGAGTGAAGTCTTTTTCTGTGAGCCCGGTGCTAAACCGATACTCATTCCAGAGTAAGTCGGTACTTTTGCCATTCTGATGATTGAGCATTACCATCTTCGCGGGACGCCAGTACTTGTTCATATACTGCGTATAACCGATCGAGCGAAGGGTCTTGAGCAAACTTTGTTTGCGATCATAGTAGTCAACCTTCAACAAACGATAATGCTCCTGGTCAACCCACACCTCTTGCCTGGTATAACCGGAATTTTTGTCGACCGGCCGACGTTCGATCACGAATGTTGCCTGACCTTCAAATGTCTCATCCCGCAACCAACGATAGGTATACTTCTCGACTTCCTGGCTAGAGAGGTCCTCGAAGGCGAACTCACTACCGACAAAGGGACCAGACTTATTCCGCGAGGCGATGCGCTTGACCCGCTTCAGTGCCGGTAAGTATAACCATTGATCATCATCACCTTGCTTGTGAGAAAAACTGAGTAAACCTGTACCCTTGATGTCCGCCGGTGTGTCAAAAATCGTCAGGCTCTTGTCGCCATCGTCACTGACTTCAAGTGTTTTCAGTCGTACGCGTCGCCTACTTTCGTTACCCTTGGCGTTACGTAACACCATCTCCATTTGAACCTGACTATCGATCCAGCCTTGATCTCTTAGGTCTGCTTCGATGGCAATCGCAAGCCCTTTCTCTTCGGCCGACTCAGCTATTGCTGCACCGGCCAACACCAGGCCAAGTACAGAGAAAAAATGTCGGGTCCACCGTCGTTTCATCATTAATACTACTCCATATAATCAATTGGCAAACTAGTCAGCAGCGAAAATCCAGGCCGGTAACGACGGCACTATGCTGCTCGTCCCAGCGTATTTTTTTCTTCTACCCAGTCTCCTCGGTCGAGCAACATCAACAGTGGCGGCAACAAAATAAAATCAAATATCAGCGCGATAGAGATAACGATAGCAACCAGTAGACCCATGTCGCCATTATTGGCGAGGTCTGAAGTGCCAAGGATCAAGAATCCGCCCACCAACACAATGGTAGTTACCCACAAGGCAACACCCACCGTGCTGAAGGCGTATCGGACACCATCTTCCACCGACAAACCTCGGTCTCGTCGTGCTCGAATATATTTACTGAGAAAGTGTACCGTATCATCTACCACGATACCCATCGTGATGCCGAGCACCATCGATGTGGACATACCCACCTCGCCCCTCAGTAAATACCAAACGCCAAAACCTACCATCCCTGGCAATATGTTCGGCACAATAGAAATCAGACCAATACGCAGTGATTTTAGGGAGATCACCAGGATAATACTGATCAGCACCAAGGCTATCAGCGCGCCTTTGATACTGCCCATCATAACCCTAATGCCAATGTGGGTGAACATCAGCGACATGCTGGACCCTTCCTGAACAAACTCCGGAGCATTAGCCTGTAGCCACTGTTTCGCACGCGCTTGAATGTCGATGAACTCCTGCGTGCCCATAGCAGCAAATGATACGCGCATGCGAGAGGACGACTTGTCAAAATTCAGCTGATTAGTAAGGTCCAGTCCAAACGGTAGAGACAACTCATACAATAATAAGTACTGAGCAGCCAATTCCTGACTAGCGGGTAGCGTATAAAAAGCTTCATCATCACCGTGCAAATTTTTGTTCAGCCGCTTAACGATGTCGGTGTAGGTGCTGACATGTTTCACTTCAGGCTGTTGCCGGTACCAGTTGGCA
>JABJED010000155.1 GCA_018665025.1 Gammaproteobacteria bacterium
AATACCCTTATCCATACGTAACGCTAGTTCAAGGTTTTCGAATACCGTCAGCGCTTCAAACACAGTCGGTTTCTGAAACTTTCTACCAACACCCAACTCGGCGATTTCAGCTTCGCTCTTGTTGAGCAAATTATGTGTTTGGCCAAAATAGACCACGCCTTCGTCCGGCTGGGTTTTCCCTGTGATCACATCCATCAGCGTTGTTTTACCCGCTCCGTTAGCACCGATCAGGCAACGCAGCTCACCGTCATCCACATAGAGATTCAGGTTATTGAGTGCCTTGAAACCATCGAAGCTCACGCTCAATCCTTCAACGTACAACAAGACCCCATGAGAGACATCGACCGCAGGTAAAGTTTCATCAAGCATGAAATCAAAAACCCTATCGCGGCGCATCACCTCGCGGAAGGCATCCAGGCTGGTCACTCGCTGGTCTCCAGCAAACCTGGTAGCGGCTTATTGTTCGAGCGGGTTTTCACTGAGAGTAGACCCACGACACCCTTTGGCAAAAATACTGTCACAATCACAAAGAGCGCACCCAGGGCAAAAAGCCAGGCTTCGGGAAGGATCCCGGTGAATTGGGTTTTGGCAAAGTTGACGAGTATAGCTCCCAGGATCGCGCCATAAAGCAAGCCACGCCCACCAATCGCCACCCAGACAACAATTTCTATGGAATTTATCGGTGAAAATTCACCGGGATTGATGATGCCAACCTGAGGTACGTAGAGTGCACCGGCTAATGCTGCCAGTATCGCTGAATAGACAAAAAGCCAGACCTTGTAGGTTTCCGTTTTGTAACCGACAAAACGTACCCTGCTCTCTCCATCCCGAATCGCCTCAATCACCCGGCCATACTTTGACGATAATATAAACTGGCTGAGCAAATAGGCAGCGCCAAGGGTTAAGGCGGAGCAAATTAGTAGCGCTACTCGCGTACTGTCTGCTTGCAGATCGAAACCCATCAATTCTTTGAAATCAGTCAAACCGTTATTGCCGCCGAAACCCATTTCATTTCGAAAAAAGGCAAGCATCAGGGCATAGGTCAGCGCCTGGGTCATGATTGACAAATAGACGCCAGCCACCCGCGACCGAAAGGCCAGCCAACCAAAAACGAACGCCAGGAATCCCGGCACCAACATAATCATGATTGCGGCGAACCAAAACTGATCAAAACCGTACCAAAACCATGGCAATTCAGTCCAGTTCAGGAAAACCATGAAGTCGGGTAACTCCGGATTACCATATACACCACGGTCACCGATCTGACGCATCAGATACATACCCATACCATAGCCACCCAGTGCGAAAAACGCGCCGTGACCAAGACTCAATATGCCGCAATAACCCCAGACTACGTCTACCGCCATAGCCAGTAGTGCAAAACTCAAGTACTTACCGAGCAGCGTAATCGTATAGGTATCGACATACAGCAGGGAATCTGGAGGCACCAGCAAATTGCCCATTGCCGCAAACAACGTACCGGCAAACAACAGCGCAAGGAAAGTATTGCCTCCCTTGCTGTGCAACATGCTTCGCAAAAAACCAGGCCGGTCTAAGCCTGTAAGAACATCTATATCTCTCATGATTCAGCGGCTCTCCCCTGTTGTGGGAACAACCCTCTCGGGCGCTTTTGAATAAAGAGTACAATGAAAACCAACACACAGATTTGCGCCAGCACCGTCCCGGTAACGGGTTCCATGAACTTGCTGAATATCCCAAGAGAAAAAGCAGCGACCAGCGTACCCCAGAGACTACCCACGCCACCGAAAACCACAACCATGAACGAATCGATAATATAGGCTTGACCAAGGTTCGGTCCGACATTGGTTAACTGACTAAGTGCAACACCGGCGACACCAGCGATCCCGGAGCCAAGACCAAAAGTCATGGCATCCACCCAATTGCTCCGAATGCCGAGCGCCATAGCCATATCTCGGTTCTGTGACACTGCCCGGACGTACAAACCAAGTGCTGTTTTTTTCATCACCAGCAATAACAGGAAAAACACCAGAAGAGAGAAGATGAAGATATACAGGCGGTTATAGGTAATCGCCAGGCCTGGGTTAATTTGAAGGGCACCGGACATCCAGTCAGGTGTGCTGACCTGCCGATTGAGCGGAGAAAAAATAGTCCTGACAGTCTGCTGCAAAATCAGGCTAATGCCAAATGTCGCGAGAAGTGTTTCAAGCGGTCGCCCCTTCAAAAACTGAATGACTCCCCGTTCTATCGCGACCCCGACCAGACCACAAACGACAAATGCGGCTGGAATGGCAAGAAAAACAGATATCTCTATGTGGTTAGGGAACTGTTGCTGAATCACATAGGTTGTGTAGGCCCCCAACATGATCAGCTCACCATGCGCCATGTTGATGACGCCCATCACTCCAAAGGTAATGGACAAGCCAATCGCGGCCAGCAGGAGCACCGACCCCAGACTAAAGCCAAAAAATACGCGCTCAATAAAACCATAGAAGCTTAGCTTGCGATCTATCTGCTGTAGCGCAGATTGCGATGCATAGACGATAGATTTATTCTGTTCCAGGTACTTGCCCTGGCTATCTTTCTCTATGAGCGACTGCAAGCGGTTTCTAACGACTGGCTCAACAACCCCGCGCAACGAATCAATAGCGACCAGACGCTGTTCGTCGTCGGACGAACCCAGCAAACCTAAAGATAGCGCCAAATCAATTTTCTCGAGAATAGCCGATGATGTTTCCACTAACCTCGCACGACTTAGAAGCCCGATGTTTTCTTCGTCGAGATTTTGTAACATATTTTGAACGGCTAATTCGCGTATAACCGGATCGCTGCTGGAAAGGGTTAATTCAGCAATCTTACTCCGCAGAATCCCACGTAATTTGTTGTTAACTCTAACCTTTTTGAGTTCTGCTTTTGTAAAGCTAAGGTGTTCTTTGCCGATAAAGGCATTGCTGACAACAACAGAGTCATCGTCAGGATTTCGCTCAACCACAATAACAAGCGTTTTATCAGTCCTCACAAAATATAGACTCCCCGCCAACATCGCCTCAAAGAGCGGCAATACTTCGGCTCCACCTTGCTGCTCCATTTCATCAAGCACATGGGCAACCTTACTTAGTTTGACGCGGGTCAACTGCTTCCCTATTTCGGCTAGTCCAGCGCTTGAACACATCGCTTCCATCGGCATAGAAAAAGAGACCAAAAAGACAAACAACCACCTAAAGGCCTGGTAGCGCGGAATAAAATTTACAGCTAAGAACATAATAAATAGATTACCGTGATCTGGTGATAGCAATAGTCGGTTGGCTAAACACTGCGAAAGGCCGCAAGAAGACCACGGGGGAGTGTCTTCTTGCGAGATAACACAGTCTTTCATCAATTCGACAGTGCCGGAGCGGAGACCCTATCGAATCATTTTCAACAATCATACTCCTCTAGAAATTCTGACCTGAACACTTCGCCGTCTTGACATTAAAATTTCCGCACTTGATGGGTGGCACCCAGTCCGCCACGATATCCATTGAACCTGGCAGAAAGTCTGACCATGCGTCACCAGGAACTACACCATCAGTTTCCCAAACGACCTCGAACTGCCCATCACTCTGAATTTCTCCAATC
>JABJED010000156.1 GCA_018665025.1 Gammaproteobacteria bacterium
CGAAGGTGGCAGCTCCGCCGCCATTAACGAACTCGCCAACCCAAGCCCGACAATACTCAACATCATCGACCAAATGGTCGTTATTCTTGTTTTCACAGCGATCTCCTTGCATAAGCTTTCCATTGATAAACTTCCACCACATTCGCAAACGAAACCGTCGAGGCGCTGAGAAATATTGAGGTAATAATTGATTTTATGAATCTTACCGATAGCTTCATCATTTTATGCCCCATGTGGATTGAATGTGAGTTGGAACGATAGCAGCCTGCGAAATATTCCCAAAAAGTAGTTCGGTTTTGGTTATATACGTGAACGAGCGCTCATGGGTATACCATGGGGTGGGCTCCAAAAAACACCCTGGCTAAACGAGATTTTGGGTATAAGAAGAATTAACCACATTTCTGCTTCGTCTATTGAACTCGTATGCATCACGAATGCCAGAGACTAGCCTTCCAGGGTTGAGCTTCGATTGGGAGACAAGGCAGAGGAATCCGCACGTAACGTATATGAAACCGAGAATCCCCATCACTATATTGTTGGAAATTGCAGAGTAAAGCCTGCGAAAGACATCGTTCCCAAGTTACCGATCAACACAAGAATTAGTAGCCCTTTGCTGTTCTCGAAGCGCGCGAGTAAGGTCACTTAGAGGATAGGAATTATAACAGGGCTTTCGATCGAAAGTCTGAGTATCGAACCAGAACGATTGGCATTTTATGAAAGAGTGGGTGCGGAAGGCGGGTCACTCAAACTTCCCACAGGTCATTCAGATTAGCGTCTAAATGTAACGAAACCAATATGGGGAAGTATAAAAATAGAAAAATAAAGAGGGGTGTAAAAATAAAGAAGTTCCCCTTGGTGTTAGATAGCAGCTGCGGCCGCCAGATCTCGATGGGGCAGGGGGGGCTTCCCTTTCAAGCATCCAGATCCCCAGCTAGTATAAAAGCACCAAAACGCTACAGTCCTAAACCGAAACCAGTCAAATCACTTGACTAAATGGGGTAAGTGAAACCCACTTCCAACGAACTCGCCAACGTATACAACCCTTAACCCCTTATAATCTTTAAGACAATAAAGGCCATGCGATTCTGTGGGCTGCCATCCACAAATACCCATTCCTTTTTTATCTGTAGAAGGTGCCAGATCTGGAGCCATGCCATTGATTAACTCGAACATTTCCCTTGCCTTCAAAACGGAACAGGCCGTTTTTACACAAGTCTGCCTTATGGCTATATACCTATAAACAGTGGCCTACAGGATTTCTAGGTCAATATAGCCACGCTTTGGCTACGACAGAAAGAGAGCTTCTCAGCCCTTGCTATCATTCAGGACAGTAGCTTGTGCCATCGGCTTTGTAAGAAGGTGGGAATGCCTCGTAAAGCGCATTGCTTATCGAACTACCCGCAGTCAGATGAAGTTTCTCTGAGTTCTCGTTCAGAAATTTCACGGCGATCATTGTGAGCTGGCTTACTGTTACACCTTTTTGCATACTGAAATGCTGATAACAAGTTTCATCTCACACCCGTCTGACAGAAGTCACCTTTGTTAACGATGGTACAGATGAAGATGCCGTGCCTGTATTCGGCTGGCGTTTTAGTGATGTACTCGCGTTTGGCATCCACACAGTATTGCATCGATTCGCAAGTATCGTATATCTGCCAGCGGGTCTCAATTTGAGACAGCCCATCAGGAACAACAAGCATTAAGTATATTGCGTAATAATTCACAGATAATACTCCGAGATAGTAGCAGCCCCATTTCTTTGGGTATGCACCTTGATCGGTCTGGATTTAATGACATGTCCATCGTTCTTCAGGTCGTTGATACGGCTGGCGAGTGTAAAGCGCCCGAATTCCTGTAGTGCTTCAAGCGCCGTGATGCTGTTGCCTTTCATGGAATTGGCAAAACTGGTAGTGGGTATTAGCGCTGTAAGTAGTGCTGCTGTGATTAACCTATTCATTGTTATTCCCCATAAGTTGACGGGGCGAACCTTGAAGGAGCTAAGGCAGAAAACTGGTCATTGCGCGCCAAAAACCGGTCATCACGCGCCAAAGTCCAGTTATAAAAAACCCCGCCTAAGCGAGGTTTAGTGGAAAAGACTTGCTTGCCATGGATTGCTATCAGGCTCGATCGAGCAAGTAGATAGTCTCAACTGAGGTTGCCTAATGATGTAGGAAAAGGATTAAGGTTGTGTGAGCTATCTGCCCGCGATGCACAGTGGTATTCCTATCAACGAGACCAACCTTAGTTATCTGGCGGCTGGACATAAGTCGCATTTTCGTTTGATAGCGTTGCCAGACGGTCTTCTAGTTCTGAAAATCGTCGCTCTATATGCTCTTGCTCTGCTTGTACTACAGCATCTGCCTCAATTGCTCCAATCGCTTCCCAAAGCGATGGTGGCGACATGACCGCGAAAACCCGAAATGTAAACATCTCGGCGAGGTGCCAGTTCTTCAAAGCGAACAAGTTTGGGCGAAGCTGTTTTTTCAACATCGTCCAGATTACGAGACAGACATAAAGCCAACCGCTGTAAAACATAAGCACTAAAGAAAAGGCAAACCCGTTACCTATTTCGCCCGGATTGTTGTTTACAGCGAAGTAATTGACCGTGCCTATACCAACGGCTAGCCCAAACACAATAAGGCAACCGTTTGAAGCCCGCAGCAGCATGGTCTCTGACTTGTGGTTGATCATCGTCGCAAGGAAGATGATCGATATGAGAATCGCGTAGCTATAAGGGTGACTTGAAATAACTGGAAACTCGGTTTTCCCCACCCCTAGGGAGCTTGCAATAGTCGTCATTGAACACACAAGAACAGTCGCAAAAGACAAGAAGACCGCAACGAATTTCTTTCGTATTGATTATCCTATGATCAATAGGTTGCTCACTTACCGTGGTCCAGCTGTAACAAAAAACAGATGCTATACCGCCAACAATTGCAGTTAGTAGCGCCATGGACACCATTATATCGATCTCAGCCGCAGTAAGGTCATACAACAAAGCGACGATGGTCAACACACTAAGAAGCATACCCACAGGCGAGCCCAACAGGGCTACCGCCTCAAAAGGATGGCAAATCCTTGCCCGTTGACAGGCCCACGCAATACAAAGAGTGGGGCCAGTGTGGACAGAACAATAATAAGTGCGCTGTTGGGTAGCACAGCCAAGATCACATCAAAAACACCTTCCCGAAAGACGCCTGTAAATATGGCGAGGAGCAAGCAACAAAGCAGTATGTTTCGTTGCAATGGCGCGATGTCACAAAAATAAGCCAGCGTTACGGGTAATAGTTGTGGTAGTAACACCACAATCGCCGCAAGAGGAACCACAAAGACTCCAATGTTAGTGATCAAAACCAGCGTATCTGAACCCAAACTTACCATCTCAATTCCTTCTTGTTTTTCTTGTAAGACCATCCTCAGGTTTAATGAAGAGGTTGTCTATAATGGAACTCGGTAGCAGTGCGGGTAAGGAAATATACGGATGTTGAGAACAGTTCTAGCTCATTTATGTAATATGGTCAGACTCTCTAATCTGTATAGGACATTGGTTATGCGTGGATTGATGTTATTGCTTCTGTTTTTGCCCGTTCTGAGCTTTGGTTCCGAGTCAGATAAGCAATTTATTGAAGAAACCCAGGTGGAAGCTGACCAGGGGAATGCTGAAGCGCGGTACTGGCTTGGTGGGATGTACGACCTTGGCATTGGTGCTCCTAAAGACGACAAAGAAGCCGTGTAGTGGTATCGGCTAGCAGCTGATCAAGGACATGCTAAAGCGCAGTTCAACCTTGGTGTGATGTATGCCTATGGCAGAGGTGTTCCCAAAGACAACGTGCTCGCTTACATGTGGGTCAACATTGCCGGGGCAAACGGTCATGACGTTGAGAAGTTAAGAGAAATCCTCACGGGTCTCATGTCCCAAGCTGACATTGCTAAAGCCCAAGAAATGACCACCCAGTACATCAAGGATCACCCTGATGTTTATTGATCTACTGCCCTTGAGTGAACCAGATGGTCGCTAAAAGCGTCGCCAACTAAAGACCGTTTTTACACAAGTCTGCCTTGCGCAACATACGCTCCATACTCTTCGATGGTCAGGATCCCCATGACCTGAGCCTGTTCGCGTTCAGCTTCACTTAGTACGTCTTGCATAAGATCTATGCGCTTCCACAGTGCCAGGGTGGCGGTGCCGTCTTCTTTAGGCAGATAGGGCGATGTTTCAAGCGGTTGCATGCGATGCACATAGCGCGGGCAGTTGACCCAGACATGTTCGACAGTAATCTCCACGACCAGGTTAGCACCGGGATAGCTATCGAGCATGGGACCGTCACGTAAGCAGCGGGCTTCGCCGCGCAATCGCAGTCGTTGAGGGCGTTCATAATCAACAAACAACAAACCCACTTTGGCTTGTGCCTCGATGTTGCCCATGGACATAAACATGCCATTACCATTGTAGTCGGGGAAAATTATGGTGTTGGTATTAAGCACGCGGACAAAGCCGGTGTTACCTCCCTTATAGGAACATGATGGGAAACCTGCCTCATCAATGGTGGCGAGGTAAAACATGTTGCGGGTGTGGATGAATTCCGCCTGTTGGTCCGACAGCGCATTGTCTACTGCGGCTTCGAGGATCCTGTCAGCCAAATCGGTCGACCCGAACTCGTTCTGTAACTTGCGTTGTGTTGCAGTGAAAAAATCAGACATGTTAAACCTCAAAAATAATGGTGATTAAACCGCTTCCCACTTTAGTAGACACCTTGGAGCGTTACAATGAAGTTCAAAGTAGGCGCTAATGTCTGACAAGCGTTGTACAGGGGGATTCAGGATTGCGGCAGTGAAGCACCGCAAGGGTGATACCTGTTGACCGCTTCTGAAAGTAAGCTAGATGAAGGATTCGAAATACTAGGGGGATGAGATTAAACAGTGTCTTGGTATGCGAGGGCACGGGAAATGCATTCGAGGAGATACCAATATCACCATAAAAAAGAATCCCTTGATTCCAATCACAATAATTTCCCTGGCTTCCACGCTGTTAATCGCGAACCGGTGGACCCTTACTCCCTAATGGTTCGCAAAAATTTCCCTCGCGATGTTTTTATAGTGGTACACACCAGCGAGGGTCTCAACGATCAGCGATCGTGGATAATTTTCTGCATTCTACTGTCAAGCGTCTTCTAAATTAAACAACCATACCTTAGGTTTACGGAGGAGGGCGTGCTGCCTACCTCCGAGGATTAGATCATGGGGTATAGGGATCTATGCGGCGTCAAAACTTGTATTTTGCGGTCAGGCCGGCATAGCGTTCGGCATTACGAGGCGTAATATGTACAAGTGCCGTCGTGTTGCCAAAAAGAACACCAAAATCTATTAGCTCACTTCGGTAGCTTTCGTCAAAGGCATTGTTTACAAATGCGGTAAGTTCGTAGCGGTCTTCTTTGTCAACGATTCCAAATCGAAGATTCGCAATACCATAGCTGTCCTCTTTCAAAAATGGAGCTTGCGAAAGGCCAAAGCTGATTTCATCCTGCCACACGTATAAAACGTTGGCATAAAGATCAAAAGGCAGGTTTACCAGGCCCTGCTGATACTCGAGTGCAATCGTGTACTTCCACTCAGGCGAATTCGGTAAATCACCGCCATCAACAGTCTGAAATCCAGCAATACAACCCTGCGCCTCTGTCTGGTAGCGATAACATTGCGCGCCACCGTAATCGTTGACGACTGCATCGATATAAGCGGCATTGAATATCAAGCTAAACCGTTCGGACAGCAATGTCAGGGATTCAATTTCAAGGCCCTTCGTCTCTAACTCACCGACATTCGCTTTCCTGAACACAATTGTGGGTCCGGTAGTAATAGCAGTTTGCACTTGAAAATCATCATAAGTCGTCTGGAACGCAGTAACATTCAACTGCATTCGCTGATCCCACAACGTACTTTTTATACCAATTTCGAACGCATCGGCTGTTTCAGGCTTGATCGGGTTGTCGGCATTGCTCTGAGAAAATCCAGCCGTGATGTCGTACGCCTGCGCTTTATGACCTCGCGTATAGCTTGCAAAGACCATTGAATTGTCATTCAAAAAGCGTTGGATCGATATTTTGCCGGTGACCGCATTATCGTCATCATCTGCATCTATGGTTATTGGTGTTGCCACGGCAAAGTCCGTGACTACTGTACTCATTTCCTCATCGACATAGCGTAATCCCACGCTAACGGTTGTCTTCTCACTTGGACGCCAGTTCAGCTGGCCAAAAACAGCATAGTTTTCATTACTCGCAAAAGCATCAAAATTCGCTGGCGCCACAGGTAGAATCCGGAAAAATGAACGGTCCACGTCGGTATCTGAGTAGTAAAAGCCAAGCAGATAGTCATAGTTGTCGTAGGTCGGCGATAATAGACGCAGTTCCTGGGAAAAGAATTCCAGTTCGCGAACGCTATCTGAGTAGAAATTGCCGTTGACAGCCCCGCCGGTAAATATTGCCAGCACATCGAGTTCACTTAAGTCCACGTCTTCACTGTTGGTGTAGTCCCATTCGTCATACGCAGTAATCGATATCAGTTGAAAATCACCGATATCAACACTGAGTCGAGCACTTACGCCTTGTGAATCATTGTCGCTATTCGGCAGTGTGTCGTACCGAACCGTCGTGTTGTCATCTGTAGCATTGACGCCTGCGGCAAAAACGGATTGAGGTATAGCGCCAAACAGTGCTGCTCCTGGTTCAAACCCGCCAAGAACACGTGCACAGCATTGACTCTCCTCTTCTGTAACATAGGCTTTCAGTTGAAGGTCGACGTTGTCGTTTATTTCCCAGTACAACTTGCCGCTGAAACCCTTGCTTTCTTCGCTATTGAAGTCATCAACACCGGTGGCTAGATTATCGACCCAGCCATCAAGGTCAGATGAGTGTGCAGTGAGGCGAAACCCCGCATTGTCAGAGATTGGCCCCGATACAGATGCCATGACCTTGTAATAGTTCTCGTCCGTTGCCGTTAGCTCAACAGACCCCTCGAACTCATCAGACGGGCCCTTGGTGGTGATGCTGATGACACCGGCAGAAGAAGCTTGACCAAAGAGCGTACTTTGCGGACCGCGGAGCACTTCTATGCGCTCAATATCCACCATATTTGCCAGGCCCTGGCCCTGCTGGACCTTGGAGACATCATCGACGATAACAGCCACGCCCTGCTCGATTCCAATACCAAACAGGTTCGTACCGATACCGCGAATACTAAAAGCACTGTTGGTCTTGTTGTTACTTTCGGTCACCGTGAGCGAAGACGATAGTCGCGCAATATCTCCAGTGCTCTGCAATCCAAAACTGGATATCGTTTCAGCAGTAATTGCTGTAACAGAAACCGGGACATCCTGGATACTCTGTTCCCGCTTCTGTGCGGTGACGACAATTTCCTCAATTTGCAGATTGTTTTCTGCCGTGGCGGCACTCGCTGTAAATGCGGCAAGGGCGCCTACAAGTACGCCGTTAGTTATCGACCTGATTTGCATCATATTATTCCTGTTAGTGTTACGTTATTTGAGTTCGACGCTCAGCGCATCATTAAGGAAATTTGCAGCTCTTAATTGCACATCTCTACTGAAGAAAAATAAGATAGCTGAAAATGAAGGCCAGAACTAGTTGTTCTGGTCAGCCTATGAAGCCAATTTTTGTAATTCTTCCCAGTATTATTATTTTGGTTGATGGCTACAAAGAAACAAGGCATTCATATCTCATTCCAGAATAATTGACAGCGATATCGAATATGGACACTATCAAACCCGACGCCGGGACGGTCTGGCATCGCCTCGAGCCAGAATTTGGCGGAGAATCATTCTAAAAATCCCAATTGAGGAACTTAAACAGTGGATTCTACGGTATCCGGCGGAATTGAACAGGGCAATGCCCACGAAGCAGCTAACTACAGGTTTGCATTAACGGCATTGACTAGCCTCTTTTTCATGTGGGGCTTTATTACCTGCCTGAACGATATACTGATCCCACATCTGAAGAATGTGTTCTCACTCAATTATGCCGAGGCCATGTTGATCCAGTTCTGCTTCTTCGGCGCCTACTTTGTCATGTCGATTCCGGCTGGCGCGCTGGTTCACAGAATCGGTTACAAACGTGGGATCGTGGTTGGCCTGGTCATCGCCGGAGTTGGTTGTGGCCTGTTTAACCCGGCGGCTTCGTTACGGGAGTACGGTCTTTTCCTGGGAGCTTTGTTTGTCCTAGCATCCGGCATTACGATTTTGCAGGTTGCTGCGAACCCCTATGTGGTGATTCTAGGGCCTGTCGGCACAGCGCCCAGTCGGTTAACGATGACACAGGCGTTTAATTCACTGGGCACGACAGTTGCCCCGTTCTTTGGTGCGTTTATGATCCTTGCCGCCACCTCTGAATTCTCGGCTGACATAGCGAGTATCGCAGCAGAAGAAGTGGCGACTTTTCGTGAGCAAGAAGCGGATGCTGTCAAGGTGCCTTATCTGATACTGGCGGGTGCCTTGTTTGCTCTAGCGGTGATCTTCAGCCTGCTGAAACTGCCAGTTTTTGATGACGAATCGGCAGCTGCATCCTCGTCGCACGAATCCGGGTCCATCTGGCAGTTTTCACATCTCGCCCTGGGCGCGCTCGGGATTTTCATTTACGTCGGGGCAGAAGTATCGATCGGCAGCTTGCTAATCAGCTATCTGGGTGAATCTAACATTGCCGGGATGCCGGAAACCGAGGCAGCGGGTTATGTCGCCTACTACTGGGGCGGCGCCATGGTCGGTAGATTTATTGGATCGGTTGTCATGACCCGGGTAAAGCCAGGTTCTTTGCTCGCGTTCAATGCTGTTGCTTCAGTAATTCTGCTTGCTACGGTCATACTTGGCAGTGGGTCGATAGCCATGTGGGCGATACTGGCCGTGGGACTGTGTAACTCGATCATGTTCCCGACCATTTTCAGCCTAGCGGTACAGGGGCTCGGACCTTACACAAGCAAAGGTTCAGGCCTGCTGTGCCTCGCAATTGTTGGTGGTGCAATCATTCCTCTGGCGCAGGGCATACTGGCTGATGCAATCGGACTGCAGCTTTCCTTCATTCTTCCTGCTGTCTGCTACCTCTATATTGTTTATTACGGGTTGAAGGGGTGCGAGATCAAATTTACGGTTGAGGGACAAACAAATTGATGCAGGTACTAAACCCGATGAAGCTATTCGTCACTTTTTGGTCTTTGATTTTCACTGTTTTTGCGCTGACAGGCTGTGACACGTCGGAAACCGCTTCTGGACCCCCAGGGGGGCAGGCACCTGTCGAAGCAGGCTATCGTGATCTTAACAATAATGGCCGATTGGATACCTATGAAGATGAGTCAGCACAGATGGTTGCCCGGGTGGCTGACCTACTGTCGCGCTTGACCCTCGAACAGAAGGTTCGTCTGGTCAGTGGCCTGGGTATGAACATGAACCCGGACCAGTCTGGTGACTTCGAAACAGTACCCGGTGCGGCTGGCTATACGTATCCGATCGATGAACTGGGCATGCCTTCTATTGTGCTTGCCGATGGACCGGCGGGTTTGCGAATCTGGCCAAAGCGTACCGGCGAGGAACGAACCTACTACGCCACCGCGTTTCCGATTGAAACATCGCTGGCTTCGTCCTGGGATACTGACCTGATCGAATCAGTGGGCAGGGCAATGGGCGATGAGGTGAAGGAGTATGGTGTGGATGTGCTCCTTGCACCCGGTATGAATATTCACCGGGATCCACGAGGTGGCAGAAACTTTGAATATTATTCTGAAGATCCTTTTTTGAGTGGCCATATGGCCGGCGCGCTGATTAACGGTGTCGAATCAGTCGGCGTTGGTGCAACACCTAAACACTATGTGGCCAACAATCAGGAAACCAACCGGGTCATGGTTGATACTATAGTTAGTGAGCGTGCACTGCGAGAGATCTACCTGCGCGGTTTTGAGATAGCTGTAAAGAAGTCTGATCCCTGGGCGATTATGAGCGCCTACAATAAAGTCAACGGCATTGCGGTGTCCGAGCACAGGCCGTTGCTGGTTGATGTTCTTCGCGAAGAGTGGGGATTCAGCGGCGTTGTCATGACGGACTGGTTTGCTGGTTATGATCCTGTCGCACAGATGGTCACGGGTAACGAACTGCTGATGCCGGGTCAGGAGGATCGTACATTGCAGATTCATGAGGCGGTGCTGAACGGCGATCTGGATGAGGCAATACTAGATCGCAATGTCGCGTTGATTATTGAGATGGTGTTTAAGTCGCCAACCTTTGCCGGTTATGCCCATAGTGATGATCCCGATCTTAAAGCCAATGCCAAGACGGCGAGAGTGGCTGCAGCAGAAAGTGCTGTGCTGCTGAAGAACGAAAAACGCGTGCTTCCACTGACGTTTTCTACGAAGAAAATTGCGGCTTTCGGCATCGGGTCCTATGAGTTCGTTTCTGGAGGCACAGGTAGCGGCGATGTTAATGAGTCTTACACAGTGGCTCTGATAGAAGGGCTAACTAACCGTGAATATGAAGTCGACAAGTCGCTGCAGGAAATTTATGAGTTCTATATTGCGGGAGAGAAGCTCAAACTTCCCAAGAAAAAGTCCTTCTTTGAGTTGGTTCCGCCGCTGCCTGAAATGCCTCTCGATAGTGACTTACTGGACGGTGCCGCGGTTGCTAATGACATCGCTCTGCTCACCATCGGACGAAATTCAGGGGAATTCCAGGACCGGGAGCTGAAAGGTGACTTTTATCTGACTGAAGTCGAACGAGCCATGATTGATGGTGTTTCCAGCGCTTTTCATCGCGCAGGGAAGAAAGTTGTCGTAATCCTGAATATTGGCAATGTGATCGAAACCGCAAGCTGGCGGGGTCAAGCAGATGCGATTCTGCTTCCCTGGCAAGGTGGACAGGAGGCGGGCAATGCCGTGGTGGATGTTCTGACCGGTGATGTGAACCCATCCGGAAAACTACCGACAACTTTCCCCATCCGGTATGAAGACGTGCCGTCGTCCGATACCTTTCCAGGTATAGAAATACCGGGCGAAGAGATTTCAATTGCCGGTGGTCTGCTCAAAGCAAAGCCTTCGCGCGTTGAGTACGAAGATGACATTTTTGTCGGCTATCGATATTACGATACCTTTGATGTATCTCCTGCTTATGAGTTCGGTTATGGCCTCTCTTACACGCGGTTCGATTACAGCGACATCACAATAGCCGCTAATGGTGGGTTTTCCATTACTGTCACTGTAACCAACGCCGGTGCTGTAGCAGGCAGGGAAGTGATTCAGCTTTATGTCACAGCACCAGAGGGAAACCTGGTAAAACCAGCAAAAGAACTTAAGGGCTTCTCCAAGACAAGTGAACTCCCACCAGGAGCATCGGAAACAGTGACCTTTGAGCTGTCGTCGAATGACCTTGCCTCTTTCCATGATGATCGAGCGGCCTGGATTTCTGAAGGCGGTGAGTATCTGGTCAGTGTTGGCGCTTCGTCCCGTGACATTCGATCAGCTGCCAGCTTTATTCTTGAAAAGGAAGTTGTTGTCGCAGACAACCTGATTGACCTGTCTCCGGATACTAATCCCAAGAGACTACCATTAAGTATGAGACCATGAATTCTTTTTACCTGGCGGCGTCCGGTAATCCAGCATGCGATGCTGATTTGTTAAATGATCCGTGAACGACTGCATACCGCCCGCTATCCAGGCAACACCTGATGTTGCAAATAGTCTCAGGTGGGGTTGTTTGGTGATGTAGGACAAGGATTAAGAGCGTGTGGGCTATCTGCTCTGAGAGCAATTGGTGATGCGATGATCAGAACCGTTCAGAACCAATCAAGATACTTTTGAAATCCGGAATTAATGCGGTTTAAACTTCCTATCCTCTCCTTCCCTGATAGTTCGATGGAACCACTGGCGCTTGGTCTTGCCGGTCTGATCGAAGCCCCAGTCTATTCTACAAGCAGCCAGATCAAGACCCAGGCCACGGTGTACATGGCTTTTTTTGAAGGCGACCCTGCTGACCTCGGCATTGAAAACGCGATAACTATTCCTACTTCAGTTGAGGGTGACCCCAACACTTTCGTCCTGATGATTATCAAACAGAAAGAAATGTCAAATGCCCGCAATCCAAACATGCGACGTGTTAATGCAGAAATCGGCAAGCGTGACGGATCACAGGCTTACTTCTTTCAACTGGCTATCCAAGTCAGTTAATACCAGTCCCAACTAGTTGGGTGTCCGGGCTTGTCCGGGCACCCTTCTTTTTTTGTTGTATCTCCTTTCCAACCTGACATAGCATAAAGGCATCACTTACTGATCAAGGTCCGAAGTCGTATGTCTGATTTGAAGAACTTCCGTGAAACTACACGGGCATGGCTTGAAGAGAATTGCCCACCAGGTGCCAGAGGTCCCGGTGAAGTCTCAAACGGTTCTACAAAAATAGTCATAGAGGATTCAGATACCAGACTCTGGCTTGAACGCATGGTCGAAAAAGGCTGGACTGTACCCAGCTGGCCAAAAGCCTATGGCGGCGGCGGCCTCAGCACAGCAGAATATGTCATCCTGCTGGAAGAAATGAAACGGATCAGTGGCAGGCCCGCCCTCTCTGGATTTGGCACGAGCATGATTGGCCCAACCCTGCTTGAGTATGGTACAGAAGAACAAAAACTTCGTCACCTGCCACGCATTGCGCGAGCAGAGGTCGAATGGTGCCAGGGCTATAGCGAGCCGGGCGCTGGTTCTGATCTTGCCAGCCTGCAAACCCGTGCCATGCTCGACGGTGACAACTATGTCATCAATGGCTCAAAGATATGGACTTCAGGTGCGCACAATGCAGATTGGATGTTCATCCTGGTCAGAACCAACCCCGATGCACCAAAACACGAAGGCATCAGTTTTATGCTTTTACCCATGGACCAACCCGGTGTAGAAGTCAGGCCCATCAAACTGATCAGCGGCAACTCGCCTTTCAACGAAACCTTTTTCGATGATGCGCTGGCTGCCCGGGAAGATCTTGTGGGAGAGCTGGACCGGGGCTGGACCGTAGGCAAACGACTGCTTCAGCACGAACGTTCAGGCATGGAGTCTTTGCTTCAGGGCGGCACCAGCAAAGGTAAATCAAAGCTCTCGAGCATCGCCAAGGATTACATTGGTGAAGCTGATGGAAAAATCGCCGACAGCGCCATGCGTGACCAAGTGCTGCAGTACGAAATGGCGCAACGCTCGTTGAACCTGACCAAGCGAAGAGTTATCCAGGAATCCGCAGACGGGGCGACGCTTGGTCCGGCAACATCCATCTTCAAAGTCATGTCGACAGATCTGGAAAAAATTTACTCAGACCTCGCAACCAGTTTGCGCGGCAGCCAGGGCTTCGGCTGGGAAGGTGATGCCTTTACCGACACCGAACTAGAAGATATGCGGGTACTCTTATCATCGAGAGCGGCCTCGATTTACTCCGGCAGCAATGAGATACAAAGAAACATTATTGCGAAACGCGTTCTGGGGTTACCGGACTAACTCATGAATAAACTGACAGGCTCCTGTCTCTGCGGAGCAGTCACGTACAAAACCACAGGGCTGGTTCTGGGCTTTAACGTGTGCCATTGCGACATGTGCCAGAAAGCTACTGGCGGCCCATTTGGCCC
>JABJED010000157.1 GCA_018665025.1 Gammaproteobacteria bacterium
ATAGAAGGCAATAATTTCATCGACGGCGGCTCGGGTGGGCTCACCGTCTTCGTCGATCAGGTGACGGGTGACAACGCTATGCGGAGGCTGGCCAGTTCCCGGCCTCGCTGATTTCGCAGCCAGTATTGTGCCTTTGAATCGATCACCCAGTGCCGCCTGGTAGTCATCAAACCGCTCTTTCTTGCAGAAGCTATCTCCTTCAAAACAGTAGCCAAGTACGGTGAGATCCTCATCTTCAAGCCGAGCCTTGATACACCGAAGCTCATCGGGCGCAATGTGCATGCCACCCTTTTTGCCAAGCGGCAAAGATGGTTGGGACAACACAGGGGCAAGCACTGATGGCTCAAGCATCAGATTGAACGCAAAGTTACCCGTAAAGCACATCCCAATTGCGCCAACGCCCTTACCACCGGATTGCTCATGAGCATGCCTGGCAAGCGAACGCAGCCAGTCTACAATTGGACTCGACTGGTTAGCTGAGAACGCGTAGAACTCTTTGGAAATGCAGGCTTTCGCCATGGAGGCTAATGCATATCCTGTGGTGGGAACCCTGCCAGCCTCACCAAACATATGCGGCATCCAGACCGTAAAGCCCTCGGCACAGAGTCGACGAGCAAAATCAGCTACCAGCTGATAGATACCAGGAATCTCCGACATCACAATAACAGCAGGGCCTTCACCCAACACATAAACGTCTTTAGTTCTGCCAAGGAAAGTCAGCGACTCCATGCGGAAGTCCCTAAGCGGATCAGGATGAATCAGCAATTCTTCTGACATTAGTCGTTTACCTTCAGGCGATCATGGTCAGGCGTTCGTGCGCGCCTACCATACGGAATTTGATATCGATGTCTTCCGGACACGCACCGGTACATGGTGCGGAACAGGTGACACATTTATCTGCCTGTTTATCCAGGGCTGCGTAAAGCAACATCGCTTCTTTCTCGTCGCCATAATCTTCGAAATACATACGATGACGCAGCACATCATTGATCGGCAAAGACTCCGGGCAGCTATTCAGGCAGTCGCCGCAGGAGGAGAAACAATGGGTGCCCGCGATCAGGTCGTCGTATTTATCCAGCACAGCAACATCTGCTTCCGTCAATGACTGACCAGAGGCATGCAGGTATTCATCCAGGTGCTCATTTTCAAAGAACGAAACCACCAGACAGGACACATTGGGATCTGAGTTGACCCACTTGAACGCTGCCTGAGTATAAGACGTAGCGTCATCCCGGAACTCAACCATACCCCGGTGTTTGGCGCCCTTCAGGGTTTTCATTGCGACGATGCCAATACCTTTCTCTGCAGCTCTTTTAATAATTTCCTGCTGCTTGGGCCAGGCGCCATGATGGTAGGCCAGCATCATCACATCAATCTTGCCACTGTCGATCGCGGCGTTAGCCACTTCTTCCAGGTTTGGTGTATGTGTCGATACACCAAGAAAACGCACTTTGCCCTGCTCTTTCGCTATCTCGAAGGCTTCGAGCATATTCGGGTCCAGCAGTCGCTCCACTGTATCGCAGGCGTGGACATGAACAAGGTCGACATAATCTGTCTGCAACCTGCTCAAGCTATCATCAAGTGCAGCAATATAGTCTTGGGGAGTCGATCCCTGCCGAACGTGTCCCTCTGAGGTACACCACTTGGTGACCACAAACAGTTCTTCGCGCTTTCTGTCCTTCAGGACATTACCAATCGTGGTTTCGGACATGGCACCGGCATAATCCGGTGACGTATCTATATAGTTAATACCCCGGTCAAGCGCTTCGCGAAACAGGTCTTCCGGATGGGTGTGACGCATGATCCGGCCGCTACCAAGCGAAATGTCTGACACCATGAATCCTGTAGAACCCAGCGGCCTCTTACTGACGATTCGTGACCCTTTCCAGCTCTCATGCGCTGTCTCTGCGGTCAACACTTGCTGGCCGACTTCATTCATCATTGGTACTGTGGACTGTAACCAGGGAGAGAGCTTTGCAACTACTGCCGCCGTCCCACCAAGAACCCCCCCGGTAACAGCGGCTCCGCCCAACAGAAACTTTCTTCGCCCACTTGGCTTATCTTCTACCGGTGCATCGCTGCCCAGGTTTCGCGCCCACATCACCGTCAGGACAATACTGGTGACCACACCAATCGCAAAAGCGATGGAGCGCGCCAAAGGCACCATAGATCTGTCCATGCCTTCCATGACCTCATAC
Organism: Gammaproteobacteria bacterium; assembly: GCA_018665025.1. Lineage (GTDB taxonomy): Bacteria > Pseudomonadota > Gammaproteobacteria > Pseudomonadales > Azotimanducaceae > UBA9659. Next base: position 2,199 of record JABJED010000157.1, read on the forward strand.
AGCCATGCGCCAAGCCCAAAATAACCTAAAAGAAATGTGACGACCCACGCCGCTAAAGTGATATTGCCAATATTCTTCATTCTGCTTCCCTGAAACTGTAAGTATCGAAGTGATCCATTAGAATTGACTAGCTAAATCACTCTAGCCCATTTCTATCCTGAAGTAATGTTGTAACAAACAGAACGAGTTAAGATATCCGAACCAACAGGGAAGCACCGGGCTTATCGCTGCAGCATCGATACGCCAAACTACCTACTGACGCCATATTCGAGTCGCTATGTCACCCAAATCCAACCAGGTTGTCATTACCCTGGTATCTTTCCTTACGTACTTCGTCCTTTCCTCCATGCTTGCACCGATAGGAATACTGTCGGGCCCCATGGCAGAACACTTCGGCCAATCCATCACAGACGTAACCAAACAGTTCAGCTGGTTAACCGGCGGCATACTGGTCGGTGCCGTCATTGCGCTTTTTATCTTCGACTGGATTAGCCTAAGAAAACTGTTCATCGCGATCTACGGGTTGGTTGCGCTGGTACTGCTTTCATTCATTACAGTCGATTCACTTGAATCGGCCCGATATATATTGGCATTCGTTGGAGTAGGCAGCGGCATCGGACTGGCGGGTGCCGCGATTACCATTTCGCATTCATACAGTGAAGATCGACGGGCCTCTATGCTTGTCATCACCGATGGTTCCTTCAGCGTCGCTGGATTCGCTATCGGCTGGACTGCAACCTACCTTGTAAGCCAAGAATTTAGCTGGAGTGCAACCTACCAGTTGATTGGTTTCATTGCCGCCACGGTGGCTATTCTTGCCGTCATCAGCAGGTTTCCAAATACCTTGCCTGAAGAACGCGCAGCGAAGCCTTCCCCGTGGCCACTGTCCGTTTGGTTATGCGTAATATCTTTGTTCCTGTATACGCTCGGCCAGTATTCAATGCTGTTCTGGCTGCCAAACTATGCCGCCACTGTTCTGGTCGCCCAACCCAGCCAGGCAGGGAGCCTGGTCGGGCAGTTTTGGCTAGGCATGTTTTTGGCACAGGTTTTTGTAGCCTGGTGGGTACTTAAGGTAGGCGTGAGACGCCTGGTACTGATTGCCTCAGCCACAACCTTCTGTGGTTCATTGCCATTATGGAACGTCAGCAATATTGAATGGCTAATTGTCCTGGCGCTGGTATGGGGGTTCGCTAACCTCGCCTTGCTAAAAGCAATATTGTCATTCGCGACCGAAATGATCGAAGTGCCGAGCGCTCGGCTGGTATCACTCTTATTGTTGGGCGCAACAGTAGGCACCGCGGTCAGCCCTTACGTCACCAGCCAGATTGTGGAATGGACCAACACCAGAACGATACTCCTGTTTGGCAGCGTGTGTTATGGGGCCTTGTTTCTATTGATGCTTGGCGCAAGAAGGCTCGATCCCCGGGCATCAAACATAACCACCTGATTACTTAGGCAGGCCAGAGGTCGAGGATCTTGCCACGCTAATTCAGCGAGTCCCGCTAAGAAACATCTTCCCAATAAGGAGCTCGAAGCTTTCGCTTGTTAATTTTACCCATCGTGTTGCGTCCAAGGTCATCCACAAAGTCCAGTGTTCTGGGACACTTATAGTGCGATAGGCGCTCCCGACACCAGGCGATCATTACCTCAGGTGAAGGTAAGTCCATGTCTTCCTTTGGAATCACCAGGGCTTTGAGTTCTTCGCCCATTTCCTTATGCGGCACACCAATACAGGCGACATCGAGCACCGCAGGATGATGAATCAGCACCTGCTCTGGTTCCGCCGGATAGAGGTTTACGCCTCCTGAAACCACCATGTCACTGAATCGGTCTGTGATGAAGACAAAACCCTCTTCATTCATATAGGCGATTTCACCCAGGGTAAAGACCCCCGGCGCAATATGCGCTGCCGCGGATTTCTCCGGGTCATTGTGATAAATCACGCCCCTGCCGGTTGCATCCTCAAAATAGAGCTTACCCTCAGTGTTGGCGGGCAAGTCATTATTATCATCGTCCAAAATTCTTGCGGTAAATGGCGGTACTGCCTTACCGACAGAACCCGGATTCCTAAGCCAATCTTCAGAAGTAATCATGCAGGTGGTACCAACTTCGCTGGCACCATAGGCATCCAGAAACACAGGACCAAACCACTCGATCATTTCACGCTTAACATCAACCGGGCATTTAGCACCCGTATGGCTGATTGAACGGATGGATGAAATGTCATATTTCGCTCTTACGTCATCCGGCAACGCCAGCAGGCGCACAAAGTGTGTAGGCACCATGATTGAGGAAAAGATGCCGTGCTCTTGGATGGCTTCAAGCGTCTTCTCTGCATTGAACCTGGCCATGATGACAGAAGAAACCCCGGCAATGAGCTGACGCGTTCCAGAAAGCGGTCCCGTGTGATACATGGGACCAACCACCAATTGAGGACCAATCACCCCGCCTGATCGCTCCAGCACACCAGCCTTGAAGTTGGCCAGGTGTTCGTCAACCGTCGCACCTCCGGCAAACATCGTTGGAGGCAGGTCTGTTCCTTTTGGCCGCCCTGTCGTTCCCGAAGTGTAAAGTAGGTTAGGCAGTGGTGGGACAGACTGGTCCGGCTCACCGGCTTCATTCCCCGCAAGCCAATCCGACCAGGGCGTTACTGCGGAACCTTCTGGGGCTCCCCACGCGACAACGGTATGAACCTGGGTTCCTTGTGCAGCCTCGACGCCCCGCTCCCACGTCTCTGGCCCGACAAACAAAACACGCGTGCCGGAATCGCCAAGAATATAATTCACTTCTTCGGCCGTCAGGTGAAAGTTTATAGGGACGACAGACGCACCCGCGACTAAACCGCCCAGGTTCGCCATGGCAGTCTCAACAGCATTTTCAGCAAATACCGCAATTCGCACATCAGGTCCAAGGTCTAACGATTGCAAACCGTTGGCACAGCGATTCAATACGTCATCTACTTCCACCCACTTGAGCTCCTTCTCTGGATCACAAATGGCAATCTCTTCCGGGCGTTCAACTGAATATGGCTTGGCAAAAGTCATTGTTCTTATCCGCTAGTTTTATTGGGTTCTCTTTATCGTTTAGGTTAGATTTTTACGCTAGAAATTAATAGTCCGCCCGAAAGCCGACAGTACCGATTCATGCATGGCTTCAGACAAGGTAGGATGCGGGAAGATGGTGTCCATTAACTCCGCCTCTGTCGTCTCCAGGCCAATCGCTACCGCAAAACCCTGGATCATTTCTGTCACGCCCGGACCAATCATATGAGCACCCAGTAGCGCGCCGGTAGAAGCATCAAAAATGGTTTTAACCAGGCCTTCAGTATCATTCACCGCAACCGCTTTGCCATTGGCAAGCAGCGGGAAGCGACCAACTTTTATCTCTCCTCTTTCACCCGCCTGAACTTCTGACAGGCCGATGCTCGCGATCTGTGGATGGCTATAAGTACAACCGGGTATTCGTTCCTTGTTCAGCGGATGCGGCATTTCACCGACGATACCTTCAACGGCAATGATGCCTTCATGACTGGCCTTGTGTGCAAGACA
>JABJED010000158.1 GCA_018665025.1 Gammaproteobacteria bacterium
AGATCATCAGCCAACTGGGATGTGATCCCAGAAACCAGATTCGCGCAACCACTGCCCAACAAAAGGAAACTGGCCAAAAACAGCCCGGGCAATCGACTAAACATTATTTCTCCTACTAATGGACCCGCGAATTCTAGCGGGTTTGAGCTTCCAGGGTAATACCGATCACCCATTCCCACCAAAGAAAGGGTTCGCCTGCTTCTCAAAGGCTAGTGAGGTTGATGGACCATGACCTGTAATTACCAGGGCATCATCAGCGAGCCTGAACAACCGGTCTGTAATTGACTGCTCGATAGATTCAAAACTGCCGCCGGGCAAATCAGTCCGGCCTATACCAAGCTGGAACAGGGTATCGCCGGCAATCAACACATCATGGTTCTCGAACCAGAAGCTGATGGAACCCGGCGTGTGGCCCGGTGTATGAATGGCAACACCACCACAACAGTCTAATGCAGCATCATCTTTCAGCCAGATATCTGGTTCCGGCGTTGGCGTGTAATCCAGGCCAAACTTCTGGCACTGGTCTTCCAGTGCATCCCACAAGAATTTGTCACCCTGATGAAGTAAAAGCGGCGCCCCGGTGCGGTTCTTGATCTCGGCAGAAGCCAGGATGTGATCCAGGTGGGCGTGCGTGTGAATTATCCCTTTTACCGTGAGCCCGTGCTCATCAACAATCGCCATGATCTTATCGGGATCCCCACCCGGATCGATAATCAGGCAGGTCTTCGCTATCGGATCACCGATGATTGCACAGTTACACTGCAACGGGCCGACCGGGAATGATTCAAAAATCACATCACCCCTTACCTCAGGAACGCTAAATGGCATATCAATACTCCGGCTGGACCAGTTTCTGTGTAATGCTACAATTTACCACTCTAGACTTTAACTTCCACAGAACATCAACAAAACATCGATGGTTCAGCCTTTAATTTTTCGACTCATTGCCATTCTTTATATTGCATTCGTCTTCCTGACGTCAGCTTTCTTTTTCCTGGTTGCCCTGGCGATTTGGCTGACGACTGTACTTTTTGATAAGCGACTCTGGCTTTTACACAGGTTCACCTGTGTCTGGGCCAGTTCGTATATCTGGCTTATGCGGCCATGGTCGGTTTCAATAAAGGGCAAAGAGAACATTGATGCAAACGACACCTACATCATCGTGTCCAACCATCAGTCGCTAGTCGATATTCTTGTTGCCTTCACGCTGTTTACACATTTCAAATGGGTCTCTAAAGCGGAACTATTCAATATCCCATTAATCGGTTGGAACATGTCGCTCAACCGATATATAAGACTCAGGCGCGGCAACAACAAGAGCGTCAAAACGATGTACAAAGCCTGCGAAAAACACCTGAAACAGGGTAGTTCCATCTATCTCTTTCCCGAAGGGACAAGATCCGAATCCGGCAAGATGAGGAAGTTCAAGGAAGGCGCTTTTGTTCTTGCCAAGCGGCTGCAAAAGCCCATCCTGCCTATAGTCATCAATGGGTCAAGAACAGCGCTGCCTAAAAACAGCTTCAACTTTCACGGCGAAACGCATATTGAAGTGACGGTGCTGCCGCCTATTCTTCCAGAATCCTTCCAGGAGGACAGCGCCAAGGATCTCGCGGAACAGGTCCAGCATCAGATCAAACAACACATTGTCCTGGACTGAACTTCTAGGCTTTGGTAACACCGCGGCACGTCGGAAAGTCGTTACACACCCAGAAAATCCTACCAGCTCTCTTGCCCTTAATCGCCTTGCGGATCGTCATGGACCCCGCGCAACCGGGGCAGGCCTGAACTTCACTACCGAGTAATACCGGGTCAAGTTTATCCCGCACTTCATGTTCAGAGATATCATTGCTGACAGGGAATTCCAAAAGCGGTAAGCCGATATCACCGAATACGCTCTTAACATGGTCTATGGGTTGTCGTCCGGTGGCGCCCACATCCCGATGCTGGACACCACAGATGACTTCGAGCCCGGTGGCATCACAAAGCAGGTAGGTCACTTTAATTGAGGCCAGATTCGAGGTCTCTCCTGTGTCGGTTTTTACAAACTCGGACAGGGGCACATTCAACAACACCAGCACGCCTCTTGGAGCAACTTTCCCTAGCAATACCAGCATGTTGCGAGTTACTTCATCAAACGAATCGCTTTTAAGAAGATGCAGTATTGGCTCCGGCGCATCAACGAGTATCAGGCTATCTGCTTTGACCCCAGCGTCCGCACCAGGACTATCTTTTTTGATTTCAATGACGCCTGGATTTATTGCCGCGTAAGCTTCAGCCCGAGCAATAATGGGTTCTGGCTTTTTCAGGACCTCATGTGTCTGCCTGAAAGTCTGAAAATCCGCCATATCGGATTCCATAAACGATTCTACTTCCCGCTTTCGGAGATACCGAAGCAGCAACACAAAACCAGTAATGATAACGACGAAGAAGAAAAAACCTTTCATGGGCTTGGAGTATAGCAATCCTCGCCGTAATATTTGTCGTTTGCAAAGCAGAGAACCTTAATGACAGACATCGTACTCACCGAAACCTACGAAGGCATTACCACCGTAACCCTGAATCGTCCTGAACACCTGAATGCGCTGTCTGTCGAACTTCGGCAAAAGCTGGGTGAAGTGTTCATAAAACTAAAAAATGATACTGAAACCCAGGTGATCATACTAACGGGCAATGGCAGAGCATTTACAGCCGGCCTGGACCTGAAGGAACTCGGCCAGCAAGGTATGAATACACCTTCCTCCGGGAATGAGACGGTAGACCTGCAAAAAGCGATTCGTGAGGTCGGCAAACCAGTTATTGGCGCCATCAATGGTTTTGCCATCACCGGTGGGTTCGAACTGGCACTCGCCTGTGACATCCTGATTGCGTCCACTGAGGCTAAATTTGCTGACACTCACGTCCGGATGGGTGTTGTGCCCGGCTGGGGGCTTTCTCAACGTCTGTCACGACTGATTGGCGCCTCTCGCGCAAAACAACTCAGCTTCACCGGCAATTACCTGAGTGCCGAAACTGCGGAGCGATGGGGGTTGGTCAACGAGGTCCTCGAACCAGACGAACTGCTCCTCTACTGCCAGAAACTGGCCAAAGACATTACTTCCGTAAACCAGGACACTCTGAAAGAAGTTCACCGGTTAATCGACTACGGTTGGGAAAATTCACTGGCCGAGGGTGTCGATGAGGAACGCCGTACCAGTCGCGGCAAGAACCGCGACCTTGAAGCCGACACCCTCGAACAGAACAGACTTAACGTTCAATCAAGGGGAAGAGAACTAAACTCATAGCAAGGAGCTTCAAAAAATAGATCCCTCCATTAGAGTCGACATGACAGAGCTTTCCATGGCTTGTTCGACGAACAGACAACCCTGCAGGGCCTAACCCAGGTTAGAGCCCAGTCCCTGCAAGTGCGTGTGCTCGTTAAGCGTGATGATTGAACGCTCGCCGGAACTCGCCCCCATATACCTACTGATACTCGTGTAATTTGGGTTAAAAAACATCCTGGGCTCCATCCCCATGACATGAGCAGTCCAGGCGTTCACCACCCCCCCATGGCAAGTGACCGCAACAGTTTCCCCTCGGTGGCTATCGATGATTTCGTTCAGGGTTGTGACGACCTCCACACAGAATTTAGGAAAGTTAATATCTACATTCTTGCCACTCATTATGCGCAACCAGCGGTCATAGTCAGATTTTTTCAGATCTTCCACTGGAATGTAGTGGTCTGCTTGCCTATCGTATTCCGCGACCCCGTCCCTCAACACTGGCTCCAGCCCCTTTAATGCTGCAAGTGGCGCAGCAGTCTGGACCGCACGTTGCATTGGGCTCGAATACAGGTGATCAATATGCTCTTCCTCAAGCCACTTTGCCATTCTCTGGGCCTGCTGGTGACCGACTTCAGACAATGGCGGGTCAGCAGGCGTGCCATCTTTAGTTTCAACCTGTAATGGCAGGCCGTGACGTATCAGGATTAATTCCATGCGGTTCCTATCTCTTATTCAAATGTATTAACTGTTTAGTGCGCTTAGTAACTCAAAGGTCGACGCCCAGTCTTCAGCAGATTCGTAAGTCCTGCCTATAATAATGCGAGTGACCCCGGCGGCTTCATAATGTGAAATCATTTCTCTTGCGCGGTCCACGTCACCTTCCGGCAGTGTGGCAAACGTGACCACTTCGCCCGATTTACCCTGTGATGCTTCAGACCGTTCACGGTACTGACGA
>JABJED010000159.1 GCA_018665025.1 Gammaproteobacteria bacterium
ATATACCCGGCGAGCCGGGCCGCGGTCGCAAACCCTGTTGAGGCATTACAGTATGAAGTCTGACCTATGAAGTCGAAAGTATTGGTCGCTGAAAATCTTGTCAAGAGTTACTGGCAGGGAGATCAGGAAGTCAAGGTGCTGCAAGACCTTAATCTGACGGTGCGCGAAGGGGACACCCTGGCAGTCGTTGGAGTATCGGGTAGTGGCAAGAGTACATTCCTTCATCTGCTTGCCGGCCTTGATCAGCCAGATCATGGCTCAGTATCTATCATGGGTAGTGATCTCGGGGATCTGTCGCAAAGCAAATTGGGTGAACTACGAAACAAACATCTGGGATTTGTCTATCAGTTTCATCACCTGCTACCTGAATTCAGTGCCCAGGAAAATGTCGCACTACCACTGATGATTGGCGGTCTTGGGAGGGCTAAGGCTGAAATGGCAGCCGCAGAAATGCTGGCAGAAGTTGGCCTGACGCACAGAGTTTCGCATTACCCATCAGCCTTATCCGGCGGCGAGAGACAAAGGGTTGCCATCGCCCGTGCGCTGGTAGGGTCACCGGGTATTGTGCTGGCTGATGAGCCGACCGGAAACCTGGATGAGAAAAGCGCGGACCAGATCCATGACCTGATGATGTCGCTATCTTCCCAGTTGAATGTGGCTTTTGTGGTAGTGACCCATAATTTGCAATTTGCCGGTCGCATGCAACGAGTTAGTGAGCTTCATAGCGGCTGCCTGACGGAGTCTGCAGGGTGAGTGTGACGACCATGATAGGCCTGCGGTATTACCGGGCCCGTTCAACCAATGGGTTTATATCGCTGGTCACCATGGTGTCCTTTATCGGCTTGGTGCTTGGCGTGATGGCGCTTGTTGTTGTTGTTTCTGTGATGAACGGTTTTGACCGTGAACTCAAGCAACGCATCTTGGGTGCAGTGCCACACGTAACAGTATCGGATATCGCAATCGGTGAGTTGGAAGCTGAACTGGTTGGTTTTTCTGTCCAGGCAATTACCCCTTTTCAGGAATCTCAACTGTTAATACTCACGGGGGCCGGGAGCCATCTGGTCACCGTCTACGGTATCAATCCAGAGACTGAAAAAGGGGCGTCAATTTTAGGTCAGTCGATGGTCAGTGGTGAGCTAAAAGATCTTCGAGGGCCGGATCTTGAACTGATGTTGGGGCAGTCAATAGCGCGGCGATATGGGCTGGGTATTGGCCAGAGTATCAGCCTGGTGGTACCGGTCATTAGTTCGAGCGGTGGAACCGTAAAACCCCGCCTGTATCGTGCACGACTCGCAGGAACGCTCGCCATGGGTTCAGAGCTCGATCATCGTCTGGGTGTCATGCACTTGCCTGACCTGCAGAAGATAGCGGGCAAAAATCAGGTTATGCGTATAACGCTGGATGACATTTTCACGGCGCCCTTGGTGGAGCAACAGCTTCAGGGCTCAGGTTATCCGGTGACCAGCTGGACCGACCAGTTTGGTGATTTCTTTCGGACCGTTCGTATGGAGAAAATCATGATGTTCGTATTGTTGTCCTTTGTTGTCACGATTGCTTCATTCAGTATTGTTTCGGGCGTGACAATGATGGTTGCGACAAAGAGACGCGATATTGCTGTGCTCCGAACGATGGGTTTGTCTGAGTGGGGTGTGTTCAGAATATTTCTTGTTCAGGGCGTTGGCATCGGCGGGGCGGGCGTATGCACCGGCTTGTTGCTGGGCGTGCCGCTTGCATTCAATCTCCCATCGATCATGTCATTCGTCGATTCGGTAATTGGGTTCAGTATTGTCGAAGGAACATATTTTAGTGAGATACCTAGCGATGTCAGGCTCTCGGACATCGTCGTCATTGCGATCGTGACATTTACTATCAGTTTTGTTGCGACGCTGTATCCATCCTACCGGGCGACTAAACTACACCCGGCACAGGTTCTCCAATACGAGTAGTTTTCAAGGTTCGACGGCATCCGATTCGCTGCGTCTGCGGGCGTCAAGTTTTCTCAGTTTGTATCTGGCTATTCGCCAGCGATAGTAAAGTTGAATCACTATAAAACCAGCCATGCCTAAGGCAACCCCACAGGCCAGTGACCCAACGATGAGCGGCTGCCAGACGAGACTGAGCTGGTCTATAAACCATTCTAAACTTGGGTTGAGCAACTCTATTTCCTGTTCAGTACCAAGAATCCATAAACCCACTCGATAGGCGAAATACATCATGGGACCGAACGTGATTGGGTTGCTGATCCACACGACCAGAACAGCCACGGGAACGTTGCACCGTATCCAGACACAGAGAAGCACACAGGGTACTGACTGGAAAAAAATGGGCAGAAAACAACAGATACCCCCGATCAGGAAACCGAACGAGAGCGAGTAGCGGTTCATGTGCCAGAGGTTAGGTTCTAGAAGCAGGTGCCGCAAAGAACTCAGAGCGCGTATTTCCGCGATCTGTTTACTGGTCGGTAAATACTTCTTCAGATTCATAATGTATCAAAAGTAACGATGGGCCCATTATGCAGGTTTTGGGCCAGCCATGAAGGCGAATGAGTACATCTAGTCAGGTTAATGACTTGCTTATTTTGGGATTTATACTACTCAGGGACGCGATGTGAGTAGCTAATCTTCCGCTCTATGGTTGGGTTAGCGCTGTCAATGACCTTTGGCGGGGTAGTTATTTTACACCTGCCGCAGTTACCCGATTTGGGCATGCTTTCCATGCTTGTCCCAGCGGCGATATTTGGCTGCACTTCACCTCGATTACGGGTCCTGAGCGGGTTTACGCTGGGTCTTTGGCTGACAGCTGCAACCGCTACTCGGGAGATGGATCTTCGTATCCCGACGGGGACGCAAGCTGAAATGGTGGTGATCGGGATGGTGACGGGCCTGCCATCCTTTACTGACAAAGTTCACAGGTTTCAGTTCAGGGTGATGGAAGGGGACCTGGTTGGACGGCGACTTCGTCTTAGCTGGCGTGCGCCCGAGTTTGGTCTGGTACCTGGCCAATGGTGGAGGTTAACTGTTCGCATTAAAGCGCCGTCCGGCTCGTTCAACTTCGGTATCTTCGATTACGAGCGGTGGTTATTCCTGAAGCGGATCCACGGTACCGGGTATGTATTGGTATCTCCTGCACCCGAGTTAATTGATGATGATGCTGCGTTGGTCGACCGAGTCCGTTACAAAATCCGGGAGAGGCTGCGTTCGGTGGCGCAGAAAAGTAGTATCGGGACTTTCCTCGCCTTGTCTCTCGGTGATACCAGCCAGTTAGAGCGAAGACATTGGGACATACTGAATCGTACCGGCACCACTCACCTGCTGATCGTTTCCGGACTTCATATTGGCCTGATTGCCTCGATCTGTTTCCTGGTGTTTCGGTTCCTGGGACTCGGTATATTTCGAGTGATCTTCTTGACCGTGGTTTTCACCGCCGCCTATGCACTGCTGGCTGGGTGGGGGTTGCCTGTTCAGCGTGCCTTTGTCATGACGTTAGTATTTCTTGCGTGCCGGTACTTTTCGCGGCACGTCGTGCTTCCCTTCCAACTCGCTGTCGCTTGTGTCTGTGTGGTGATGTTAGATCCTTTGGCGACATTGGGAAACGGGTTTTGGCTTAGTTTTGGGGCTGTATGCGCATTAGTGCTGGCGTTGTCAGGTCGAGTAGATGACAAGAAGGGCCTTGCCAGGGCGGTATCTTCTTCTCTTCACGCTCAGTGGGTCGTCTTTCTGTGCCTTTTGCCGGTACTCGGGTTTACGAATTTTCAGCTGCCGTTGGGGTCGATGTTCGTCAACCTGGTTGCGATTCCCGCTGTTGGTATGTTGCTTGTACCCCTATTGCTGGTGTCACTACTCGTGTTAGCCGTTTTCCCACCGCTGGGGCCTGGTCTGTTGGGACTGTGCAGTCTCCTGGTGACCATGCTATGGGGTTTCCTGGAGACAGTTGCCGCGTTAGACCTGGTGGCTGGAGTACGGCAATTCGCGCTGATCAGCTGCCTTGTTTCTCTTGCGGGAATCGCCATTCTGCTAGCACCTCGTGGTCTGATACCGCGATGGCCTGGACTCTTGCTCTTTCTGATCATTTTGATACCTGTCAGGGAGCTCAATGAAGGAGATCTCCGCCTGACATTCCTGGATGTCGGACAGGGGCTAAGCGTATTGTTGGAATCGGCACACCGGTTTCAATTATATGATACCGGGCCAACCTTTGGCTCGACGTTTAGCGCGGCAAGACAGATGGTAATCCCTTCATTACGGCGCGCTGGTGGACGAGGCGTTGAGCATCTGATCATTAGTCATAAAGACAACGATCACGCTGGCGGGCTGCTGGATATTCTGGAAAAGGTGCCCGTCGCCCGCGTTATCCAATATGGCGATTGCGCCAAAGAATGGATATCGGATCATGTCAAATTCAGGACATTCTCTGTGCTTGCCAGTCACCCGGGAATGGTAACCTCCGCGAATGATCGTTCCTGCTTGCTCTCGATCAGAACTCACCGGTTTCAGGTTCTTTTAACGGGAGATGTTGAAGCGAGAGCAGAGTACGCGTTACTAGATTTGGGATTAGGTACTGTTGACGTCATGTCAGTTCCCCACCATGGAAGTAACTCTTCGTCGACTCCGGCTTTGTTGAACAGGTTGATGCCTGAGCTCGCGGTAGTTTCCAGTGGATTTCAGAACCGTTTCAATCATCCTGATCCTCTTGTTTTGGACCGCTACCGAAAAAGGTCTACCTTGATATTAAATACTGCATCAAGTGGGGCTGTCGAAATTCTGTTTACCCGAGAGGGTTATCGGGTCAGCGAGGCCCGACGAAAACGCAGAAGGATCTGGCGGAGATAGAACCGGCCTTTAGCGAAGCGACTGGCGGATGACCTGGCTTTCACTTGGCGCTCTAACTCTGTAATCTCCACGCCTTAATTTTCTGATAGCCACCACATGATGCTTATTGATTCTGTACTGGAACATCTTGATCTCGAACAAATAGAGACAAATTTGTTTCGAGGTATACCAGAGGCGCTGGGACCATCCAGGGTTTTTGGTGGTCAGGTGATCGGACAGGCGCTTATAGCAGCGCTGCGCACGATCGAAGGCCGACCCTGTCACTCGCTCCATGGATATTTTCTTAGGCCGGGGGATCCTTCAATTCCGATCATCTACGAAGTTGATCGGATTCGGGATGGTAAAAGTTTTACTACCAGGCGAGTTATTGCCATTCAGAAAGGAGAGGCAATTTTCAACATGTCAGCGTCTTTCCAGGTTTTTGAAGATGGGCTGTCTCACCAGATCGAGATGCCTGATGTTCCTCGTCCGGATGACCTTCCAACTGAGGAAGAGATGTTCGAGAAACGTAAAAAGAATATGACGCCTGAAATGATCACGATGATGACACGGGATCGCCCGGTAGAAATGAAGCGCGTCGAGGACATCGACTACCTCAACCCGGTAAAAAGTGACCCTGTGCAGCATATCTGGTTCAAGTCCAAGAAAAAGCTCGGTGATGATCCGGCGCAACATCAATGCCTGCTAGCTTACGCCTCGGATATGGGGTTGTTAAGTACAGCGACTTTGCCTCACGGAATGTCGTTCATGACGGGCTTGATGACCGCTAGTCTGGATCACTCAATGTGGTTTCACAGGGACTTCCGGTTCGACGAGTGGGTACTGATTGCCATGGATAGCCCTGCAGCAGGAGGCGCCAGAGGTTTTAATCGTGGCAATATGTTTACCGAAGATGGTCGGTTGATCGCCTCAGTTGCCCAGGAAGGGTTGATGAGATTGATTACGCGGGAGTAACTTTTCTCAGTGTGGGACATCAGGAGGGTCTTGTTCCGAAGGTTTAAAAGGCTGCCAATTTTCAATTGCTGGTGATGGCAGGATGATCCGCGAGACACCCATCAGTGGGTTCAGCTCTGGTTGAGGATTTCCCTAAGTGTTGATAACAGTTGATTGTTTTCCTCTTTGGTTCCTACACTGATTCTAAGCTTGTCATCCAATCGATCAGCGTTGAAGTATCGAACCAGAATATGCCTTTCTTTTAGTTTTTGGTAAAGGTCAGCAGCGCCGAAATTGATCGACTCCGGGATGGTGGCGAGCAAAAAGTTAGCCTGGCTATCAGCACATAGAATGCCCAGTTCGTGGAGTTGTGCCTTTAGACGGTTACGCTCGATGATCACTTTTTGCCAGTTTCCACGCACATAGTCCTGGTCTGCGATCGCGGCCTCAGCGACTAGCTGACTGATTAAATCAAGGTTATAGCTGTCTCTTGTTTTGGTTAGCATGGGCTCAATTAGCGAGTGATCAGCGAGGCCGTATCCAAATCGTAGTCCCGCGAGCGAGTATCCCTTGCTGAGCGTGCGTAGAATTACCAGGTTGTTGTGCTGTTTAACCAGTTGGGAAGTTTGATAACTGTGGTCTACAAAGTCGACATATGCTTCATCCAACAGAAGAATCGAATTGAGTTCGGACGCGAGGTTGGAAATTTGGTCGATCGGAAGTAGGGCGCCGGTAGGGGCATGCGGATTCACCAAAAATGTCAGCTTCACCTTCGCGTCGTTCATGCTACGCGCGAACTCCCCAGGCAGTGTCCAGTCGTCCAGAAGGGGCACTTCAACGATGGGACAATCCTGGATCTGCGCCAGAACAGGATAGAGCGAATAGGTGGGATCAGTCATGCCGATTTTTTCACCCGGGTCTACAAACGTCGTGATGACCAGTCTCAGGAGTTCATCGCCACCGCGGGTAGCGATAACGTTTTTTAAATCCAGGCCGTGCAGTTCTGCGGCCAGTTGCCGAAATTTTTGTGCGGTTGCCGGTGGATAGCGCCTGAGTGATTCCGGGTTAAACTGGCTCAATACCTCACTCACCTGGGGTGAAGGTGGGTAGGGGTTTTCATTGGTGTTTAACTTGATCGTTAGTTCATTATCCGGCTGTTCACCGCTGGCGTAACCTGCCATTCGGCGGATATTTTCCCGTTCAAAATTCATTCTGTTGACCGTTATTAGCTGTCGAAAGGTTGGTAGCTGATGTCTACGATAAAAAGTTCGGCGTTACCGGCCGGGAGTTTTACGAGGGCAGTCGATGCCTTTTTTTTGCCGATCAGGCTTTTCGCCATTGGCGAATTAAGGCTGATCCAGCCGAGCTTAGTATCAAGCTCGTCTGCGCCGACGATGCGGAGTTCCGAGATTTCACCTTGCTCATTTTCCAGCCTGACCCATGCGCCGAAATAGACTGTGTCTTGATGGTCAGGTACGCGATCCACTATCTCCAGATTGTCGAGCCTTTGGGTCAGGTAGCGGATTCTTTTATCGATTTCGCGAAGCCGTTTCTTGCCGTAAATGTAATCGGCATTTTCGCTTCGGTCGCCAAGCGCGGCTGCCGCGCTTACCTGCCTTGTCACCTCCGGGCGCGTGACCCTCCAAAGGTTGTTGGCCTCGTCTCGCAGGTTCCTCGCGCCCTGTGGTGTGATGTAAACTTTTCCTGTCATTGGCTGATGCTCAGTGCTTCAAAAACAATGTAGGCCCAGACAATACCGACCATGACGAGCGAAATCATGACGGCAGCAGAGCCATAGTCTTTCGCAAGCTTCGAGAGTTCGTGGTACTCAGTTCCGATTCGATCGATTGCTGCCTCAATGGCGGAGTTGAGTAACTCGACCGATAGCACGAAACAACAGGCGCACAGCAGGGCGACTGCCTGGCCCAGTGAGCTGGCTAGATAAGCGCCGGTCGGCAGGAGGATAGCGAAAGCCATCAGTTCCTGCCGGAACGCGGATTCATGCCGGAATGCACTCTTCAGTCCCGCCAGGGAAAACCGTGTGGCGTTTAACAGGTGCGTCAGTCCCGTGTTGGTTTTCTTGTTAAACGCGGTACTTTTATCAGCGTGTTTGCTTGTCATGGTGTCTATTCTGTTAGAGCTCATTTGCAGGGACCTAGTTTAGGCAAATTCGCGCTTGAATCGACCTTAAATGACCCCACTAAGTGGATAGTATTCAAAATATACAGGATGACCAGACGTGAGAATCGACAAATTCACCGCCAAACTTCAACAAGCGCTCTCCGATGCCCAGTCCCTGGCAGTTGGTCGTGATCATAACAGCCTTGCGCCGATGCACCTCGTGCAGACGCTACTTCGTCAACAGGGTGGTTCAGTAAAACCGATTCTCACCCAGATGGGTGTAGATACCGTCGCCATGGAGCGTGAACTCGATCTGCTGATAGATCGCCTTCCCCAGGTCAAGGAAAACCTTGGTGATTTGCAGATGTCACCTGAACTGGGCAAGTTACTTAACCTGGCAGACAAAAATGCCCAACACAGTGGTGATCAGTTTATTACCAGTGAAATGGTTTTTTTGGCTGCCGCCGATGACCGAAGCGAGCTTGGCGACCTTTTCTCCAAATTGCA
>JABJED010000160.1 GCA_018665025.1 Gammaproteobacteria bacterium
TCGTCCAGCCAGTGGGTCAGAAGCAACACAAGCTCGTCCTGCGGCATCCGCCGCAATAGGTTCAATCTGAGGCCATCCGGTGAATGACGAACTTGTTCCAGCTGCCCGCCTAACAGTTCTTTCCGCTGACTCCTGGCTATTTGGTCTCGCCCCATTCCAGCAAGCAGCGCTTTTTTTGCACCGGGAAAACGGCTATCGATCACCGGCATAATATTGTGCCTAATATAGTTTCTGTCAGCGTCAACTTCAGCGTTCGTCGGATCTTCGCACCAGGAAAGCTTGCGCTCCCTGGCATATTTTTCGATATCAGTCCGCGGAATCTTCAGCAGCGGCCGGTGCAAGGCGGCCTTGCCGATCGCCCTGGTAACCGGCATTCCTTCAAGCCCAGGCACCCTGCCGCCACGAAACAGCCTGAACAGGATTGTCTCTACCTGATCATCCGCGTGGTGAGCGAGCAACAGCAAATCACCTTCGACCAGATACTGTTCAAAGACGTTGTACCTGGCTTCTCTGGCCCTGGCTTCAAGGCTTCCCCGCTCACTGACCGCGACACTTTGACAGCGCACTTCAAGCTGGTATTTCTCACCCAGAGCGATACAGAACTTTTCGTAGTCATCGGAGCGGGAATGAAGATGATGATTCACATGGACCGCTGAAACCGAAATTTTCTTGACCTGGCTCACTATATCCAGCAAGACCACCGAATCGACCCCGCCACTAAGACCAACGACCAAGCGTTTAATTTTGTGGTCTTCAAGATGGCGCAGAAAAGTTTCAGTCAGTACTTTTTCGTGCACGAAACCTGCCTCATGCATACTGCAGGTGAACTTTCTCCGAACCGTAATGTTCCTTCAGGTTCTGGAGCAGGTCGTCATGGGGTATGACTCGCCAGTCATCGCCAAGAATGACATCTCCCTGCGACATCTTGTTTACAATCTTGACAGCAACAGGACAACCGACCGTGTCTGTTGGACGAAAGGGTTGGAGTATTTCGGCAAGTTCATCAATGAACCCATCACACAGGTTACAGGTATCGATCTCGACCTTCAGCCTGGATACTTTCCTTGCCCTGGCTTCCTCCAGGGTCATCACCTCGGTCGCTCGCATTTTCTTGCCACCTGTAAAATCGTCGTCCTCGATGGAACCTCGCACAAATATAATCTCGTCCTTTTTCAGCTTCTCCCTGACCTGGTCGTACAACTCACCGAATATCTGAACTTCAAGACGGCCGGTTTTATCATCCAGCGTGACGAATGCATTGGTGCCGCCACGCTTGCTTTTCATTGCCCGCATCGCGAACACAAGCCCACCGACAGTGACCGCACTCTGGCCTGTTCGCAGCTTACTCAGCCGCAGGTCAGTAAAGTGCTCAAAGTCTTCTTTGTATTCATCAACCATATGTCCGGTCAGGAACAACCCAAGCGAGTCTTTCTCTTTGCCCAGCCGGTCCTTGAAGGACAGGTTGCGTAAATTTTCAATATGGTTGTAGCGTCCTTCTTCGGAATCACTAACCAGAACTTCGCTGCCAAAGAGATCAGTCAAGCCGCTAAGCTCGTTGCTGGCTTTCTGATCCGCCAGGCCAACGGCTTCGGCCTGGTTCGCTATCAATAACGCTCGTTTGAAGCCGATGACATCAGGACAACCATCGGGGACCTGAGTTACCAACTGATCCAGTGCACCGCTGCCAACCAGCGCCTCAAGTGCACGTTTATTCACTTTTCTCTGATCAACTTTTTCACAGAACTCAAAGAGATCCCCGAAACAACCCTCAGCCTGTCGATAGGTGACGATGGATTCAATTGGACCTTCACCCAGGCCTTTGATGGCTCCAAGACCATAAACAATGCTTGATTCAGTGTCCGCAATGAAACGAAACTCACCGCGATTAACATCTGGCGGTTGCAAGCTCAGCTTCATTTCCCGACATTCTTCAATATTCGTGACGACCTTGTCGGTGTTTTGCATATCGGCCGACAGCACTGCTGCCATAAAGTCAGCGGGAAAGTAGTGTTTCAACCAAGCGGTCTGATAGGCAATCAGCGCATAGGCAACCGAGTGGGGTTTGTTAAAACCATAACCGGCAAACTTCTCCATCAGGTCAAAGATATGGCCAGCCTGTTTTGCCTCAACCCCGTTGGCGGTAGCACCAGCCAAAAACACCTCTCGCTGCATGGCCATTTCTTCCGGTTTCTTCTTACCCATCGCTCGCCGGAGCAGGTCGGCATCAGCTAGCGTATACCCGGCCAGAATCTGCGCAATCTGCATCACCTGCTCCTGGTACAGCATGACACCAAAGGTGTCTTCCAATACGTGTTCCAGACTGGGATGAAGAAAGTCGACGTTTTCGCGCCCCAGCTTCCTGTTGTTGATGAAATCGTCTGCCAGTTGCATCGGGCCCGGTCGAAACAGTGCCACCAGCGCCACAATGTCCGCAAAGCGTTCGGGCTTGACCTTTTTCATCAGGTCTTTCATACCCCTTGATTCAAGCTGGAATACAGCCGTCGTCTTTGCCTGTCGCAGATCTGCGTAAATATTGCCGTCTTCAAGAGGAATGGTTTCGATATCGACCAGGGGCTCACCCAGCGTCTCATTTCGCCGGTTTATGCTTTTTACAGCATTGTCGATAATTGTCAGGGTGCGCAGCCCAAGGAAATCAAACTTGACCAGCCCGGCCTGCTCAACGTCGTTCATGTCGAACTGGGTCATCAGACCGCCACCGGTCTCGTCGCAGTAGGTCGGCGTAAAATCGGTCAACCGGGTTGGCGCAATAACGACACCACCGGCATGACGGCCTACATTGCGAGCAAGACCCTCAAGCTTAAAGGCCATCTCCATGATTTCATCTGCTTCTTCACTGATCCTCACGAACTCTTTTAATAACGGTTCTTCTTCCAGGGCTCGCGTTAACGTCATACCGGGCTCGAAAGGGATTAACTTGGACAGCTTGTCCGCCAGTCCGTATGGCTTGCCTTGAACCCGTGCAACGTCTCTGACCACCGCTTTCGCCGCCATAGTTCCAAAGGTGATGATCTGGGAAACCGCTTGCCGTCCATATCGCTCTGTCACGTGCTGGATGACACGGTCGCGGCCATCCATGCAAAAATCGATATCAAAATCCGGAAGGGACACCCGTTCGGGATTAAGAAACCGCTCGAAGAGCAAGTCATATTCAAGGGGGTCAACGTCTGTTATTTTTAAGGCATAGGCAACCAGTGACCCCGCACCAGAACCTCGCCCGGGACCAACGGGAATATCGTTGTCTTTCGCCCACTGGATGAATTCCATCACGATCAGGAAATAGCCGGGGAACCCCATCGAGTTGATAACGCCCAGCTCGAATGCCAGCCGGTCTTCATACTGTTTTCGGCTCTTGGCCGCCGGCACTTCATTCGCCGGATCGAGGATTTTCTCAAGCCGCACATTCAACCCCTGGGCTGAGACGTCATTGAGAAATGCTTCTGTGGTCATGCCTTCAGGTACAGGATATTCGGGCAGGTAATAGTTACCCAGATCCAGGCTGACATTGCAGCGTTTCGCGATCTCGACCGAATTTTCAAGCGCCTCAGGAATGTCAGCAAACAGTTCAACCATCTCCTGAGTAGTTTTCAGGTATTGCTGATCGCTATAGCGGCGCTCGCGCCTGGGGTCGTCAAGAGTTCTACTATCATGAATACACACCCGAACCTCATGGGCCTCAAACTCCTCTTGAGCGAGAAAACGCACGTCATTGGTCGCGACTACAGGGCATCCAAGCTCGATGGCCAGATTGACCGCCAGAACGTTGTAATCTTCTTCCGAGTCCCGGCCGGTTCGATGCAGCTCGATGTAAAAGGCATCCGGGAATATTTCCTGCCATCTGCTAGCTAGACGTTTTGCCTCTTCGAGGTTACCGGCCAGCAATGCCTTGCCGACATCCCCTTCGCGCCCGCCCGAGAGCGCAATCAATCCATGGGATTTCTCTGCGATCCCGTTTCGGGTCAGCCCGGGAACACCCATTGATTGGCCTTCGGAATAGGAATAAGACAGCAGCTCGCAAAGGTTTCGATAACCTTTATCATTCCTGGCGACCAGAACCAGAGGCGTCGCTTTTTCATTGGAGTTGTCACCAACCACCCAGATGTCACTGGCAACGATTGGTTTAACGCCACCGGATTCGGCGGCTTTGTAGAATTTAACCAGCCCAAAAAGATTGTTACGGTCCGTGACCGCGACCGCTGGCATTCCCTGGCGAACACATTCCGCGACCAGGGGCTTGATTCGTACCACCCCGTCACTCAGTGAATACTCTGAATGCACGCGAAGATGAACGAATTCTTGCTTCATTGGTAGCTAGATCGACCGGGAAAAGATGACTTCCGTGATCTTATACGAAGGCTGATTCCGGCTAAAGAGGCAGCGGTCTAAAAGAGTAGATTTATTCTTCCGCAGCCTTGAGGGTAAATCCCAACCCGGCCTTTTCAGCGAGGCGGGAAATCAACAAATCGCCCATCGCAGAGGCAGGTGTCAAGAACCCTCCCGCTGATTCAAGATCGTCCACAGCAAGGCATACGGCGCTCTCCGCGATCATCTTGCAGGTCGACCCATAGCCAGGGTCGCGATCACCGGTTACCACGGCTATCAGATCCTTCTTCGGGTCTTCAGGGTTTGACGCCCGCAGTTCAATCTCGAAAAAACCGTTTTCCATGGCCGTCACTGAAGGGCCTTCACCAGGTGCAGGTACTACCCTGGCGAGCAGCTTTCTCAATGCTTTGATTCCGGTCACCTTGCTCATCAGGCCCGTTCCACCTGCCACCAGAACCGCCTTGGCAAAACCAGAGGGTCCGTCACCCGTCAGGATCGCTTCGTCATACCTGAAGTGGCTGCCCCAGGGGTAGCCCAGCAACGCATGGGAACGGCGAACAACCCGGGTATTGATACCGGCCATCACAAAAGGACCTGTCCACTGCCTGAAGTCCTTGTCATATTCTACTGTCGTCTGGTCCGCACCATCCTCACCACGCGGCATGTTTAGTGGGTTCAGCGCGTAAGGGTCGGCGATGATATCCAGTATTTCCGGATTCACGCTCGCTTCTTCCATCATATTCATCATGCTGGCGACCGTACCCCCGCTGACACCGCCGCTTGAACCAACAACGCGATATTTCACCCGCGGCGCATAAACGCCATGGGCTTTGTGCATCTCACGCTGGACAAAGTAGGTTCCAAGGTCCGAGGGAATACTATCGAAACCACAGGTATGGACAATTCTCGCACCGCTCGCTTCTGCGGCGACCTGATGAGCCTCGATCATCTGGCGCATCCACTGCACCTCGCCCGTCAGGTCACAATAGTGCGTCCCGAGCTCTGCACAGAGCGCAACCAAAGTCGATCCATAGAGCGCATACGGGCCCACGGTAGTGCAGACGACCTTTGTTTGCGATACCAATGCCCGAAGTGAGGCTTCATCATTACTATCGGCAATGACCTCTGGCAGGTTCTCTGCATCTGCTCCCAGGACTTGCCGCTTTACCTCCGCGAGCTTTGCTGCATTCCTGCCCGCCACCGCCCATTTGATCTCACCATCTACACCATAGGTTTTGGCCATGTAGGCCATGACAAGTCTTCCGGTAAATCCCGTCGCACCCCAGATTACGATGTCATATGTTCTTGTGGTCACTTGCAAACCTCATTGGGTAATTTCAACATTGAGTAATTTCAACACTGGATACTAGTTCAAAACAGCGGCCCCGGGGTAGGCAGCCTTGGACAACACCGGCCTTACCCGGTAGCGCCAAACGCTGCCTTTAACGCCCGAGCCGTCGGTCGTCGCTATGCTGCTACGGATAGCACTCGCGACTCCTGAATAAGTTCTGGAAGCACATATTCAGACCAAAACAGCCTATACCCTCGTGCCTGTGAAAGTCGCATCGCCAAAGGCGCCGAGCTTTACATTGCCACCGATTGTGTCGCCATCAACCGCTGCGGAAACTTCCAGAGTCATCGGCATAGGGGATGTCATCTCGATCTTCCAGGTCAGGTTGTCTCCATCGGCGGTACCACCATCAAATTCCTGCGTACCCTGGGCACCTTCCATTTTTCCGGACAAGCTACTGCCATCTGTCTTGAGTGTCATAGTTGCTTGTTGCGCACCCATGGGTGAGTTTATCGTGCAATTCCAACTTCCGTCTGCGCTCATGTCGAGCCTCCCTTTCTGGATAGATATATCAGTGGATGTAAGCACATTAAGATACAACGACCGAGTTGTGATGTCATCCCGATTACAGTAGCTTCAGTAGATTAGTGTGAGTAGCAAAAGCCGGGTCAAGAATCACCCTGCAAGACCTTGAGGACTATTCAGTATCTATAACATCACCACTAAAAACCTCATACAGGGGAAACAAAATATTCACGCCGGGCGCACTAACGGCAGGACCGTCGGTTATCCACGCGTTAGAGAAACTTGAAGAGATCTACTCGCCTGCAGGCAAACGTCCCGACGCGGAGGCTTACATCAGCTACGCCGACGCTCTCTTTTCTGCCTATGAGGACCGCCTCGAAAATCTGGGAGAAGGCCCGGACACAAAGGTTCCTGGAAACACCTCTCATCTATGCGTAACAGATTCACAGGGTAACGTCGTATCCCTGACGCAAACCATTATGTCTGCCTTTGGGTCACGCATCATGCTGCCCGATTCTGGCATCCTGATGAACAACGGCATGATGTGGTTTGATCCTCGCCCAGGAGGGCCCAACTCGGTTCTTGGCGGTCGACGGCCGCTGTGCAAATTGTCAGAAAACTAGCCCATAGATTTCCCGGCCTGGCCATCAGACCCAATGGCGTAAATCCTAATTTATTTGCCCTGCCGCAGATCATCCGACGGGAAGCTTCAGGAAGAATGACCGGAGGATGCTTCGTACCGTCACCCCATGCGAAGGTTTCAGCGTTTGGCGAGACGTAACGGTATTTTCGTAAGACGGGCAGCGTGGGCAGCAGCAAAATCCAGAACCAGACCGTTCATCCCCCCCGCCTCTGAATTCGTTAACAGCACCATGCCGATGCCGGATTCTCGATGAAATACCATGGTGCTACGCATGCCGTTAACGTACCCCCCATGGTGTACAAAACCTTTCGCGCCACCATAATCAAAGACTCTCCAGCCCAATCCATAGTAGACATTACCGAGCGCTGCTCGATAGGGATAATGAGCCTGGCGCCTGGACGTTCTGATAACCCCCTGGTGCATTTCATCAAGCATATTCATTGGTAATACTTCAGGGTTGTTGCCTAACTGCGCCAGCAACCATTCACGCATATCAGAAATACTTGCATTTACCCCGGCAGCCGGTGCCACCTTATAGTAGTGCGATGTCGGTTTTACCGAATGCCACCTGGTACCCGTCCACACATGGGGTCTTGCATGGTTCGGGTCGTTGACGAAAGATTTGTGACCAAACGAAGCACGGCTCATCGCCAGTGGCTTGAACAGGTTGGCATCAACAAACTCCGTATATTCGAATGCAGTTTCCGATTCCACCAGGTCTGCGATCAGGCTAAACACAACATTCTGGTAGCCGTAACATTTGCCCGGGGCGCACACAAAATCAACTCTATCCAGCCTGTCGACTATCCTTCGGTAGGACATGTTTTCTTCGATCAGGTTTGTGTAAGCATGCGGCATCAATCCGGACGATTGGGACATGAGGTGCTTCAGGCTGATCTGGCCGCCATAACCCGGCTCTTTGAACTTTACATGTGCCAGATTGGATTTCAGGGGTGCCTGCCAGGTGAGCGGCGTTTCCTTAACCAGGATCGAAGCCGCTGCGGAAGCGAAAGTTTTGGATAAAGATGCTATTCGAAACAACGTTTCCGCTGTAACCAGCTCAGACTCACCCTCGTTTCTGACCCCATAGACCTGTTGCAGGACAACCTTGCCATTCTCAACGATCACCAGAGCGCCGCCAGGAGATTGCTTAACCAGTGGCAGCACATAGTCGGACTCAAATTTCGCCGCAAAGCCATCGCTATGCGCCTGGTGTGACAACAACGCAAAGACCAAAGAAAAAAACAAGAGGTGGAGCCACTTCAAACAGCTATTCCGACTAGCAACATTTCGACGGTGGGGAACTTACAAGCTATTGAATCTATTGTAAATTAATATCTACTCTCGATAACAAAAATCACGTTAAACTAGATTGACAACAACACTGACCTGAAGAATTATGGCACTCATCGCATTTGGCATTGGGTTTGGTCTTTTAATTGGCTTTGGCCTCTTTACGCTCCTCATATATCCAGCAATTAAAGAGCGAAGACAAGAACAATCTGACCGGCGTGACGAACTATAACTACAGACCTGCTAACTACAGACCTGCTAACTACAGACCTGCTAACTACAGCTCTGGTAATTACAGCCCTGGCAACTACAGTGGCTCAGTAATGTTGAGCTCTAGCGGTGGTATCTTGCCAGTCAGATCCAAAGCGCTGGACCTGGCTTCATAATCACCCGCCGCAGGCGTCACTTGCCCGGAAGCCGATACCCGGGCGATGACCACTACCTGGTCAAAGTTCGCGAGACCCATTCCTGGCATCATCGCCATAGACTCATCCAACCTGATTACCATCGGCAGTTGATCTAACCTGACACGTTGCACCGCCAGTGGCGCTGGAGGGCCATTAACTGCCCGGGCATAGACGAATACAGCTGAACCGGGCGGCAGATCCACTGAAGTTGCTGCAGTCACTTTCACACTCAATACACGGCCTGACACCTGCGCTTCAACCTTGGCTCCTGCTCCTGCCGGCCCGCCTGCACCAGACAGCCCCGGCTGATTGTTAAGCCGGGCTATGGCAGACCGAATCAATTCTGCCCGGCGGCCTGTAACGCCTGTTTGTAACGCCCTGTTTAACCAGGCTAACGCCAACGGTATATCGCCTTCGATGGCCGCGGCTATTCCACGCAGCTCCAGCATTGTTGTGTCCTGCGGATTGGCCTGCAGCGCATTGTCCACAGCATTCGACACCCGGGAGGTGAATCTTCTTTCATCGAGCACATACAGCATTTCTGCATATTGAGACAACAGGTTAGGGTCGCCAGGAAAATGTTCGAGCAGTTTGCCGTACGCCGGCGCTGCCTTTCCATAATCGCCAAGGTTTGCATAACCGCTTGCCAGCAAAAAGAGTAGATCCGGGTCATCAGGTCGCTGTTCAGCCCTCTGTTCGACCTGTTGGATAAAGTATCGATACCCCGCCGGGTCGGAAGGGTCACTTTCCAGCATTGCCTGTGCAAGCCCAACATCCGGCAAAGCACCCCGACCAAGTCCGAAGTCCGCATAGACAACCAGGGCAAATACCGGCACCAACAACGCCGCAGCAAGGCTGTACCTGCGGTCACCCACCAGGCGCAGTGAAGACTCCGGGTTATCTGCCGTATCGGACAGGAGCGTTTTTTTCGCCTCCAGCTCAAGCGCAATCACCTCTTCAGGATTCCCGGCCACCGCGAGCTCATTGATCCGCTCACGGTACAGCGACAGATTGATATCCGCTCGCTGATCTCTATAGGTCCGGGAACGTCCAAGCAGGAGCGGCGCAAGAATGAATGCACTGGCGATAAGCCCCATGAGGATCGCAATCAACCAGAACATCATGGGTCGCTGTCCCTCAGAAGTTCATCCAGGCGCGCCTGTTCTTCTGTGTTAATCTCATGCACTTCAGGTTTCGCGCGAGCCAGCCTGAACCAGACAAGCCCGGCAAACATGAGCAATAGCAATGGGCCGAGCCACAACACCAGTGTGCCCGCGCCCAGTCTGGGTCGATAAAGAATGAAATCACCGTAACGTTCATACATAAAGGTCAGGATCTCATCGTCTGTATGACCATCCAGCAGCATTCTGTGAACTTCCCGGCGCAGATCCTGGGCGATCATTGCGTCTGATCCCGCAAGGTTGGTATTCAAACACTGCGGACAGCGTAATTCAGCGATTAAACCGTCATAGCGCTGTTGCAACTGTTCGTCTGGAAATGGATAAGCATCAATGGCAGCAAAGCAATTGAACGAGGTCCCGAGCAGTATCACCAATAGTATTCTAACCATCAGACATTCCCTGCAGGTGTTCTACCACTGGCAATAATGTCTCCCGCCAGACCTCTGGTGTCACCGGCCCTACATGCCTGAACCTGATAACGCCGCTCGCATCCAGCACAAAGGTTTCCGGCGCGCCGTAAACACCCAGATCGATTGCAAGCGTTCCCTTGTCATCAACGATACTGAATTCATAAGGGTTTTCATGCCGCGCGAGCCAGTCGAGAGCTTTCCCGTTATCGTCATTGTAGTTCACACCATAGAGGGGCAAATCTGTTTCGCGGCTGATTCGCAGCAGTTCAGGATGCTCAATCAGGCAGCTGGCACACCATGTCGCCCAGACATTAACCAGGCTTACCTCACCAGACAGGTCGGCTAACGTCCGCAACTGGTCAGGCTGACGCAGATCCTCTAACTCAAACTCCGGGAACGGTTTGTCGATCAGGACCGACGGCAGATGGTGCGGGTCCTGTAGCCTGAATCCCAACGCCAGGAATACCACCAGCAGCGCAAATACACCCAGCGGTATCAGCAGGCTTTTGTTGAAAGTCATGCCGCGGTTCCCACGACATTATTGCTGACCAGTCCCCTTACCCGCCTGTATCGTTTGTCCAGAAGCGTGACAAAGCCTCCCAACGCAACCAGCAAACCTCCCAACCAGATCCAGCGCACGAAGGGCTTCACATGAACCCGAACTGCCCAGGCGGTATCGCCGACTTTTTCACCCAACGCCACATAAACGTCCCGCATTAACCCCGGATCCATATCGGCTTCTGTCATGACATTCTGCCCGACTGAATAAAACCGTTTCTCGGGACGCAGCTTTGCCACAAACTCACCGCCACGTGTCACATTGAACTCTGCCTGGTCAGCCAGATAGTTAGGCCCCCTTACCTTCTGTACACCTTCAAAGGTGAAGTCATATCCAGCAAGGGCGATAGACTCGCCGGGATTCATTCTCACATCCCGGCCTTCGGAATAAGTGATCGTCACTACAACCCCCAGAATTGCCACTGCAATACCAGCGTGTGCCAGCATCATACCAAGCTGCGAAGCGGAACTAATCGATCCAGCCTGCCACCAGTGTCGCGCCAGCAAAACCAGAATCCAGACCGCCAGCGTCTCCACTCCAATAGCAATTAAATCAATACCCGTTGCCACCAGGTAGGTCACGAGGCAAATGACCACCGGCGTCGCCAGTAAAAACGGCCAATGCTGTCGTAGCAAGACGTCACCCGATGTCCTTCGCCAGCGCGAGAATGGGCTGACCGCCATAGCGACAAACAACAGGCACACGATCGGTACAAACACCCGATTAAAGTACGGCGGCCCTACTGATATTTTTTTGCCATCCGTGATGACTTCATACAGCAGGGGGTACAAGGTCCCCAGGAGTACCGATGCCGTTGCTACCACCAATAAAAGGTTATTAATCAACAGCATGGCCTCACGAGAATTCCACTCAAACTGGGCCTCGCTTTTGATGCCCGATGCTTTCCAAGCATACAAAGTCAGCGAGCCACCAATAACCAGGACCAGAAACACCAGGATGTAGACCCCGCGGGTTGGGTCAACCGCAAAAGCATGAACAGAGGTCAACACACCTGAACGAACCAGAAACGCGCCCAGCAAACTCAGGGAAAATGTTGATATGGCGAGCAGCACCGTCCAGCTTTTAAAAACACCCCGTTTTTCACTGGCGGCCAGTGAATGAATGAGTGCAATACCCATTAACCATGGCATAAACGATGCATTCTCGACCGCATCCCAGAACCACCAGCCGCCCCAGCCAAGTTCATAGTATGCCCACCAACTTCCCAGCGTTATGCCCACTGTCAGGAATGCCCAGGCTGCATTGGTCCAGGGT
Organism: Gammaproteobacteria bacterium; assembly: GCA_018665025.1. Classification (GTDB taxonomy): domain Bacteria; phylum Pseudomonadota; class Gammaproteobacteria; order Pseudomonadales; family Azotimanducaceae; genus UBA9659. Next base: position 11,926 of record JABJED010000160.1, read on the forward strand.
CTGGACCACCTGGCCCAGGCCGCA
>JABJED010000161.1 GCA_018665025.1 Gammaproteobacteria bacterium
AGACCTGGATCCCAGTAGAAGTTATTTCCTACAAAGCGATATCGATGAATTCGAGCAGTATCGCTATAAAATGGATGATGCCCTCAAACGCGGCAATCTGTCCCCGGCTTTTGATATCTTCAATCGATACCACGAGAGAGTCACTACCCGATTCGAAAAGGTTATTGCCATACTTGACGAAGGTCTCGAGCGTTTCGATTTTACGATACCGGAAGATCTTTTAATTGATAGAGAGAAAACCCCCTGGGCCCAGACAGAAAAGCAACTGGATGACCTCTGGCGAAAACGCGTTAAGGACGCCGTTCTTAATCTTAAGTTGACCGACAAGGAACCCGAAAAGATCCAGGAGCTATTGCACAAAAGGTTTTCAAATCGTCTGACACGCTCCAGGCAAACGAATAACGAAGACGTATACCAGCTCTATATGAATTCGTTCACTAAAACCTATGACCCTCACACACAGTATTTTTCACCGAGAACCTCGGAAAATTTCAACATCAATATGAGCCTGTCCCTTGAAGGTATCGGCGCAGTACTGCAACTGGAAGACGAATACACGAAGGTCGTCTCTTTGGTCACTGCCGGCCCGGCTGATAAAGCAGGCATCCTCAAACCCAACGACAAGATTGTCGGAGTTGGTCAGGGCAAGGATGGTGAAATGGTTGACGTCATCGGCTGGCGCCTGGACGAAGTCGTCCAGCTCATCCGTGGCCGAACAGATACTGTCGTCCGCCTGGATATCATCCCCGCCAGCGAAGGTGATGCGGACCCAAGGATTATCAGCATTGTTAGAAGCAAGGTTGAACTGGAAGAGCAAAGCGCACAATCGGAAGTCATCGAACTAGAACAGTTTGGCGCCCCGCATAAAATAGGCGTCGTATCGATTCCTACGTTTTACATTGATTTTCAGGCGCTTCAGAAGGGTGATCGTAATTACAAAAGCACCACGCGAGATGTAAAGAAACTGATCCGTGACCTGCTGGCCCAGGACGTAGACGGCATTGTGATTGATCTTAGAAATAATGGTGGTGGCTCCTTACAGGAAGCTAAATTGCTTACTGGTCTGTTCATTGACCGTGGGCCTACCGTACAGATAAGAAGTAAAAGCAATCGCGTGGATATCCTTGACGATCGGGATATCAGTATTATTTACGACGGCCCGCTCGCCGTCCTTGTTAACAGACTGAGCGCCTCTGCCTCAGAAATTTTTGCAGGCGCTATACAAGACTATGAACGCGGCATTATTATTGGTAGCCAGACCTTTGGTAAAGGCACAGTCCAATCGCTGCTGCCATTGAACCGAGGGCAGTTAAAACTTACCCAGGCAAAATTTTATCGAATTTCCGGCGAAAGCACCCAGGAAAAAGGCATCATTCCTGACATTAAATACCCTTCGAGCTACGACCCCGAATCTATTGGCGAAAGTACTCTGGATGGCCCCCTTCCCTGGGACAAAATTACGGCGACGAACTATCGTCGAAAACATTCAATCAATCACCTGGTAGCCGAACTGAGGTCTTTACACGATGAACGTGTCTCAGATAACGCCGAGTTCAACTACCTGACGGAAGCGTTCGCTTATCGAAAAACGCGCAACGAAGATGACACCATCAGCCTCAACGAGGAGCAAAGGTTACAAGAAAAGTCTGACCGTGAAAATTTTTGGCTAGCATTGGAAAATAAGAAACGCGTGGCGCTTGGCCAGGAACCCATTGCAAGCCTGGATGAACTGGACGAAGAAGAACCAACCATTGCCAGCAATGACGCATCTGCTGCGAGCCCTGCCATCGTTCCTACAACCGGTGAGAGTGAAACAGCAGAGCCGGCGTCCAATAGCGAAATAGCCGGTTCCAGCTCTGCAATCCCCGTTTCGAAAACGGATGAGGCTCGCGAAGAACCTGAAGAGGAAGACACAACCCCGGATCCTTACCTGGTGGAAAGTGGTCACATCCTGCTTGATCTAATCAGCCTGGAAGAAAGAACCGCTGCAGGCCTTAAGCAGGCCCGCGACACTTAACCTGCAGACCACACTATCGGACGCGGGATCCAGTCAGCGAAACATCGGCCATTTGCCAGACGTTCTTAAATCTCGCCTTCAACCCAAAACCACACGGCACATGAGAGATCGAGTTTTTTTGGCCAGCCCGAAAACTTCGAATAGGACCAGCGTGATTAAATGCAAATGCCAGCAGCATTGGTGTGGATCGTTAGGCGAGGTGTTTTTCCACTACATCGAAGGCATGCTGGATCTCTTTAAAGCGTTCTTCGGCCAACAATGCCAGCTCGGGCGCGACTCCATTCGACTGGACCCTGTCAGGATGGAACTCCATTGCTAAGCGGCGATATTTCTTTTTAATATCCTTTAAGGTTTCTCCATGATTCGCGCCCAGTGTTGCATAGCATTTATCCAGGTCATTGGTACTCGAATAGCGCGCCTTGATTTGTTGATATTCCTGCCTGATCCCGAAAATATCCACCGCCTGCTCTATTAGCCGGTCTTCAGCAGGATGTAATACCCCGTCGGCGTGTGAAACACGAAGCAGAAGATCAACCAACGAAACGAGCACTTCTGGGTGGTGGTGAAAGGCCCCGTAAAACTGCCGGGCATAATCCTCGAAAGTCTCGCGTGAATCTTTTCCAGCGTTGAATATTTTTATAGCGAACTGGCGAGCCTGGAGCGGCAAGCGCAGGCTATCTGTCAT
>JABJED010000162.1 GCA_018665025.1 Gammaproteobacteria bacterium
CCTCTTTGAGCCAGTAAGTCGTCGATGTCACGATGACTTAAGTTAAATCGAAAGTAGAGCCACACGGCATACTGGATAATTTCGGCTGGGAAGCGATATCGTTTGTACGTTGTTGATTTATTCATAGTCGAATTGTCGCGCATTGGGATTTAACTTGGCAGTACCCCTGATAGCTATCCATGGCAAGCAAGTCTTTTCGGCCCTTGCCGGCGCACAGCATCAGGTGGCGCGCGTTGCTTCAGATGCGCCAGAATGGTTTGGATCGCGTCCGGGTCGGTGACATCTGCGATCACCCGCAGCGTGCCGCCGCGCCGCGGGCGTGGCTTCTTAAATTAATGGATCCTCTCTATTACTGCCTGTTGTACTTGCAGTTCACCATTAACATAAACAGAACTATCCACTATAACTTTATCGGAATTCTCATCATCAATTGTCCAAGCCATCGAATTAACAAAACTATTATGATCTGGGTGATAATCAACAGTGGAAGCCAATTTTACCGAAAGCTTCTTGTCTGTAGAACTTTCTACTTCGAATTCTGGTTGCGTACCAAGAGCGCAATAGTGCCTAACGAGAAGTTCGCCATCAACATTAGTATATGTCGTATGCATTTCAACGCCATCTTCAATGATCCTTTCGTAAATAGTGTTCCCCCCAGAAACTAAATAGAATTCTGAGTATTGTTCAACCACATTTCCGCTAGCTTGAGTAAGTTCCCCTTTCCAAGTTCCCAGCATTTTCTTTACCTGATTAAACGCATCTCCAGTATCAACATCTGGTAAAGCTACAGTACCTAGTGAATTAGATTGTGAATAACAAGCAAAGGGGAAAGATAATCCGGCTATAAAAAGAACGAGCTTCATAGTATTGATCACAAAAATTTACCTCATATTTTGAAAAAAATGGAATATCGCAATGCTGAAGAAGATACGAAGTTTAAACCGCATTTACCCCGGATTTCAAAAGTATCTTGATTGAGTTTTTTTGCGAAAAGAAACCCGTGGTGTAATTTTTCGGTCGAGGATGGTCAATGTCTGATTAGACAATGATCTACTGTCTTACAGGCGGCCAGATTGTGAGCATACGCGAGTATGCTGATAGTTATGGGGCGCGCGGGTTGATCAAATCGGTTTCCGAAAGCGGCTAGCCTCGACGAAGGTCAGCGGATATCGAGACAGGGATGATGGCCATTGCAAATTCTAGCCAGTGGTTGCAATAATCTGAAAATCTAATGAATAATAATATCAAGTCGATCCAGCAGGATCTGAAACAACAAGGCTATTGCGCCGCTGCATGCCCCGATGTGTAAGCGCACCTTCGGCGAATTGCTGTGAGATGGGTACTGCCAACTTAACTGGCCATCAGCGACAATTACCGGATGAATAAAGCCAAAATGTACAAACGATATAGATTTCCTCCTGAAATAATCCAGCATGCTGTTTGGCTCTATTTTCGATTCAACCTTAGTCATCGAGATATTGAAGATTTGCTAGCTCAGCGTGGCGTTATTGTTACCCGACAATCAATTCGATTGTGGTGCAATAAGTTTGGATCGAAATATGCTGCTAGATTGCATAAACGACATCAAGGATATGGTGACACGTTCTTCATCGATGAGATCTTTATCAAAATTGGTGGAAAACAACATTATCTATGGAGAGCCGTGGACCAGGATGGTGAAGTAGTTGATGTGTTCCTGCAGAAAAAGAGAGATGGCCAGGCTGCTAAGCGATTTTTCAAAAGAATATTAAAGAAAAAAAAAGGCGATCCGAGAAAGATTGTGACGGACAAATTACGAAGTTATGGGGCAGCTCATCGGAAACTGATCGCTGAAACGATTCACAGCACGGAGAAATACGCCAACAATAGAGCTGAGTTATCGCATCAGCCAACAAGGGTGAGGGAACGGAGCATTCGCAAGTTTAAATTCATGAAACAAACTCAGCGGTTCTTGAGTACTCATGCAGCTGTCTACAATTTTTTCAATCTAGGTCGTCATTTGGTATCAGCAGAAACCTACCGACTCTTTAGATTATGTTCCCTTGCGTCTTGGAAAAATGCAGTGATGATTTGAGCTATATTTGAATGGTATTTCATCATCTAGAAAAGTTAACTTGGCGATACCTCCAAAAGATCTTGGATCACATCGAAGCGCAACCACCACCCCTTAAACCTGCGACAGCTATTCAATCCTAAAACATGCTCGGACAAACAAGCCATCACCCCTGCCCGACCTTTAAATCCCCTAAGCGATCAATCCAACAGTCTGTAAGACAGTAGCTCAGCATCATTACAGTCATCGACCATCCTCTACAGAAAAACTACCCCACAGACTTCTTTTCGCAAAAAATCCCATACAGGATACTTTTGAAATCCCGGAAAACACTGTTTAAAATAACTATTCACGGAGGATGTGTATCTGAATGCAATTGAGGGACTGGGACCGGCGATGCCACCGCGGGGCATGTGTGCTGACTGTAGCGATGAGCAGTTAAAAGCCACTGTGGATTTTATGATATTGAATCTCGAATGAGAATGGATGAGTCAGATCCTGGACGTCTTGAAACTTCTGTATCATGCGGGCAACTATTCAAAATTGAGGCATTGGGTAGTTATTTTGTTCCAGGTGCTCCACTATCTTCAGATAAAACTGCTTTGCTGAAGGTAAGTCAGCTTCATCAAGGGGTGCTGTGTGATTGCCAATAACGCCTGAAGATAAATGACCGTCAGCAACATCCAGAAAATACCACTGTTGAGCGACTATTGCGCCAACCCCACCGAGGCTATAGTAGGGTGCAGCATAATTGGCCACACTACGCCATCCTGCCTTATCAAAGCCCCCCAATTCACTGGCATCAGCATAAAATATGTTTCTATCTGCTTTGAGTTCGCCATCGAGGAAAGACTCACCGTCAATCCATACCGGTTTTTCAACCCCTAAATAATCGAGAATTGAGGCTGTCACATCAACACGTTGTGTATTATTTAAGCGTACACCAGCATATTGGCTTTCAGGAAAGCGAAGCACCAGAGGAATCCTTTCAGTTGCCCGCCACACGGATCCATGGTCAGAAGTTATAATGATCAGAGTTTTTTCATACAGGCCCTTTTTCTTCAGTTGATCGATGGCTTGCTCTACTATCTGGTCATAATTCAAAATTGCATCATCGTAAAAATCGGTCATCCAATTTGTATTTTGCTGCTGACCGAGAGAAAAAACCTGTTGTTTTGGGTTGAACTTTTCACCATGCGTCACCAGCAAATGTACATGTGCAAAAAAAGGTCCCGATGCAGAATCGATGAAATTAAATAACTGCTCGATCCTTTCCTCATCAGGGTAGAAGCGCCTTGTAACATCCAAATTCATGACCTCCCGATAAGGATTGATCATATTTTTAATAGACAATGCATGCTGCAATCGATTCAGTATTCTGGAGAGTACGATTTCCAGAAAATAGGATTCCTTGATAAATGCATGCCTTGTAACATCCGGCAATGTGACGCTTTGTGGTACTTCGCCAATGTCTCGGCCATTGGCGAAATCAAAACCCTCTCGCATATTGAGATCATACGGATCAATATAATGTCTCATACTGAAATCCGCATTGCGGTAACCGAGTTTTCTCAAAATTGCAGGTAAGTGCTGATAAGTATCCACGCCACGGAAAATATCCGGCGGATAGATTACTCTTGTTTTTGTTGGCAACTTGCCACTAAGTAACGAACCGATTGAACCTGTCGATTTAGTATTGTTGGTGAAATGATTTTCAACCACCAGGCTCTGCGGCAGCATGCTTTTGATAAACGGCGTTGTTTCGCGATGGTAACCATAGGCCGACATGTGCGAAGCATCCAGCCCATCGGTAGACAAAATCAGTATGTTTGGCAAATCATCTTCGGTTTTACTCAGTTCTAATGCAAACAAATCCTCTTTTTGTGTCAGATTGATTGCACTGAACAAACCGGATACTAGTAATAGCACAGCAGCAGATAGCTTCAATTTCTGTCCGAGCGGACTCTGATCAAGCAGCGCTACTAATCGCCATAAATCGCGGCTCAGCCAAATCACACAGGCTAGAATCGCGATCGTATAGACATAGCGAAAGATTCCCTTAAAGCTGCCAATATTGAATCCCCATACTGTATAGGTGAAATTTTCCACCAAAAGCAGTATCAGAAAGGTCAGGATGATAGCCGGTAAGACAGTGTAAATCGCTGGCAACATGCGCAGAGACTCAGGCAGCAACAGAACAGCAATCAATCCAGGCACAAGAACAATCAGACTCAATACATTGAGTGCTAACGGTGCGATAAACAGAACCGTCATGCTTTCAAATGATGACCAGCTGTTAAAAAACGAAGGCTTGGTTAGAAAAAACAGCCCCTCCGTAAATACAAGGCAATAACTGGCGAGAATCGTTATGGCTATGACCATTATGAATTGATTTACGGGGACGGTTGAAAACCTGGATTCTTTACTCATATCAAAATAATTTCTTGGCTATGCATTCAACCAACACGGCAGATGTCTTTTGGCGCAAATCCAGATATTTTTCCGGAAAAGCCAGAAAACCTGCCTGAATAAAATCCTGACGAAAAAAATTTAGTTTATCATTATGCCCCTCATACACAATGTAAACCGCGCCGATGAAATATTTGCTACCTGTCATACTTATTTTATCCAGCCTCCTGCTGGCTGCATGCGAGCCAAAGAATAGAAGACCTGGGACCTGGCTGTCTGGTGAACTGGTTGAAGATAGGATTGAAGACTGGTCTTTTAGCAACGAATTTCAAGAGGTGTTCATACAAACACACCCCTGGTATGGAATACCACATTCTGTAACCACCGTGCTTGCCACCGCAGATGGCAAACTTTATGTGCCTTCGGTTTATGTAAAGGAACCGAAGCGTTTTCCTGATGGAAAATACTGGAATCGCATTGTCGCGGAATATCCCAATGTTGAGGTTAAAATCGGAGACCAACTGTATCCAAGAACTGTTAACCTCATCAGTGATGAAGCAGAATTTGGCAGAGGCCTAAACGCACTTGCTGCGAAATACCCGTTTTGGCAAAAAGTCAAAGGTTCACCAGAAGAAGCACCTTCGTTTGTTATTTTGCGACTCAACAAACGTAATCCTTGAACGCATCAAAATCGAACCCCTGGGGGAACTTTCGGCAACGCTGGACATTCCATCGTACCCAGGGATTCAAGAGTTTTGTAGAATATTTGCCGTTATGCAGAAACCTAAAGTTCTAAATCCCTGATGAGCTTGACCCCACGAAAACTTGTTGTAACAACCTGTACAGTGAGCGGCTGAACCGCTTCCGTCAAATTATTGGGTAGTTCAACTTGAACAAAGTAGTCTCCCCATCGTTCAATCGTCAGCTGCTGACTGACATGGCTTACTTCGATTCTATTCGGCACGTCTGATTAACCCAAAGTATTTCAATGAGCCCACTAATGAGAAGTTGGTGCAGAGCATTCTCGAAGAGGGTATGCCGCAGTGCCTCGAATATCTAGAGTCGGTGACCCCGGAGTCCGGTTATATGGTAGGAGACACTCTCAGTATCGCCGACTTCGCCGTGACCACGTGTTTCCTTCAGGCTCGATATGGCGACTTCGACGTGGACGGCGCGGTGGCGCCGAAGGTGCGCAGCTACCTCGATCGGGCTTTCGCGGGCCCGTTGGTGGTGAAGCGGATGGAGGCGGAAAAGGCCGCGGTGGACGCAATTGCGCCCGGCCTCTTGTAAGCCTTGAACCCGTCAGAGATTGTTGGTTGCTGCTGTGCAACCGGCGATCCTGCCGGAACATGGCTCCCAACCTAAGGTGGGTAGCTGCGGGTTGAAAATGAATCTCCTTCTCGAAGGAAGAGGTGTTACTGCAAAATGACCATCCACCGTCGTCAATCTGTAACCACGGGGCAACCTCCAGTTATTTCATTACAGGCAAACGGGGGACACCAAGTCCATAATGACTTAAAGGGCTGATACTAACAGGCTATGGCATAAGGGCCAGTATGGGTGACGTTGGAGCTTGCTGGGACAACGCCGTTGTGGAGCGATTCTTTGGTAGCTTAAAGCATGAGTCGATCTTTAAAGTGGCCCAGCCTACACGTGAACATATGATACAAGATGTGACGGCTTATATGAGGTATTACAACCAGGAAAGGCTTCATTCGAGCAATAGTGATATGTCACCCGTGAAGTTTGAAATATCTCAAATAAAAGTGTCCTGTTTAGGTTGACCAGAACACTACCGCAGGGATTGATGTGACTTGAAGGTCCATACTTTGTGCAAGCTGAAATTGATCATTGGCATGGTCATAATTACTAAAAGCACGCTCGTCTCTGGGGGCAAGCCAAGGTGATCATTGAGTTGTGAAAGCAATACAATCATGCCGAGGTTGAGCAGGCCCACAACAAAAAATCGCGCGAGGGAGTGCCAGTGAATGCGAGACTCAAAGCTCCAGAGACTGTTCAGTGTATAGGAAACCAGTGTCGCTGAGAGAAACGCACTGACGTTTGCTTCGGTGCCACTAAACTCAAACAAGCGGATTGTGGTGAGCGCTACCAGCGAGTGCAGCAAGGTGGCCAGCACGCCAACGGTGGCGAACCTAGAAAACTGTTTTGCTAAGTTTCGTAACTTAATTGGTAGGACTGGCAGAGGAATGGGCATGGTTTATCTTCTGATGCTCGCACAGATAATTATGGAGGTACCAAATGGCAGCTGCAGTTGCCTCAGCAGGTACAATTCCAGCCTGAAGATTTGATACAGCAGTGAATTCAATGGAGCTTTGGGAGTCTGGTCGCCAACCCCGCGATTTGATCCTGAAAGACTTTCCAGCAGCCGAACCAATGCAATCAACGGAAACAGCAACGTATTAAAGTAGGATGCCCGGTCAATCTGATAGCCACATGAAGCCAACAACTTGCGGAGGCCCTCTAAGTTATATCTTCGGTAGTGGTGCAGTATCCTATCGTGGTGGCCGAACAGCCATTGGTATGCCGGTACTGTGATTAGTAGTTTTCCATCGGTGTTGAGCCTTGATTGCAAGGTGGCCAGCGAACTCTGGTCGTCTTCTATGTGTTCGAGCACATCAAAAAGGCATATCAGGTCATACTGTGTGTCCTGCATCGGCAGGTTTTCCGGTAGCCAGCCTGCCAGTACGGTCTGACCTGACTGGCGAGCAGCATATTCTCTGGCGAATTTGTCTTTTTCGACAGCAGTTAACTGGCCCTGAGTTGCGAGCATCTTCAGGTTGCCCCCGGTGCCAGCGCCGATTTCAAGAATCGTAGCCCCAGCGCGCATCTTCAACCGCATAATCTGGTCTTTGAGAATCTCGCGTCGGGCCCGGAACCACCAGTGCTGCGACTGAGTTTCGGCCATGTCTCTGAAAGCCTTTGCGTCCAATATCTACAGGCCTCTGCCACTGTAATTCGGCACAACCCTAGGGCTTTGCATGGCAGATATCAAGGGTCAGCCAGCCATTCGGTTGTACCTGAGCATCGACATGCACGATGGGTCGCAGTGTCGTGATTCATCGAGCGCTCGATAGTTGGCCGGGGCTGACTTCTGTTATCCTTGCCTGACGGGATCAAAATGGGAGCCAGCAGCTGAGTACTGCATCGCATACATGGATAGTCGTCCCCTGTTTCAATGAAGCTGCTCGGCTTGATTCTGCTTCCTTCAAGCTTCTGGCGGACATGCCGAACCTGCATTTGTTGCTGGTAGATGATGGCTCGACCGATGACACAGGTGATCTGCTCGTGGCGTTGCAGCAGGACAGTCCCCTGGCAATATCGGTCCTGCCTCTGGCCAACAATCTCGGCAAGGCTGAGGCGGTGCGTCGCGGGATGTTGCAGGCAATGGCAAGTGGTGCCGATATCGCTGGTTATCTGGATGCGGACTTCGCTACCCCCGCCAGCGAGATGTTGGCGCTGGTGGCCAGCATAAATTCAGACGACAATATGGCTGCCCTTCTAGGGTCGCGCTGGTCGCATCTGGGCGCTGATATCAAGCGTTCGGCGTTTCGCCACTATGCCGGCCGGGTGTTTGCGACTTTGGCTGCCAACATGTTAGCTCTGCCGGTGTATGACACCCAGTGTGGCGCCAAGCTATTCCGAGTGTCACCACTGTTGAAAGCCGCTTTGGAAATGCCTTTTGCATCCAACTGGGCCTACGATGTGGAATTAATAGGCCGATTACGCTACGGCTTTGGCGCTCATAGAGGCTTGCCCTTGGCTGCCTTTTACGAGCACCCGCTGACAAAATGGAGTGACGTGGGCGGATCAAAGCTCAGGCCTTTGCAGATAGTGAAGACCTTGTTTGAGATGTTGATTATTCGACGGCGTATCCAGCGCCTCAAAAATTCATGAGCGTCGAGTAGCCTTGATGTCCGTCACGTTTTTTTGCGATCCAGGGAAATGGTCCCGTAACCAACAATTTTTGGGTGCGCTTGTGCTGGCCGTCATTGTGCTGTTATTGGCGCCCGTTGGTATCGAAGGCGAAGAGCCACTGCATCTGGGGCACGACTACGGCTATTTTCTGCCACATTTGCTCAATGGCTATTACTGGTTTCTCGCTAATGGCCTGTCGATACCCTGGTTTACACCGGCGTTTTGCGCGGGCATTCCGTTCTTCGCTAACCCCCAGTCGCTGTACTACTCAGTGCCACAGTTGCTGACTTTCTTGGTTGATCCCCTGGCAAGCGTGATGTTGACTTACTACCTGTTTGGTTGGCTGGGGTTTATTGGTTGCTATTGGCTGGCGAGTCTGTACAACCGCTCATCCCTGATTTCTTGCTTTGCAGGTATGGCTTTTATGCTCAATGGCTTCTATGCCTCGCGCATGGTGGTTGGGCACTTAAGCTTCCACGCATTTATGCTCTTGCCCCTGATTCTGTTTCTCTTGCTTAAGATATCTCCAACAGGTCGCGAGTGGCCTGCAGCGATTGTTGTGGGTGTATTACTTGCTTATTTTGTACACGCCGGCGCCGGGGTCATTATTGTGCCAGTGGGAGTATGTATGCTGGTGGTCATGCTCAGCCGGATTCATAGCAGGGGGCTTTGCAAGCGACTTGTTTTTGCTGGCGCGATTGCCGCTGGACTGAGCCTTAGCAAGTTAGTTGCTGTGAGTTACTTTATGGGTGAATTTCACCGTCCCAGCTATTCTCTGCCGGGGTTTCAGTCTATTTTGCCGGCCATGCACTTTGCCCTTACGAGTCTGACCTGGCCGCTGGACAGCAGCACGGTTAATCAAATGCTGGTCAACAAGGCCTTTGCTTTTGGTGATGAAGGGGCGAATTACGCTGTGGGCATCGCCCCACTGGCAATTGCCCTGGGCGGGCTGCTCAAATACCACCGGCAAGTCATAATAAGCAAGCTGGTCGCAGTGCTGATGTTAGGTATTCTGAGCCTGCCGCTGCTGGTCAATATTTACTCGCCAGACTGGCATCCGGTGCTCAAATCACTACCCTATTTCTCATCGGCTAGTTCGCTGTTGCGTTGGCAACTGATCTATATCCTACCAGTGATTCTCATGGCTTGTGTGGTATTGGAGCGCGTCAGGGAGAGTCTGAGTCGGGGCTGGCCGGTGCTGATGAGCGTGGTGATACTTAGTGTTGTCCTGCCGGCACTACTGATGGATACAATCAGTCACACCAGTGTGGCAAAGCGTCCTTACGACGCCGCGCAAATTCTTAGGGGCTACTACGCTGCGAAAACCGCCGGCGCACCACCGCCGATTACTCACCATGAAGAATCCCTTAGCGGGCGCCTGCGCATGCATTTCATTGGCGCCGATGACGCGCTGGCACGTGGTGCATCGCAGATTGTCTGCTACGAGCCGCTGTTCGGCTATCGTCTGGAAAGCTTTCGGTTTGATCGGGTCTTTGTTGGCGGGGCTCTTGCCCAGCATGACGGGCACTACAATTTCTATCGGCCTGAATGCATGCTTTATCCTGCGCAGAACGCCTGCGCCGCCGGCGATCGGTTTGCGCCAGATCAACTGGGCGCGTTGCAACAGTTCACTCGTTACCAGTCTATGCCCTTTGAGCTCCCCTGGTTGCAGCGCCTGGCGAACGTCATCACATTACTGACGGTTATTGCGACGGTCCTCCTGTTGGTAGTTAGCCTGGTGCTACAGGTGATTCCCATGAAGTGTAAGCAGCGTCACTGCAATGGCAGTTAAAGGCGCGGTTAATCAGAGATTCCCAAGCCATTTTGCTGTCATGCCGTTTGACGGGCTTGCTGACATTGCTGTGCAATAGCCCTATGGTAGCGTTCAGTCATCTGACCGGTCATCGCACAATTCTGGTTCGCGCTGCAGCAGAACCTCAGTACCATTAGAGCTTTCGGACACTACCTCTATTTAATCTACCCGACCCGCCGCTTTGATAACAGAGAACCTGACGGTATCACGGGAAATCTCGTATGCCACGGGCGCTTCAGGAAAGAATTCATCCTTATCGAACCTGGAATTCGCGAGGTAGTAGTCAATTCCTTCTGGTAGCGTTTCAGCATCTGCAACGTCTGTGATTGCGATGAGTACAAGCTTGTTAGACGCGAATGTACTGGCTCCGAACAGACAGACCTGTAAAAGCCTTGACCGCTGATCGAGATGGCTTTTCGCTCAATGTTGCCGTGTCATGTCAGCCCTATCAGCGGGATCGATTGGAACGCTTATGCCGGTATGTCACCAGACCTGCAATTTGTCTGGACAGACTCATAGTCAGAGCTGACGGCAAGATCCAATATGAGCTGAAGAATCCGTTTAGGAATGGAACCACACACATATTGTTTTCACCTCTGGATTTTCTAAGCAAACTTGCTGCTCTGGTGCCCAGATCCCGGCATAACCTAGTGCGGTATCACGGAGTATTAGCTCGGGGCTGCCGTCAACCAAATGCACGAATGAGGAAACTCATCGCTCCCACAAAACGTAAAAAAACCAGGTCAAAACTCGATCAAAATGAATGCACATCGATAGCAAAATCCGAATCGGCAGATGAATTAATCGCACCTCTGACCTGGGCTCAGCGTCGCGACGGCGAACCGCTCAAACGAGTCTTTGAACGGGCCGCGATCGGCTTGATATTTCCGTGTGCCCGTTGTGTGGCGGCACCATGCGTGTCATCGGACG
>JABJED010000163.1 GCA_018665025.1 Gammaproteobacteria bacterium
CCAGCGGCGGTTGTGCAGGTGATTAAAGACACCGATCGAAAATACGTCGGCGAACTTATCACGATGAGTGAGTTTGTTGACGTCATTGTTCCCAGGGGGGGCAACAGTCTGGTCGAGCGAATTACCAGCGAGGCGACAATACCGGTGATAAAGCATCTGGATGGTATCTGTCATGTTTACATCGACAAGGATGCAGACATGGAAAAGGCCTTCGCCATCGCAATCAATGCCAAGACTCAACGGTACGCCGTCTGCAATGCGATGGAAACGCTCCTGGTATCTGCTGATGTGGCAGGTGATATTTTGCCCAGGCTGGCGGCTGGCTACCAGGATCATGGTGTGGAACTGCGCGGTTGTGAAAAAACAATCAGCGTTGTCGGCGAAGAGGTGCAAATTAGCCCTGCCAGGGAGTCTGACTGGCATGAAGAATACCTGGCACCGATCTTATCCATCCGTACACTGGATAGCGTCGAAGAGGCGGTTTCGCATATTAATCAATATGGGTCCAAACACACTGATTCCATTGTGACTGAAAATTATTCGACCGCCCGTCAGTTCCTTCGGGAAGTAGATTCCAGCTCGGTGATGGTGAATGCATCGACCCGATTTTCGGATGGCTTTGAATATGGCCTTGGAGCAGAAGTCGGGATATCTACAGACAAGCTCCATGCGCGGGGGCCGGTGGGGCTTGAAGGACTTACCTCTCAAAAGTATGTCGTTTTCGGCGATGGCCAAATTCGCCAATGAACCTTGATTTGAAATTCAGGTATGAATAGCACCCTCGTTTTTGGGGGTACTTTTGATCCGGTCCACAGGGGGCACATTGAGTCCGTCTGCGCTGTCGCGCGTTTGCTGGGTGATGTGGATGTGTATCTGGTGCCATGTCAGATCCCGGCGCATCGGCCAACGCCCGCCGCATCACCTGAAGCCAGGCTAAAGATGCTTCAGCTGGCGGTGGCTGGCCAGGATCGAATTTTTGTTGATGATTGCGAGCTGAGACGAGAGGGCACCTCTTATACCGTTGATACACTGCTTGGCTATCGTCAGAGAGTAGGTGAATCAGGACCATTGCTGTTCCTGATGGGTCGAGACTCCTGGGTGACGTTACCTGGCTGGCACCGGTGGGAGGCGTTAACCGACCTGGCTCATCTGTTGATACTTGAGCGACCGGGAACGGATCAGGACTCTCCGGATGTTTTACGCAAGTGGCTTAAAACCAGGCAAGTCCAGGACCCGGAAGAAATGATGAATAGTTCCTCCGGCAAAGTCTGCTTTCTGTCACTCGACCAGATAGATGTCTCTGCGAGTGGACTGAGGGAGGCAATAGCCAAGGGTAGTTCGATTGAAGGGAATGTGAATCCGCTCGTCATGAACTACATAAGGCAACACAATTTATATACCGGTGCATCTTTAGAAAACAAGGTGCGCGGCAAACGAATGGAGCACTAATGAATAGCGAAGCACTAAAGGACCTGGTTGTAGAGGCCCTCGAAGACATCAAAGGCCACGAGATTGTCACCATGGATGTCAGGAGCCAGACGGACATTGCTGATTACATGGTGGTCGCCAGTGGTGGAACCGGCAGACAGGTAAAGGCGCTCATTAATAGTGTGCTCGTGAAAGCGAAGGCGCAGGGTGCTAACGTTGTGGGCATGGAAGGTCTGGATACGGGCGAATGGGTATTGCTCGACCTGACAGATGTGATTGTTCATGTGATGCAGCCAGCTGTCAGGGAATTTTACGATCTTGAGCGCTTGTGGAGTATGGGGCCGAACAAAGAAGGCGAATCGGTTGACTAGGGAATCTCTATACCGAATCCGGGTTTTACGTTGTTAAAAATCGATTTAGTTGCCGTTGGTACGCGGCCACCTCCGTGGGTGGTGCAGGGTATTGAACAATACAGTTTGCGGATGAAACGCGATTGTCGCTTCCAAATTCTGGAAATCAAGACGTCCGATAGAAAGAAAAAGCAATCTGTCGCTATTCACCAGGAAGAGGAGGCTAAGCTCATTGGCAGTCACTTTAATGCCGGCGCGCGAGTGATTGCGATGGATAGCCGTGGCAAGATTTGGAGTACGGAACAACTCGCGGGAAAAGTAGGGGCCTGGAGCCAGCAAACCAATCACTTCCAGTTTGTGATTGGGGGTCCTGATGGTCTGTCGGATGTCATTATTAACAGGGCCGATGAAATCTGGTCACTATCGAACTTAACCTTCCCGCATTTTCTGGTTAGAGTGCTTCTTGCAGAACAGATTTATCGAGCGCTCATGTTGAATGCGAATCACCCGTATCACAAATGATTGGTTATGGTTGAACCTCTTGCACTAAAAGATCATAGCTGGGAAAGCAGAATCTTCTTTGAGCGGATTGTTGTTTGTTTTGGTGTGCTAGTCACCCTAACGTTGTTGCTTGTTGCGCGGTTTTTCTATTTGCAGATTGTCCAGCACGATGTTTATGCAACTTTATCTGATAAAAACCGGATTCAGATTCAACCGCTGCCACCGATCAGGGGGCTTATTTATGATCGCAACGGTGAGCTACTGGCAGACAATTCACCATCATTTAACCTCACGATTACGCCGGAACGCGTGGATGATCTCGATCAAACACTGGAGCATCTTGGTTCGACTCTAAGGCTGACCGATGAAGACATTACAGGTTTTAGAAATCGGGTTGGACGCCGACAACGACCCTTTGAATCTGTGCCTCTGCTATTCAAACTCACCGCCGAGAAGATAGCGCAATTCAGTGTCGATAGATATGCGTTACCGGGTGTGGAAGTAGAGGCAAAACTTGTTCGACATTATCCTCGCGGTGAGTTGATGGTTCATGCAGTGGGGTCGGTGAGACGCATCAATGAATCAGATGCCAGGCGTCTTGATGCGGTTGCCTATTCCGGCACCAACCACGTAGGCAAGATTGGAGTAGAAAAGTTCTACGAAGAAGACCTGCTTGGAAGCGTTGGATACCAGCAGGTTGAGATCAATGCCCGTGGCGAAGTAATGAAGATCCTGAAATCCAACCTGCCTTCGCGAGGTAAAGACCTGATTTTGCATGTCGATAGTTCATTGCAGGCCGCTGCAAGTGCAGCGCTCGGAGATAGGCGTGGAACCGTCGTTGCTATCGAGCCTAAAACTGGCGGGATACTGGCGCTGGTCAGTAAGCCTGGGTACGATCCTAATCTTTTCGTTACCGGTATCGACCACAAAACCTATGCGGCGCTGCGTGATTCCAGAGATGTACCGCTTTTTAATCGCGCGGTCCAGGGTCAATATGAGCCAGGTTCTACGCTTAAGCCTATTATCGGACTCGCCGGTCTGGTTACCGGAATGACAAATCCTGACTACACTATCGACGATCCGGGATGGTTCAGGCTGTCGAATAGCAAGCGTTTGTACAGGGACTGGAACTGGCGTGCCTCAGGAGCGGGTGGCCACGGGAAGGTCAATCTTGAGAAAGCTATTTACCGATCCTGCAATGTTTATTTCTATGGCTTAGCGGTGAAGATGGGTATTGATCGGCTTGATGATTATCTCGCCCTTTTTGGTTTTGGTGTCAATACAACCCTGGACCTGCCAGAAGCAAGAAGCGGCCTGCTTCCTACCAGAAAATGGAAGGAAGATACCCGGGGATTACCCTGGTACCCCGGGGACACAGTGAATATTGGCATTGGCCAGGGCGATATGCTGGTGACTCCACTTCAACTTGCGACGGCGGTGACCGTCATCGCCAATCGAGGCAAGTGGGTTCCCCCCAGGATGCTGAAGTCAGGGAGTGATTTGATCGAGCGCTCCACCGTGCCAAGAATGGATAGCATAGAGCTAATACCTGATCCGATATGGGATCTTGTGATCGGGGCGATGGAAAAGGTAGTACACCGAGGTAATCAGGTCTATGGTGAAAACGGCACGGCGTGGGCCTATATCGGTCAGGATATTGAGTACCGGATGGCGGGTAAATCCGGTACGGCCCAGGTGGTTGGGATCAAGCAGGGTGAGGAATACGACGCGGAAGAACTGGATGAGCGTCAGCGAAAGCACGCATGGTTTGTGGCGTTTGCTCCGGTTGATAATCCAACGATAGCACTGGCGGTATTGGTAGAAAATGGCGGCGGCGGAAGCGAATTCGCGGCGCCTGTTGCGCGGGCTGTACTTGACCATCACCTGCTTAAAAACACCGCTAATTCTGGACGGGTAGTGGCATCGACAGGCGAAGAATTGTGAGTCAGGATTTTGTCAGACAGTTGCCAGGTGCCGGTCTGCTGACGCAACGCAAAGCAGGTATTGGTGACGTCATCCACGTCGATGTTCCTATGCTGTTATTGTTGCTTATCATTTCTGCCTACGGGCTGCTGATTCTATACAGTGCAGTGGGTCAACAGATTGAGCCGGTTATTTCCCAGAGCATCAAGATTCTGGTGGGGCTTGGTGTCATGCTGGTGATCGCACAGATATCACCTATCGTATACATGCGGCTTGCACCCTGGATCTTCCTGATTGGGTTGATTGCGTTGGTATTGATCTATTTCTTCGGGATTGAAGTCAAAGGGGCCCGTAGATGGCTTAGAATTCCTGGTATTACTAACTTCCAACCTTCAGAAATCATGAAACTGATATTGCCACTGATGCTAGCCTGGTATTTCCAGGACAGGCACCTGCCACCGAAGGTGAGGCACGTATTCTGGTCCTTGGTGATCATTATCATTCCGGTGATGCTGATTGCTTTTCAGCCGGATCTTGGGACATCGCTTATCATTGCAGCCTCTGGCTTGTTCGTTTTACTTCTCGCTGGTGTCTCGTGGCGCCTGGTGTTTTCGGCTATTGGTCTCTGTGTCGTAACCATGCCTGCGCTATGGTTTGTGCTGAGGGACTATCAACGGGACAGGATTCTGACCCTGCTCGATCCAGAAAGAGATCCTCTGGGAGCCGGGTGGAATATCATCCAGTCGAAAACTGCCATCGGCTCTGGCGGTTTGTTTGGCAAAGGTTTGTTTGAAGGAACCCAGTCAAATCTGGACTTTCTACCGGAATCTCAGACAGATTTTATTATTGCGGTACTGGGGGAAGAACTTGGGTTAGCGGGTGTTGTTGGGTTGTTAATATTGTATTTGCTGTTGATTGGCAGGGGCGTCATTCTCTCCGTTCAGGCTCAGGACACATTCGGTCGTTTATTATCAGGCAGTATAACCTTCACTTTTTTTGTGTACGTGTTTGTTAATATAGGCATGGTGAGTGGCATCCTTCCTGTAGTAGGGGTGCCTCTACCTTTCGTTAGCTATGGTGGAACTTCGATTCTCACCTTGTTTGCAGGCTTTGGTATTTTGATGTCGGTGCATACTCACCGAAGGATAACGTTGTGATTTTCCGAATAATATTTTTTACGCTGTGGCTAGTGCCTGTTACGACTTACGCAGTGCAGTACGCGGATAGAGCGGAAGTTCAGGCCTTCGTGAAGGAACTGGCTGCCCAGGAATCCTTCAATGAGCGTGAGTTACTCACAGTTTTTAGACATGCCGAATACAAACAGAACATTATCGACGCGATAACGCGCCCGGCAGAGCGAACGCTAACCTGGGCGAAGTACCAGGACATATTTCTCACGGAACGAAGAACGGTATCCGGTATTGAGTTTATGGAAAAGAACCGGGTTGCGCTTGAGGCTGCTTATGAAGCCTATGGTGTGCCGCCAATTATCGTTACAGCCATCATCGGCGTTGAAACCATGTATGGAAAGATCTCCGGTAACTACCGGGTTCTGGATGCACTGTCTACTTTGTCTTTCGACTACCCACCGAGGTCCAGCTTTTTTAGGCGCGAGTTAGGCGAGTTCATCCTTTTGGCACGAGAAGAAAAAAAGATGATTACAGAGTTCAAAGGTTCATATGCGGGTGCCATGGGTATGGGCCAGTTTATTCCCAGCAGCTATCGTGCCTATGCGGTTGATTTTGATGGAGATGGTTTTCGCGATATATGGAATAACCCCACCGATGCTATAGGTAGCGTCGCCAATTACCTGGCCAAGCACGGGTGGCAGCGTGATAAGCAGATCACTTTTGAGGTCAGTGCAGCGAGCGTACCGGTTGAAGTATTCAATGTATCGTTAAAACCGTCCAAATCAATCTCGGCGCTAAGAACGCTTGGAATGGTCGATGATTTAAGGCGTCTTGATCCAGAACAGGCTGTTTCCCCAATGCGGCTGAATGGAAAAGATGGTGAGGAATTCTGGATTGGTCTAAAAAACTTTTATGTCATCACTCGATATAATCATAGCAAGCTCTACGCAATGGCCGTTTTTCAGCTAAGTGAGGGCCTCCGTCAGGGTTCCGGAGCTGTCGCTGCCCGGTAATTAATTGTGTTGTTAAAGCTATTCATCATTGTCGTTGTTCAATGCTGCCTGCTTGTGGGCTGCGCCACGCCGCCAATTATTAATCCATCCGGCACTAAACCCGAACTTGGCCCCAATCAGTATGAAGTGTTTGGTCAGGTCTACGAAATCATGCAGGAGAACGTGGGATATCTCGAGATCGGGGTAGCCTCTTGGTACGGGAAGAAATTCCATGGTCGCCTGACCGCGATGGGAGAGACCTACGATATGTTTGGGCTAACAGCTGCACACAAGGCACTTCCATTGCCGACTGTTGTCAAAGTCACTAATCTTGACAATGGCCAGAGCATAATCGTTCGAGTCAATGACCGGGGGCCTTTCCATGATGATAGGCTCATTGATTTGTCCTGGGGTGCTGCCAGGGCGCTTGGTTTCGAAAATCAGGGAACAGCACCGGTTGTGGTTGAAGCGTTGGATGAGGTGAACCACCCTGAACTTGGGAAGTTAAAGCATCAGGAATCGTACTATCTGCAGGTCGGCGCATTTATAGCCCGTGCCGGTGCGGTGAAGCAACTGAAAGACGTTAAGCTTGCAGTGCCAGAAGGAGTGCCAGTACGTATTCTCACGAGTGAGATAAAAACAGGTATGTTATATAAGGTCTGGATTGGGCCGCTGGATGATCCGGAAGAAGAAAGCGTGGTGGCGCTCCGGATTCGCGATCGAAATCTGGGCAAGGCCCTTAGGGTCACCGTTGAATAAAAAGCTAATGGGAAGGAGGCAAAGGGTGTCCAAGGGGATAAAAATTTTCGTAGCCGGTGTGTTGTTTGTTATGGGGCTCGGAGTTCAGGCCGCTCCCGCGATCATTCCTGCCCCGCCGCAACTTGCTGCGGAAGGATACTTGCTGATAGATGCCGCAACAGGGACTCCCCTGGTTGAATTCAATGCAGACCAGCGACTGCCACCGGCCAGTTTAACCAAGATAATGACGAGCTATGTAGCGGCGAAGGAAATCGAACGAGGCATCATTACCGTGGATGACGAGGTCGCTGTGAGCGTCAAGGCCTGGCGGATGGAAGGCTCACGAATGTTCATCCAGGAGGGGACAAAAGTCCGCCTGGAGGACATCCTGCGAGGCATTATTGTTCAATCTGGAAATGATGCCAGTGTGGCGTTAGCTGAACATGTGGCTGGAAGCGAAGAAGGGTTTGCTGACGTCATGAACCAGTATGCCCAGCAACTTGGGATGACAAATACAAATTTTGTCAACGCGACAGGCCTGCCTGATGAAAACCATTACACCACAGCGAACGATCTCGCCAGGCTTACGGTTGCATTGATCAATCAGTTCCCGGAACACTACAAAATCTACTCGGAAAAATACTTTACTTACAGCGAGATCAGGCAACCGAACAGAAACCGATTGTTAATGCGTGATAGTTCAGTTGATGGCGTGAAAACAGGCCACACTGATGCCGCCGGTTATTGTCTTGTCGCATCAGCAGTTCGCGGTGAGATGAGATTGCTTTCCGTGGTGATGGGTGCCTCTTCCCAGGAAGGCAGAGCGGCGGAAAGCCAGAAGTTGCTCACCTACGGATTCAGGTATTTTGAAACTGCTCACCTGTATCGCGCTGACGAAGCCTTAAGGCAGGTCAGGGTTTGGGGCGGCCAGCATCAGACTGTAAAGCTTGGTCTTTCCGCTGATGTTGTGATGACTATTCCTAAAGGTATCCGGGATGAACTTCAGGCGGAGATTCAGATTCAAAATGAGATTCACGCGCCTATCGAAAAAGGTGATGAACTAGGGTCCCTTATTATCAGTGTGCCAGATAAAGAGGATATCTCTGTGCCGTTGACCGCGTTAAACGGCGTTCAGCAAGCAGGGTTTTTTGCCAGAATATGGGATTCTATTCTCCTGTTCTTCGTCAACATTTCGGGTGGCGACCCCCTTGAGTACTAACCCTGAGTCAAAAAACGTGACCTTAAAAACGTGAC
>JABJED010000164.1 GCA_018665025.1 Gammaproteobacteria bacterium
CGTACGAAATGTGCACGGGTTTGGTACACCGCTCAAAGAAAACTACGATATTACGAGTTCAGGCGGTCATGCCTACATTCGTTATAACAACGTACGCCTGCCTGCAGACAATCTGCTCGGCAAAGAAGGTTCGGGTTTTGTCGGCTCACAAACACGACTGAGCGGGGGGCGGGTTCACCACGCCATGCGGGCTGTCGGAGTCTGTACAAAGGCGTTAGATATGATGTGCGAGCGAGCCCTGTCTCGAAAGGCTAAGGGGCAGATGCTCTCAGAGTTGCAAATGGTGCAGCAGGATATCGCAGACTCCTACATTCAGCTGAAGCAATTCAGGCTCCATGTGTTGTATACCGCTTGGTTGATCGACAAAACGAAGGCCTACACGCGGGAGATTAGAAAAGAGATCGCTGCGATCAAAATCAGTGCTGCAAAAGTTAATCACGATATTATCTATCGGGCGATTCATCTCCATGGTGCACTTGGCATGTCTAACGAGACGCCGCTAGGTGAGATGTGGATGGCTGCCCCGCAGATGGGTATCATGGACGGCACGACCGAAGCCCACAAAAGTAATTTATCTAAGCTTTTGTTACGTGACTATGAAGGGTGTGACGATCTCTTTCCCACTTATCACCTGCCTAAACTCATAGAGGAAGCGCAGGATAAATTTGAAACGGTCATTGAGGATTACCTGGCCGGATAAGGAACGAAAACTCCAGCAGAAACCACAGTCGACACCACGCGGGGGTAATACCCATATTGCGAATGAGGAGATATTGGATGAGCCGTCTTAGAATGACGCGCAGCACGGTTGCTGCCGGTGGTAGCTGGGTGCGGAACCGTTGAACCGTTGGCGAATTTTGAGTCGTCCTATGGCTTCGCGACCCCGCGGTTATATCCGTTGGTGGCCGAATACACCTGTCAAACGAGTGAAAAAGTATTGGTGTTGCGATGATTAAAGTTGTGGATCCCCATCTGGTAGGCTTCTCAGAGGATCGGTTGAATAGAATATCTGGCTGGCTGGACGATCTGGTAGCCAGTGAACGTGTCGCCGGTGCCAGTGTACTGGTAGGTAGGTTTGGAAAACTGGCGTACTTTCGTGCTGCAGGCATGGCCGATCTCGCAGAGGGGAAAGCTTTCTCTGAGGATACTGTAGTCAGAATATACTCCATGACTAAACCCATTGTCAGTGTCGCGGCGATGATGCTGTTTGAAGAAGGTTGCTTTCAGTTAGATCGTCCGGTGAGTGATTACCTGCCAGAATTTTCCAGTCAGGTTGTCTGGCAGGGTGGAGATATAGGGAATACAAAACCGGTAATTCAGCCGATGCTGATATGGCATCTGCTCACCCATACTTCCGGATTAACTTATGACTTTATGAATCAAAACGTCGTGGATGCTGAGTATCGCGGGCAGGGAATCACTCATCCATCACCCCACAAGAACCTTGAGGGCTGGGTAAAAGCACTTGCTGAGATTCCTTTGATAAGTGAGCCTGGCACGGAATGGAACTACAGCGTCTCAACAGATGTGTTAGGTCGATTGGTAGAGGTTTGGTCCGGTTTATCTTTGGAAAAATTCCTATGCACCAGAATATTTGAGCCACTTGGCATGCATGACACGGGATTCCATGTGATCGAGCCTAATCAGGCAAGGTTTGCGTCACTGTACCGCCCGAAGGTAGGTCCGGTGATGGGAGATACCTCGCCACCGCCTTTATCTGAACGTGGTGGGCTGAAGTTATTGGATGCTGCTTCGGCTAGCGGATACAGGAAACCTGCCAACATATACTCGGGTGGTGGCGGACTGGTATCTAGCATAAGTGACTATTCCCGGTTTTGTCAGATGCTGATGAATGGTGGGGAGTTCTCCGGTAAACGTTTGCTATCTCCGGTGACCGTTGAATATATGCGCACTAATCATTTGCCGGATGGCAAAGATATGGCCTCCATGGGGCAGCCAGTCTGGAGTGAAACAACTTACGATGGCATCGGGTTTGGTTTGGGGTTCGCCGTGGTATTAGATCCCATCAAAGCGAAGATGATTACCTCAAAAGGCGAACACCACTGGGGCGGCGCAGCTAGTACGATGTTTTGGCTGGATCCGGAAAAGGAGATGTGGGTGATTTTTCTGACACAGTTATTGCCTTCTTCAACATACCCTATCCGCCGTGAGCTTAGGACCCTTGTGTACCAGGCGATTGTTGAATAGTCATCACTTAGTGATGGTTTGCTTCATTACTAAAAATTTAATTCGGTCCGGCTTACCCGTTCGATCACAACGGAGAGTACAGGAATGGTTAATAACGTTTCATCCAACTAAACCTTAATTAAGTTAGTGGAGTTCAGCTAACATTTCATCGTAGTTACTGAATCCCAGTACTGGGGTTATCTGCTCTTTCCAGGTTTTGTCGATCCTGGCGAGAGTTTTTTTGCTTAATGCCGTTCTGGAACCAATCTTGCCTTCACGTACTTTCGCGCTATCACTGCCGGTTGGCAGGTTGCAAAACTGTTCGCTTTTTGTCCGCATCAGCGCATCATCGAAGCGGTCTTTGTGCGCCAGCATGAAGCGTAGGGAGGAATGCTCCAGAGTAAGTGCCAGTAATTTCTCATTCAGGTCGATATCGATAAATTCAGCAATTCGTTTGATGGTCTCGGAACTGTTCCTCTGCATTAATTCGTAGGCAAGAAACAAAACATCAGGCTCGTTTCGCCTGGGCCACCAGGACAGCAGATGCTTGAAGTAACTGTCGTCTCGCATCATCTGCGCCTCAACGAATTCGTCGATTGGCACACAACCGGGCTCAAGGAACCAACCTTCATTGAATTTGTACATGGAGACCGCAGCGTCCCCAAAGTCGCGTACGACGTTGATGTAACGTCCACCCTTGGGAACCAGGTCGGCGTTTAAGTGGCTTTTAAATGCCCGCGGGTTCGCTCGCTGTTCGGCATCCAGATCCAGGCCGAGAGATATGCTGGTCTCGATCCACGGTACAACTCGCGAGATATCGTCGAAATCCATATCACCACGGGTGCGCAAAGTATGGACTATCTGTTGGGTCCAGGTCGTGCCGCTCTTGCCGAAAGGTGTGATCACCACATCCGTTGGCCTGAGTTTCAGCGCCAATCCCGCCTCATATCCTGCTGCAGAAAAAAGCGGTTTGGTTATCTCTCGCAATTCAGCGAGGCTAGTGGCGCGTTTTGCAGGTTTGGTCTTATCCACGATCTATCCTTGCGGGTTTTTGGTGTATGTCAGTCGGCATGAACGCTCACTCGTTTTACGAGCCAGAACATGGCGATAAACAAAATAACATACATCCCTGCAGCGAAAGCATAGGGAATTGTCGGGTTATATTGATACATCAAGCCGCCGATGAACGGGCCAATAGTAAATCCAAGGGGCCCGCACGAACCTGCGACCCCGGCAACGGCACCCTGTTCTGCCGGAGAAACTGCCAGGGATGCGCCAGCCATGAATCCGGGGCCTGCCAGTCCCATGCCGAATCCAAGGAATGTCATGGCAAGGGTGAGCAGTAATTGTGTCTCCACGAAAGTCATCAACGTGAATGCAACGATTAACAGGGGCATGGCGAGTCTTAGCAGTGTAAAAGGTTTGATATCGAGTTTTTGGACGACCACTAGCTGTGCAAACAATGATGCTGCGCCAGTGCACATCATGGCAAGGCCAAAGGTCTGGGCAGTTTCGCCGGGACCAAGACCCAGAACATCTTGAAACCTGAAGCCCATCGTCTGCTGCACAAGTGCAAACCCTGTAAACATGCAAACCCCGACAATGACAAATGGCAGTATTCGTGGGTCCGAGTAGCGGAGTCGTCTAGCCGGTCTGTGCTCACCTGGGTTGTGGGGCGATTCAGGCAGGAACTTGAGGATAAATAGACCATTCAGAAATGCCAGGGCCGCGATTGTCCACAAGGGCGCGAGCAGCGATATGACCGCCAGGCCGGCCAGTGCCGGACCGAGAATAGAACCGATGTTATTGGCTGCACCGGCGGCTCCCATTCCTTTTGTTCGGTTGCTGACATCTGTGATGTCAGCCATGTAGGCCGTCGCGGCGGGCATTCCGGCGGACATAAGGGTTGCGTGTGCCATGCGCGCTAAAATCAGGCTGATAAAGAGCGGCGTGCCCAGCAACCAACCCGATAGGCCAAGGTTAAGCACAGTGTTGAAAATAATAGTCCCCAGGGAAAACCCGAACACGCCGATCAACATGACGCGCCTTCGGCCATATCGATCGCTTAACCTACCCCAGTGTGGAGAAGAGAGAAATACCGTCAGTGACGAGATGGAAATAATACTGGTGATCTGAAAGTCCTGCAGCCCGAGTTCACGGCCAAGGGGTGCAAGCACAGGAAACAGAACGGTAAAGCCCATCCCCATGATGACCAGGGACGTGAGTAGTGTGCGACGGGACCTTTCGTACTGCGCGCTAGATAGAGATGGTTCGATTGTGGGTTCCAGGTGTTGTGAATCCAGGTTGACTCACTTTATTAAGCGCGCATCTTAAACGGTCGTACCTTGATGGTCACCGCTCAGAGGGTCTCCGCTCAAAAAAAGTTAGGCGTTGGGTGCGCAGAAGATTTCGTACAGGGACTCAATCAATAAAGATGCCTCACCTTCTTTCAACGAGTAATAGACGGTCTGTCCGTCGCGGCGGGTTTCCACCACGTCTTCGTAGCGCATTCGTGCCAGATGCTGGCTAAGCGGGGATTGGCTCACGCGAACCCTTTTGGCGAGTTCGCTGACTGATTTTTCGCCCATCTTGAGTTCGCAGAGCACCATCAATCGATGTGGGTGGCCTAAAAGCTTGAGCATATCGCTAGCTCTTGTGGCCGAAGCGTGCATGGTTTCGAGATCCATGGATTAATTCCTTTACTATAGTGATGAGTCTTGAAAGCGGGAAAAGTTACCAGCTTTTCGTTGCGCGTACCGGTTTTAAAGCATCAGCCAAACTTGTAGTTGCGCTGGTTATATTAATATGTAAGAATTTTATAATATATGAACAAAATCATCTATCGATAGATCAGTTAGTTCTAAATAAGGGCCGGAATGATGGAAAAGATCGATAAGCAGGCAGGAGAACTGCTGCCGAAGCCGGAGCTTGCAAGGCGGAGATTCCTGATGGGCTCGATGGGCCTCGTTGGTGGTGCTGCCGCAGGACTCGTGCCAGGAGTCAGTGCTACAGGCAATAACCTTCCGCCCAACGTCCCTGCATGGACAAGATCGCTAGGGCCCGGCGTGTTAACGAATCCGTATGGCCAACCGTCACCGTTTGAAAGTAATGTCCAGCGGAGAACAGTGGATTGGCTTACACCCGACAGGATTGCCTCGATCAGTTTTACGCCACTGGCAGACCTGAAGGGGATTATTACTCCGAGTGGGGTGGTATTCGAGCGATATCATGCAGGGTTGCCGGCAATAGAACCTGCTGAACACAGGCTAATGATTCACGGGATGGTCGACCGGCCTCTTATTTTCACGATGGAAGACTTGATGAAGTTTCCTTCTTCTTCTGTCATCAGGTTTCTGGAATGCCCAGCGAACGGTGGCATGGAGTGGCGGGGTGCGCAGATGGATGGAGTTCAGTTTACCCACGGAATGCTTGCCTGCTGTGAGTGGACAGGTGTGATGTTGTCCACGCTGTTATCAGAAGCCGGTATTAAGAAGGGTGCGAACTGGGTCCTGGCTGAAGGCGCGGACGGCTCGCACATGAGTCGCTCTATTCCGATGAATAAAGCCATGGATGACGCGATGATTGTTTACGCGCAAAACGGAGAGATGCTTCGCCCGGAACAGGGTTACCCGGTTCGTCTGATCAATCCTGGGTGGGAAGGCAATACCTGCGTTAAGTGGTTAAGGCGGCTGGAGGTTGGCGACAAGCCCTGGCATCACCGTGAAGAGACTTCAAAGTACTCCGATCTTATGCCTGATGGCACATCAAGAGAGTTTAGCTTCGTTCAGGAATGTAATTCTGTCATTACTAGCCCATCGCCAGAGAAGCCCTGGAAACAGAAAGGCAGGTATTGGGTGGAGGGCCTTGCCTGGTCAGGACATGGAAAAATAAAACATGTCGATGTGTCTACAGATGGTGGTATCAGTTGGAGGGAAGCCAGGTTCACCAGCATCGTTTTGCCCAAGGCGCTCACCCGCTTCGGGATTGAACGGGACTGGGATGGTTCGCCACTGCTTCTTCAGAGCCGTGCCGTTGATGAAACAGGTTTTGTGCAGCCAACTTATGCACAATTGAAAAAGGTCCGCGGGACGAGCTCGATTTATCATAAGAATGCGATTCATACGTGGCAGGTTCGACCGGACGGGAGCATCGCGAATGTCCAGCTTTCATAGAACCCTGATTGTTTTGTTTGTCGCTTTGTTTGGAGGGGACATGTTTGCAAGTGTCAGCTCAGCAGATGACGGTGCCGATTATGGGTACGGCAAAACCGCAACCAGCGAAGAAATTTCAGGATGGGATATTGATGTAAGGCCTGACGGTAAAGGCCTGCCGCCCGGCGCTGGTTCCGTTGAAGATGGCGAGTATCTTTACGAAGACAAGTGCGCCGAATGTCACGGGAGTTTTGGCGAAGGTAATAATCAGTTTCCGGCGTTAGCCGGCGGTGAGGGAACATTGACCGATAAGCGGCCGCATCGCACCGTGGGAAGTTACTGGCCCCATACCAGTACGCTCTGGGACTACATCAACCGCGCTATGCCTTACGCTCAGCCGGAATCTTTATCGGACACCGAGGTGTATGCAATCACAGCCTACGTGCTGTTCCTGAATGATCTTGTTGCTGACGACTTTGTGCTGTCCCGTGAAAATTTTTCCACGGTTGATCTGCCTAACAAGCCCAACTTTGTTCCGGATTCGCGGCCGGACACTTATAATGTCCGCTGTATGAAAGATTGCAAAGAACCCGGTTCTATTCATGTGGTCACCAGCATTGAGCGTCAACCCGCCCAGGCTGTCATCGCACAGTCCGAGCCTCTGCGAGTCCCTGTAGGTGAAGACATTTATCGCCAGGCCTGTGGTTTGTGCCATGACAATGGTCTTGCGGGTGCACCAAAACCCCGTGACGACAGAGACTGGAGCGGACGCGTTGACCAGGGGATGCAGGTGTTGGTCAGGCATGCCATTGAGGGTTTCCAGGGGGAAACCGGCACCATGCTCCCCAAGGGCGGCTTTAGCCACCTGTCGGATGAAGAGGTCAAAAGTGCGGTTGTTTATATGGTGGGAGAAAGCTTGTGATTCGTTACCTGATGCTCTCAATATTATTACTACCTTGTTTACACGCCGGTGCATCGTCCACCGTCGAACGGGGAAAAGCGATTGCCGAGAACCGCAACAAGGGTAACTGCCTCTCCTGTCATTTTGTCCAGGGCGCCGAGATGACAGGTACCATTGCACCGCCGTTAATCAGCATGAAACTTCGCTATCCCAACGCAGCGAACCTTCGGTCCCAGATATGGGACGCTGCTGCACAAAACCCGGAAACAGTAATGCCTCCTTATGGCCGGCATTTAATCCTGACCGAGGAAGAAATCGATCAAGTGTTGGAATATATCTATTCATTATGAGGAACCCATGAATACTAACCTTTCAAGAAGATGGTTCGTAAAAAGCCTTGCCGCTGTCGCAGTGATGGTGAGTTTTCCCGGCACAGTTTTTGCCCGCGCAACAGGTGCTTTTAATGCGGGCAAGACTCACAAGGTTGTTGATGTGCTGTTTGGAGATTTGCCTATAGAGGAAAGTGCCGAGATCACATTCAAGTTGCCTGACATTGCGGAAAACGGTGCAGTCGTGCCGGCGACCGTCGCAACTGAGATAGAAGGCGTCACCCAGATTGCAATTGTCATCGATGAAAACCCAAATCCTCTGTCAGCTGTTTTTGATATCGGGGAAATGAGTCTTGCTGATGTCAGCACTCGAATAAAGATAGGTAAAAGTTCTGTCGCAAGAGCCTATGTGAAAACCAGCGACAAGGTTTTTATGACCAGCAGAGAAGTAAAAGTCACCATTGGCGGATGTGGAGGATGAGTATATGAATGTAAAACCCGTAAAAATCCGGGGGCGCCTGAAGGGCGTAATTGCGAACATCAAATGTCTGATGCCGCATCCTATGGAAACTGGAACCCGCAGGGATGACGCAGGTGAGTTTATTCCTGCTCATTACATAGAGACCGTGACTTGTCTTCACAACGATAGGGAAGTGATGATTGCTCATTGGGGGGCTTCCGTCTCTAAAGACCCTTACTTCTCGTTCAAGATTAAGGAAGCGAATGCTGGTGACAGTATTAAAGTGAGTTGGATAGATAACCTGGGTGAGACGTCATCCGGCGATATTGTGCTGAAATGATCAGAGCAGCTGCATGTCTGGTCGCACTCCTGGTGGGTGTTGGCAGTGCGAGCGCGGATCCTGAATCCGACCAGCTGGCGCTTGCGCGATATTTCGAACAGCGATTCCCGGATGTTGAAGTTGCTGCCCATATTGATGGTGCCTATGCGCTCAATGAGCAAACGCGTGAGCAGTGGCTGGCGATGGAGGATTTTCCTCCTTATGAATTTTCTGTAGATGACGGCGAAGTATTATTTGGCGCAAGCTTCAAAGATGGAAGCGGGTATCAGGACTGCTTCGATGATGGAAATGTCAAAGCACATTTTCCCTATTTTGATCATGAAAAGCAGACCGTCGTCACGCTTGAACTGGCGATTAACGATTGCAGGGTAGCCAGTGGTGAGGAGCCGCTTGCCTACAATGGAGAGGACATCGCCTTGCTAAGTGCTTATATGGCATTCGCTTCGCGCGATAGCGTGATTGACATAGAAGTGCCTCCCGAAGGTCTCGCGGCCTATGAGGCGGGGAAGCAGTACTACTACTCCCGACGAGGCCAGCTTAACTTTTCTTGTAGCCAATGCCACATGCTGATGTCAGGTCTGAAACTCCGTGCCGAAACGCTGAGTGCAACGATAGGCCAGGTGACACACTGGCCCGTCTACCGTTTCAAATGGCAGGAGATCGGGCCACTTCATCGGCGATTTGTGGAATGTAATGAACAGGTGGGTGCGGAAGGACTGGATTACCAGAGTGAAACTTATCGAAACCTGGAATATTTTCTGACTTACATGAGTCAGGGATTACCCCTCAATGGACCCGCGAGCAGAAAATGAATCGACTCATTTCTTTATTGTTTCTGTTGTTGGTGTGCGTGTTAGCGCAGGCGGATCAACTGACGTTCGATTCCGTCAGCGAGCAGATTCAGCAAGCTGAATCCCTGCATGAAGAAGCCCGAATCGTTGACCATGGTTGGGTTATTACCCGCAAACTTATCGAGCAAGCGAAAGCTGCGCTCGCCGACGATCAATTGATCAGCGCGGATGAGCTCTCAAAGAGGGCACTGCGCACCGCGCTCGCTTCAGTGACTCAATCGATAAGAGAGGAAGAAGTTTGGCGCGCTCGAATACCCTCTCCGTGAGTTCACATTCAAAAGGTCTTTTTCTTAACCACCACGACATGATGGCCCGCATGATGGTCGGGGGGTAAAAAATGAATCGCCGCGAATTTCTAGAGCTGATTGCGAAAGCGGGAGTCACGGCTTCACTGTCTGGATGTCACGCACTGGGCGACAAAAATGCCAGCGGGCTGTATGAGTTGTCAAAGTTTGGTCAGGCGCGGGTGTTACATATCACGGACACACACGCGCAGCTGATGCCTGTTTATTTCAGGGAGCCCAGTGTGAATCTGGGATTAGGTTCTGCGAAAGGCAAAATGCCTCATCGTGTGGGTAAGAATCTGCTGTCTGAACTGACGGAAGTGAATCCCATGCTAAGCCATGCATTTACTTACCTCGACTTTACTGAAGCGGCGCAGCGATACGGCAAGGTTGGCGGGTTCAGTCACCTGGCCACGCTAATTGAGAGGTTAAGGGGCGAAACAGGCGGCGCGTTATTGCTGGATGGGGGAGATACCTGGCAGGGCTCTGGAACTGCGCTCTGGACGAGAGGCAAGGACATGGTAGGTGCATGCAACCTGCTTGGCGTTGACGTCATGACGGGGCACTGGGAATTCACCTACGATGCCGCTGAAGTTATTGATAATGCGGCAGACTTTAAAGGAGAGTTTGTTGCCCAAAATATTCGCGCGACTGAAGATGCCATGTTTGAGGGCGTGGATGTTTTTGATGACGATACGGGTCACGTATTCAAGCCTTATGTGATGAAGGAACAGAATGGCTATCGAATAGCAGTCATTGGTCAGGCCTTTCCTTATACCCCTATCGCGAATCCTTCACGCTTTATCCCAGACTGGACTTTTGGTATCCAGGAAGAGGACCTGGCGCAATTGGTCGAGGATATCCGGATTCGGGAGAAACCACATGCAGTGATCCTGCTCTCGCATAACGGTATGGACGTGGATTTGAAACTGGCGTCAAGGGTGTCGGGCATCGATGCCATCCTGGGTGGTCATACGCACGATGGAGTGCCGGTACCGGTGGTAGTCAACAATGCTGGTGGTAAAACCATCGTTACCAATGCAGGTTCAAACGGAAAGTTTGTAGGTGTTCTGGATCTGGAATTTGGACGCGCCGGCGTGGTTGGGTACCGCTATCGTCTATTACCTGTGTTTTCCAATCTGCTGGATGAGCACGCGGGGATGGCGAAATACATCAGTGAAGTCAGGGCGCCTTACCTGCCTACCTTGAATGAAGAGCTGGCGACATCCGAGTCGCTTTTATACAGACGTGGAAACTTTAATGGCACCTTTGACCAGGTTATCTGCGATGCGTTGCTGGTGCAGTTGGATTCGCAGATATCACTTTCACCGGGATTCAGGTGGGGAACCACCGTTCTGCCAGGCGACACTATTACCATGGAGCGGGTTCTGGACCAGACGTGCATGACGTACCCGGAAACCTATGTGCGGGAAATGGAAGGGCACGAATTGAAAACGATTCTGGAAAGTGTCTCCGACAACATTTTTACCCCGGACCCGTATTACCAGCAGGGTGGTGATATGGTCCGCACCGGTGGGATGAGTTATTCGTGTGCACCTCGGAACGGTTTTGGTGAGCGGATCAGTGATTTACGTCTACGAGATGGTTCCCTGATTAATTCGAACAAGCGCTATAAGGTTGCCGGTTGGGCGACAGTTGGCAGTAAATCCACGGGGCCGGCGGTCTGGGATGTTGTCGCCGATCATTTGCGGGACAAAAAAGAGATCAGCGTTGACCGGGTTGAAACGCCTGCTTTAAAAGGGATAACTAACAATCCGGGGCTCGCATAGCCTAGTTATAGCGCCCATATACATAGCCCATATACATAGCCCATACATGACGGAGAAGATCATGACCAAAAGTTTTCAAAGCATCGTTTTAATGGTAGGAATTTTTTTGGTGTTTACCGCAACTGCTGAGGGACTGAACCCAGACAAACCCTTTGCAGAACGCCATGTGCTGTTGCAGGTCAGTGACAAGGACCCTGCTAAATTCTCGCTGACCCTGGATATAGCGAACAATCTTATTCGTCACTATGGTGGGACTGATCATATTGATGTGCAAATTATCACCTTTGCCAAAGGCGTCAATATGTTGACCAACCCGGACTCTAACCCGAATTCGGAACGGATTAAGAGCCTGATGGATTCAAATGTGACCTTTGTTGTTTGCCTGAATAGCCTGGATACGATTAAACGTAAAACCGGCACAAGGCCGGTTGTACTCGCGGGAACGAAAGGTGTGCAGACTGGCGTCGCTTATATGCTGGAAAAGATTCACGAAGGCTATATTCAAATCCATCCATAGATCGAAAATTATTAACGAAATGTTATTCGTATCGGTCCTTTAGGACAAAGAAAGCAAGAAACAGCAACATCATGCTGAAGGGTATGGCCAAATAGATCCCGCTGACACCGATGACTTCTTCCAGGGTGATTTTTCCGAAGTTCGCGTTTTGCAGCAGCCAGGCATCAAGAATCGGGAAAGCCATCGCAAAGACAAATGCGCCAAACAGTGCGCCGAGTAAGGTAAAGAGTGCATCCAGTTTTCCTTCCGAAGCCCCTACCAAGCAAGTTCCAGGGCAATAACCCGAGATCGCCCAGCCAATACCGAAGATGCCACCGCCAGCGACTACGCCCCAGAGATAAGTTGGTTTGATGCTCATGTTAGCCAGGCCGCCAAAATCCAGAAGATAGATTCCAAGGCTTCCTACGCCGATTGCCGTTAGCATCAGTTTGATGATGGTCATATCTTTCAGTAACAGTGTTCCCAGGATCTTTCGGTAACTTGTCGCGCCACCCAAGAAAAGGATTGCGCCAAATGCGCAGCCGATAAGAAATCCGGTTAGTAGAAGTTCCATAAAGCCTCCGTTAAGTCTTTCTGTAAAGGATTTTTGCGGTGGTGATTGCAACTGCAAAAGTCACGACACCAAAAATGAACGAACTGACGGCCAACTGCGAAATCCCGCTGATCATATGGCCGCTGGTGCATCCCCCCGCCAGGCGGGCACCGAACAGCAATAGTGTGCCGCCGGTGAATGCAGCGGCGAGTCGTTTGAGTCTTGAAGAACCGAATTGCGTTACCCACATGGCTGGCATGAAACCCTGATCCTGGAGTGGCTGCTTTTTACGAAGCAGGGCAGCGGTGATACCTCCGCCAATCATCATTCCAAGAATCAGCATCCAGCCGTATCCGACAGTCCAGTTGGACTGTTCTCCGTATTTGGACAGATAAGTATTGTTTTCCGCGAATGCCGGGGCTATCTGGTGGGTTACCATTGCATCAGTCACCACGAATTGAGTTGACACGCCCAGTGGTTTGACCAGGAAAGTGGCCAGGGTCAGTAATAAACCCAGGGCGATACCAGCGACCTTCCATGAGATGATTGGTTCATCGTTCATCAAGTTGTCCAATTAACAATGTAGTTAATATGAACATTAGCATATCATTATATTAATAAAAACAGAATCCTGGCAAAAGAGGCAAACAAAGCATTTGGAAAAGCGACGAATAGTGTTGGCTATCAACCTTTTGGCTGGAATGCTGGTAGGGCTGCTGGTATTGGAGGTATTCGCGTCAGAGCTTCCGAAGACAACCGACCTGCGGCAGTCAGCGATGAAAGCAGACAAGAGCAGCAAGGTCCTGGTGCTCTATGTGACGATGGATGGTTGTCCGTATTGCGAAAAACTTGAAGCTGAACTACTCAACCCGGCCTATGGTAAGGGTCAGCTCGACATGGTTCATTTTGTGGAGCTGGAATGGGCAGATCGGCGAATTACGGATTTTGATGGGTCAAGGGTGTCTACCGGGTCATTTATGGAACAGTATGGCGTGGTGGTGACACCCACAATTCTGTTTCTTGGCTCCAGTGGTGAAGAATTGAGTGAACGCCTGGTTGGTTATCAATCCAAGGAATTTTATTGGTTTTACCTGATGAAAGGGGTTGCCCAGGCCAGTCTCTGGGGTGTTGATTAACCAGCGATCTAATTATTGTCAGTAACCTCCGTAAGTATGTTGACAGCGTTTGAAATAACGAACAGTGTTTAAAAAAACGACAGACTCTTATTTGTAGATGACAAGCTACCGAGTGTTTTTTAGAGATGACACCTACAACTCGGTGCTAAGGTAATTGAGTGACATTTGACAAGCTACCGAGTGTTTTTTAGAGATGACACCTACAACTCGGTGCTAAGGTAATTGAGTGACATTTAGAGACTTTGAAAACCCGATCAGGCCAACCGTAGGCGACTTTTATCGATTGAATCACCGATACCAGACGCTGGATTTCGCTCGTGCGAAGAAGGCAGAATTCTCTAGCTTGTCCCGGGGGCGATCAGGTATCTGGGAGGTCTGCGAGCGACTTAATATGCTGGTTGACGACAGTGATCCGGATACCGAGTTGTCACAACTGGAACATTTGCTTCAGACGGCAGAAGCCGCTCGACGCGATAGCCAACCTGACTGGCTGGTGGTGACAGGGCTTGTGCATGACCTGGGCAAAATTTTGGCGCTTTGGGGTGAAGTGCAATGGGCCGTTGTCGGAGATACCTTCCCGCTAGGTTGCCCATTTGATCAGCGCATTGTTGGTAGTGAGTTCTTCGAAGATAACCCTGATACCAGTGTCGAGCGATTTCAGCAGAGGACGGGCATCTATGAAGCAGCCACGGGTCTGCGTAATGTCACCATGTCCTGGGGGCACGATGAATATATGTACATGGTGGCGAAGCCTTACCTGCCCAGGGAAGCGTTATTTGTTATCCGTTATCACAGCTTTTATGCAGCCCATGATAAAGGTGCCTACGATTATCTGATGGATGATGGGGATCGTGAATTGATGAACTGGGTCAGGTTGTTCAGGCAGTATGATCTGTATTCAAAATCGAATTCGCCGCCGGATACTGTAGCCTTGAAGCCTTACTATACAGATCTGATTAAACGTTTCTTTCCAGAAACGATTTGCTGGTGAGTGTGCCTGGTGCTTGAAATGATCGTGGTTGTAACGCTTTCAGTAATCGTTTGTCCTTGTTCTTCATATAGTTAAACGTAGGTCAATAAATTGAATAGGTTAAAGGCTCAGGTAATCTTATGGTTTGTGCTTCTGCTATCTGGCGGCGTACAAGCTGACACGGCGGTTTTTGCTGGTGGTTGTTTCTGGTGTGTCGAAGCTGCCTATCAGGATATCGAGGGTGTGACAGGCGCAGTATCCGGTTTCACCGGTGGGAAGCTCAAAAATCCAACCTATAGCGGCAATCATCGTGGTCACTATGAAGCAGTGAAGGTCACCTATGACCCTGCAGTCGTTAGCTACGAGCAGTTGCTGAAAGTGTTCTGGCACAACATTGATCCGTTTGATGATCGTGGGCAGTTTTGTGACAAGGGACCCAGTTATCGTAGTGCTATTTTTTTCACTGAGGAGCAGAGACCTCTGGCAGACGCATCAAAAGACGATGTGGTACGTCAGTTCGATCCTGAGCTGGTGGTGACAGAACTGCTACCCGCTGCCAAATTCTGGCCGGTCGAAGCTGCGCATCAGGATTATTACAAGAAGAATCCGATCCGTTATCATTTTTATCGAACGGGGTGCGGTAGGGATCGCCGGTTGAACCAGGTCTGGGGCGATGCTGCCGGGAGCCACTAGTTTCCAGGCTGCGCAAAATCAATGCTGTCCAGAAACGAACTGCGACGATTGTGTTCCCTCGGGCGATAGACGCTCCAC
>JABJED010000165.1 GCA_018665025.1 Gammaproteobacteria bacterium
ATGCCCTGCTTTGGGAGCACTCACCGGCGGCATATTACCACCAGTGATGTACACAATAAGCCAGAATAAACGCGCCTAAATGTTGCTGTCGAGGAACGCTGTAAGCTGTGATTTGGACAACGCGCCAACCTTAGTCGCTTCTACGTTGCCGTTTTTGAACAGCATCAGAGTTGGAATTCCGCGGATGCCGTACTTCGGTGGAGTTGCTTCGTTAGCATCAATATCCAGCTTACAGACTTTTATTTTGCCATCGTATTCGGACGCGATTTCTTCCAACACGGGAGCGATGACCTTACAGGGACCACACCACTCCGCCCAGTAGTCCACCAGGACAGGCACGCCTGAATTTAAAACGTCCGAGTCAAAGGACTCATCAGACACATGTTGGATATCCGCCATTGTTACTATCTCCGAAAAAAAGTATGTGTAGTTCGAGGGGTTAATCCTAAGCCGCCAACCGTGAATTCACAACGAATAATCTATGCGAAATCGTTATGAGGTTATTTAGGTAGTTCTGCTAGCGGTCGGTAAACCGAATTCTATGGCAGGTCTCGCTATGTTGAACCAAGTAACGTTGGGGGCTTATCTTTATAGTCGCCTACTTAGGTCAGTAGACGACCATAGGAAGTCAGTTCTGTAATTCTCTCGCGACTCTTTTGGCAAAGTACGTCAGTATGGCATCTGCCCCTGCCCGCTTCATCCCCAGCAGAGACTCATTGATAATAGCCTCTGATAACCAGCCTTTTTCAATAGCGGCCATCTGCATCGCGTACTCGCCGCTCACCTGGTAGACCATAGTGGGCATGTTAAAGGTGTCCTTCACCCGGCGTACGATATCCAGGTAAGGCATACCTGGTTTGACCATGACCATGTCGGCGCCTTCTTCAATATCCAGTGCCACTTCGTGCAGTGCTTCATCGCTGTTGGCTGGATTCATCTGGTAGGTCATCTTGTCGCTCTTGCCAAGATTGCTGCTGGAGCCAACTGCGTCTCGAAAAGGACCGTAGTAAGCGGAGGCATATTTTGCCGAGTAAGCCATGATCTTGGTCGTAATAAACCCTGAGGCTTCGAGGGTGCGTCGAATAGCGCCGATCCGGCCATCCATCATGTCCGAAGGTGCAACAATATCGACTCCGGCTTCTGCGTGGGATACAGCCTGTTTGACCAGCGTATCCAAGGTAATGTCATTGTCTATGTAGCCATTCTCGTCGAGGATGCCATCTTGCCCGTGACTGGTAAACGGGTCCAGGGCGACATCCGTCATCACTCCCAGGTTGGGGCAGGCCGCCTTGATCGCCCTTACCGCATTTTGTGCCAATCCGTCCGGGTTATAGGCTTCCTCCCCGGTGAGTGACTTCCTGGCTTGTGGCACCACAGGAAATAGCGCCATGACCGGGATGCCAAGTGCTTCCACTTCAAGGGCCTCCTGGACCAGAAGATCTATTGTGAGCCGATCTACGCCAGGCATGCTGGGCACGGCTTCACGGCTATTGTCACCTGGATGTACAAACACGGGATAGATCAGGTCAGACGCGGTTAGCTGGTTTTCCTGGGTTAGACGGCGA
The DNA here is from genome assembly GCA_018665025.1 of Gammaproteobacteria bacterium. GTDB lineage: Bacteria > Pseudomonadota > Gammaproteobacteria > Pseudomonadales > Azotimanducaceae > UBA9659. Next base: position 1,566 of record JABJED010000165.1, read on the forward strand.
GACCAGTCATCGGTTCGCAGACGTCGCATTCTGGTGTCTGGGAAAGATCTTTTTGGGTTAGTCATCGCGGTCTCTGGTCTGTTTCCAAGTGTGGGTCATGCTCCCCTGGCGCGAAGTATACCTATAAAGCCAGAGAGGTATGACAAATTGTCAGTAGCAGTTTACACTGATCGCTCGCTGACAAATTGTCATTGTGATGCCATCCATCCCGGTTAAAAAAAGGAACGCGGAGAAAGAGCCCGCGTTGAAAGTCGCGACGCTGGACCGGCTGAGGCTGGCCGCGCGTGAATTATTTGTTGAACTTGGATACCACGAGACAAGACCGCAGGACGTTGCGCGTCTGGCCGGCGTCGCTAACGGCACCTTTTACCTGCATTTCGCTGACAAGCAGCAGGCGTTCCTTGATTTTGCGGAGCAGGCGCAGAATGAATTACTAGAAGTGATGAGCGATCGACTTCAGGAAATTAGTGGATCCCGAGCAAGGTGGCGAGTGACATGCGGCGCAGTCGTGGACTTTGGTGCGGAACATCCTGGATTGTTGCAGGCTGCATTTCTTGACCCTGTGTTTATTGCGCCCAGGGATGACAATGCCTGGAGAATGTATGACCGGCTGGGTCATCTGGTGAGCGTTACGGTCAGGAACGACCGGTCGACTGATTCAGCAGGTGACCAACAAGACGAATTTGACTTTGAGCTAATCAGCCACGGCCTCTGTGGCTTGCTGCGTCACGCGATGATCTATGCCAGCAGAAGAGACCTGAACAGAGAGAAAATGATTGAAGACCTGAGCATGTTTATTGATCGGGGATTAGGCAATCGATAACGGGAGGTTGTAATGAGCAAGTTGGAATACAGCAAGCAGGAAATAGAAGCTGAACACGACTATCAAACCCTGCATGTGGAGTGCGGGCAGAAGCTGCATGGCGGCTTCGATCCAGACGGCCGTTATCTATCACCACGCACGAGGCACCGATGGGAAGCGATCAACAACTGGCACAAACAGCTTGATGATCGTGGCGTTCCTATCGTCGAAGCATCTAC
>JABJED010000166.1 GCA_018665025.1 Gammaproteobacteria bacterium
AATATCACTGGCTTCGAATTCGCTTTCAAAATGCAAAGCCACTCCTAGCTCTGCGGCACGGCTGTGAAGAATTTCCAGCATTCGCCTTCGACCCAGGCCAATAAAACCATGGCCGTCTGATCGTTCGAGTTTCCCGGATACGAAACAATCGATCATATCCCAGTGGATAAATTCTGCGTTAATGGCGCTCGCGCTTGCCGGGTCAACCGCCTGCAAATTTTCCATCGTCTGATCGGAAAACACCACTCCCCAGCCAAACGTATCATTGGCTTTGTTACGTTCATATACAGCAACTTCGTGGGATGCGTTTTTCAGTTTCATCGCTATCGCAAGGTACAGACCGGCCGGTCCTCCACCAAGGCACACAATTTTCATGCAAATCTCCAGCAATCAGGCTATTAAAAGTGCAGTCAACCAACGCCAAATAGTTTAGGCTTAAAGTTTCCCGGGTGAGTATAACCCAGATATTTTAGATATAAAATATTATTCAGGATTAACCATGACAAGTAACAAAAATACAGGTGCATCTTCTGACCTTGAAACCAGGCTTATTGAGCAGGATCACCATTCCATCAAGCTCTGGCTGCGCTTACTGACGTGTTCGAGCTTGATAGAACGAAAATTGAGAACAGCGCTCAGGGAAGAATTTAACACCACACTGCCGCGGTTTGATTTTTTGGCACAGCTTGATCGTGTACCTGAAGGGCTGTCCATGGGTGAACTATCCAATCGAATGATGGTGTCTGGCGGTAATGTTTCTGGCATAGCGGGCCAGCTGGTCAAGGAAGGGCTTATCAGCAGGCGAGCTGTGCCGGAAAACCGGCGCACCTTTATTGTGAAACTAAGCCCGAAAGGACGACGGTTTTTCCAGAAAATGGCTGTTAGTCATGAACAATGGGTTATTTCTCTACTGGGAGAGCTCAGCATGGAAGACGTAAATCAGATTATGGGTCTGCTGGGCAAGGTTAAAGCCACACTCGGGCAAAACTAGGTTCAGCCGCTACTGGCTTCATCCAGCGTTGGAGCACCCAACATCTCACGAATTCGATTGGGTATGCATATGGCTTTAAGTTCTCCATTGTCCTGAATCTCTGCATACACTCTGGTAGCGGTTCCCTGGGTAACCAGGGAACCGCTCAAATGGTTCGCGGTGCATTCCCACTTGAGTGTAGAATTGGAAATATCCACCAATTTCAATCGCGTTAATATGCGATCGCCATACGCTGCCGGGCCGACAAATTCGAACTGTATGCGTCCCATAACAAACGCCGTCCGGTCTTTTTCAATCATCTCTTTTACCGGGTACCCGGCTTGCGCAAAAAACTCGTGTTCCGCGTCGTTAAACCACGCAAGCATTCGAGGAAAATAAACCAGGCCAAAGGGATCGGACTCTCCCCATTCAACAGTTATTTGTCTGGTATATACGAGCATAAATATTACAAAACCTGTATCAGCTGAAACCCGGGAACTAGCCCGGACTTTAGTATGTTGACGAACCCGTTAAGATATAGTGATTTAATAACAGGTTCAACCGGGCAATCTAACACCTTTATGATTAACTATATTGTCTCTCATGAAAGTGTCTTGTTCCATTAGACCAGAACACTGAAAACTGGTCATTCCGCGCCAGATATCATTACTGCAATGACTTTCAATAGCAATCTACACATAGCAACCTTCTAGATCACAAGATGTAAAAAATTCCGACAAATAGACGCGCAAAAAACCTGCCAGTTGTCATAATGATCCGACCAATACTGGTTACTCAAATGGAGATTAGAAAGATGGAAAAGATTATCGCGGGCTTGTTTTCGATATTTTTGTCGGTCGGTGCTTTTGGAGATGTTCTAACCCTTGAGAAGCGTCAAGCTGACGCTGTTATGAATATTACATCACTAATTTTGGGCGATGATGAGTCTGTTATTAGCGCCGAGGGCGACATGGGTGAATATGGTCGTGTTTACGTAACTTACCGCTTACGTTACGACGGTGAGGGAAGGCAAAGCGGCACTGCGTATGGCTCCGGTCTAGGTGCCGCAGGCGATGAGATCGTCGCAGGTAACTTTTCAGGCCGCTGGCAGGTGGTTGATGGCACAGTCACTATGCGCAACGTGGTTGCCATTAGTGACGGTACGATGAACCTCGACGTAATAACATTTAGACCTGTGGATAGAGAAGTAGTGGTCAAAGTCTATGTGTTGAAGTAATTCCTTGCCGCTTGACTAATCGGGGCTTCACGGCCCCTTTTTAGTGTCTGGGTCATGCTATTAACCGGTTACTTGAAACCAGTGACGGGATTGAGGAGGCTGGTTATTATCAAACCATGAACCGAATTCCACTTTTGCTATTCCTTGTTTACTCGGCGTTTGCTGTTGCCCACGGTGGTGGCTTAGATGGCAACGGCGGGCATAACAATAGGAAAACAGGCGAGTACCACTGCCACAGGGAACCGTGCCTCGCCTCTCATCAACAAGTCCAATCAGCGACACAAGAAGCAACCAGAAGTAGCGTTTAACCACTAATCGTCATACCGCTCCACTCTTTCATCAAACAAGCAGGCAATCGTTCTGGTTCGATACTCAGACTTTTGCTCGAAAAGCCCTGTTATAATTCCT
>JABJED010000167.1 GCA_018665025.1 Gammaproteobacteria bacterium
AAAGACGATCTGCGGGACTATTCGAAACATGCGTTCTATATGGTCTGTACTCGTCGCGGTCCCAAGGGTGGCAACCGAATAACCGACACCATGTTGCGCCAGGGCGACAACATCCATATACCCTTCGACAACAATCAGTTTATTCAGTTTCTTCACACGCTTGCGCGCCTCAAACAAGCCATATAACTCCCGGCCTTTATGAAAGACATCGGTCTCGGGAGAATTTAGATACTTCGGCTTGGCGTCATCATCCAGAACCCTGCCGCCAAACGCGATCGTCCTGCCTCGAAGATCTCGAATGGGAAACATGATTCGATCTCGGAAACGATCATAGGTCTTACCTTCCTCGGCTTGTTCGGTCAGCATTCCGGAATCAATCAGGAGTTGCCGGTCGGCGTTGCTGATCGCCAGTTTTGACATGAGGTTATCCCATCCTGGAGGGGCATAACCCACGCCAAAATCTCTCGCTATCTCGCCGCTTAAACCTCTTCCTTTAAGGTAATCTACAGCGCGAGCGCGGGATTCATGGCTCTTTAACTGTTCACGAAAGAACGATGTTGACTGATCCAACACTTCGTAAATTGATTTTCGTTTTTGAGAAGCGTCGGGGTCGGATTTCTGGTCACGGGGAACCTCAAGCCCGACTCGTTGCGCCAGGTGTTCAATCGAGGATACGAAGTCCATTCGATCGAACTCCATCAGGAACTTGAGCGCAGACCCGGAAGCCTGACAACCAAAACAATAATAGAACTGCTTGTTCTGGCTGACCGAAAACGAAGGGCTTTTCTCATCATGAAACGGACAGAGACCGGTATAGTTCTGGCCTGATTTTTTTAAGGTGACCCGAGGCTCGATTATCTCGACGATATCGGTCCGCTCCAGTACCTCTTCGATAAATTCCTGCGGGATCACAGTTAAGTTGTCCGAACGTCTTTTTTGGAAGTGGATGGGAAAGAAAGAATGTCATTCCCCCATATAGAGTGCAAGTGTGGCCGAACCCTGGTGAATTGGGTTTAGGAGAGTTGCGCTTTTACCAGACCAGAGACTGCGCCCATATCTGCCTTCCCCTGAACTTGGGGTTTGACGATAGCCATCACCTTACCCATATCCTGCATCGACGCGGCACCGGTTTCTGCGATGGCCGCCTTGACCAGGCCAGATACTTCATCATCGCTGAGCTGATCCGGCAGGAACTCAGCGATGACCGCGATCTCCAACGCCTCCTGGTTCGCGAGATCTTCTCGCCCGGCATCTTCGAATTGCTTAAGGGAATCTTTACGCTGCTTGGTCATCTTATCAAGGATAACCAGGACACGTTCGTCATCAAGCTCGATACGTTCATCGACCTCAATCCGTTTAAAATCGGCCATGATAAGACGAAGCGCGCCAAGACGCGGCTTGTCACGAGCTTTCATGGCCACTTTTACTTCAGCGGTGACCCGCTGATAGATGGGTTCGGGCATCGGAGGCTAGTACAGCCGCTCCATACGACGCGTTTCACGCTGTACCTTCTTGGCATGTCGCTTGACTGCTGCAGCTGCTTTTCTCTTGCGAACTGAGGTTGGCTTCTCGTAAAACTCACGACGTCGTACTTCAGCTAGGATACCTGCCTTCTCACAGGATCGCTTGAATCGCCTGAGGGCGACGTCAAACGGTTCATTTTCTTTGACTTTAACGTAGGGCATTAAGTCCGGGTTCCAATGTGGGGTTTCAAAGGACGCGAATTCTAGCGGCAATCCCGCCTAATTGCAAAGCGACTCGCCACTAAATTCGAACCGACTCACTTGAGATTTTCTCCTGTAAAATCAGTACTATCCAGACTTCCAACAATCAGGCGGTCATTCAGTTGAACGTACTTGGCATAGAAACTTCCTGTGATGAGACCGGTATAGCGATCTATAGCACCGGAAAGGGCATTATTGCCGAGAGTCTCTATAGTCAGATCGAACTCCACCGGGAGTATGGCGGTGTCGTCCCCGAGCTCGCCTCCCGTGATCATATTCGCAGAACCTTACCGATGATCGATGAAATTCTGCGGCAGACTGACCTCGCGGCCAACGATATTGATGCGATCGCCTACACCGCCGGCCCGGGCCTGGTCGGAGCACTATTAGTAGGCGCGTCGGTGGCAAAATCCCTGGCGCTGGCCTGGGGCGTTCCATCCATTGGTATTCATCACATGGAGGGTCATCTTGTCGCAGCCCTTCTGGCCGAAGACGCACCCAAATACCCATTTGTCGCCCTGCTCGTTTCCGGTGGCCATACACAGCTGATGGCTTGTCACCAGGCACACCACTACGAACTGCTGGGAGAATCACAGGACGATGCTGCCGGTGAAGCATTCGATAAGGTCGCCAAAATGCTGGGCCTTCCCTATCCTGGAGGGCCATCCATCGCAGAAATCGCAAAACAAGGCACGCCGGGGCGATTTAAATTTCCCCGACCAATGACCAACAAACCTGGATTGAACTTTAGCTTTAGTGGTCTGAAAACATTTACGTTAAACACTGTGAACGGGTTAAAAGGCCAATCGGGACGGGATCTCTCGTCACAGGAAAAGGCAGATGTCGCATTTGCCTTCCAGGAAGCGGTTGTCGATACAATCAGGATCAAGTGTGAGAGAGCCATGGAACAAACAGGCCTTGATCGGCTCATCCTTGCGGGTGGTGTTAGTGCTAACACCGAGCTCAGGGCTCGGCTGGATGATTCCGCGCAGAAGCATCATCGACAGGTCTACTACCCCCCACTCCACCTGTGCACTGACAATGGGGCCATGATCGCTTACGCAGGTTATCTTCGACTGCAACAGGGGCATCAGGAAAGCCTGTCGATTGACGTCAGACCTCGCTGGCCCATGACTGAGTTGAATAGAGAGACCGAGTTGAAGAGAGAGCCTGAGTTAAATAGAGGGACTGAGCTAAACAGAGACTGAACTAACAGCCGAAAGACACTACACAGCGAGGCTATCTAATTTTGGACATTATTTTTATCAGCGGCCTCACCGCCGCAACCACTATCGGGGTCTATGATCACGAGCGTGACATCACCCAGGATTTGATCATTGACCTGGAGCTGGGTTGTGACGCCAGGAAAGCCGGCGTTTCAGACTCATTCGAGGATGTGCTCGACTACGATGCTATCTCCCGTCGAACCCAGGCCTTTGTAGAACAAACAGGCTACTACCTGATTGAATCGGTGGCTGAACAGCTGTCACAAATATTGTTCGATGAATTCCCAATCATGCAACTGAAGATCAAAATTACCAAACCAGGCGCTGTCGACATTGCTGATGCCGTAGGTATCATGATAGAAAGGAAGAGAAATTAAGCGCTGGTACTAAAGCGTCTTCACTGCTTGCGGCTTTTAGCTAGAGAAATTCTGCTCTATCGAGACCGCATACTGGAACATTAAGCAATATGCAGAACCAAAAAGGTGAAGTAGGCCAACAACTGGACCTGCCCATTGTAGCCAAGCCTGAATCCCGGACACACACTCCCAGGCCCAATAGTCTTATGGTAAATAGCGCCGAGAACAGCACTACACTCGTCAGCGCCAACCAGCCGTGGTACAAAATCAGCAGTGCCGTCGCCGTCGCCGTTCTTTTTCTGATTATCGTGGCTTCTGTCGGATTCGACCAACCAAACACTTCGGTACCTGAAAATTTCAGGCGTCAAGATTCAAGCCCTGCCACACCAATTGCGCGGAATTTCCCCGACACAGAATTTCCGACCCCTGGAGCAAAACTACAACTTGGCATATTTTCTAAATTACACGGCGCTGAATCCATGCAAACTAAACTAAGCAGCCTAGGATTAACACCTCACATCGAAAAGCGTCTGGACGTCACAGGCACGCTCTACGCCGTTGTTCTCGGGCCTCTGGACCACGAGGGCCACCAACAGATATTAAGAAAGCTTAACAAAAACGGTCTGAATTACTTCCAGACTGAATGGCTCAGTGAAGATTATTCGACTGGTTCCGGCTCGTGAGTGACTCCTATGCGAATTGACCCTCCTTCTTTATACTACCTGCCTTCCACAAAATCATTCGACCATAATAGACAGAAAACCTTAAGAGGTTCACCCTAGTTGGAAGCCGAACACAAAGAATTGATCAAGAACCTGATCCCCTTCAAACAGCTGAGTGAAGGCGAGTTATCAGCTGTGCTTGAGCACGTGACTGTTGACGCCATACCGAAAGGGAAAATGATCTTCAAGCGGACAGAACAGAACACAAAGGTCTATTGGCTGCTCATCGGGACCGTTGACCTTGTTGATGAAAAGTTCGAGGCGAAGAGCCGGAAGGCAGGCGAAGAAGTCACGCGGAATCCCATTGACAATAACACCCCTCACAGACTCACCGCCATTACCACGGAAGATTCGACCCTACTGGTTTGCGACAGAAGCAACATGGCCGTTTATATGGGAGGTGGACCCGGCGCCTCGGCTGCCGATGAGGAAGAACCCGCCGTTGACTGGATGTCGACCTTACTGAGCTCTCCTCTGTTCGAGTTCATACCGCCGAGCAACATCCAGACATTGTTCAGTAAGTTTGAAGAGAAGACGTATGCAAAGGGCGACATTGTTATCACGCAAGGTGATAGAGGTGATTACTTCTACGTGATCCAGAAAGGCAGAGTAAAATTAGAACGATCCGTTGGTGACAAAACCCTGGTTATAAAGAAACTGAAGGCAGGAGACAATTTTGGCCAGGATGCACTGGTTAGTGACTTCCCTAGAAACGCAACTGTGACCATGACCAGCAATGGCACCCTGATGCGACTATCCGAACCCGATTTTCAGTCATTGCTATTGCACCCGGTGATCGAAACCGTTGGGATGGAAGAAGTTCAGGAGATGATTAAGCAAGGTGACCCCATGACGTACATCATTGATGTTCGAACCCCCAGGGAAGCAAAAGAGGACAAAATTCCTGGCAGCGTGAATTTACCTTTGCTGCTCCTTCGTAAAAATTTGAGCAAGCTTAACAATGATGCTGTCTACATTACGGTTTGCGATGGCGGAAAGAGATCTGAACTCGGCGCCTATCAACTGAATGAAGAAGGCTATTCTGCGTACGTCCTCAAACGGTAGAAAACCTCATGAGACCACCGTCCATCAATTCCCTGATACAACAGTTCGACGGCGCACTACGCGTGTTAAACGGCGTGGGGCACCCGGCCAGGCCCAGCCCCGCCATTCCAGTCGAGCAACAACAGCTAAGCGAATCTGATCGAAAAATTTCTGCTCGACTAATGCGGGTAAACCACTGTGGTGAAATCTGCGCCCAGGCGCTTTACGTTGGCCAGGGTCTCACGAGCGAAGATCCGTACATCCAGGAAACAATGCAGCAAGCTGCAAGGGAAGAGACCGATCATTTGCTCTGGTGTGAGGCAAGACTGGCAGAGCTGAATTCCCACAAAAGTTACCTAAACCCGTTTTTTTACACCATGAGCTTTGTCAGTGGCGCCGTTTCCGGCCTGTTAGGTAATCGCTTTAATTTGGGCTTTGTCGCAGCAACTGAAGAACAGGTCGTTAAACACCTGGAAGAACATCTCCAGGGACTTCCTTCTGAGGACAAGCGTTCACAGGCCATCCTTGAACAGATGAAACTTGATGAAGATCAACACCGGACAGATGCACTAAGTCGGGGCGGTATGGATTTTCCGAAACCATTTAAAAGCATCATGACGGCGGTCAGCAAATTGATGACCCGGACAACTTACTGGGTCTGATTTTCACTTTCCGCAATAGGTTTGTGATAGATCATCTGAACCTTTACGCCCGAAGGATCGAGGCAGTAGAAACTTCGCGCGCCATCGCGATGGGTTCTGGGGTCGGTTAGCATCGCCACTCCATGTCCACTTAAAAAGTCATACCACTCATCAATCTTTACAACGTCATTGATAAAAAACCCGATGTGGTCCAGCTGACCCTGATCCCGCTTCCCATCTGCACGATGAAGAGCAAGATTATCACCGCCACTGGTCAGGTATACGTTGTCTTCATCCGGACGCCACTCTACTTCCATGCCTAACAGGTCGGTGTAAAATTGTTCGCAAGCAGAGAACTGCTCAACGAACAATGCCACGTGGCGCATGCCATTAGTCAGACCGGGCCGCTTCATTACTCCGTCAGCTCGTAATCATGAGTAATGTTCACCCCACCTCGCCCGAGCATGATCGAGGCAGAACAGTATTTTTCGGCGGACAATTCAATAGCTCTTTTAACCTGGGCTTCCTTAACCCCTACTCCTTTTATGACGAAGTGGATATGAATATCAGTGAACACGCTCGGCACCTCATCCGCACGCTTCGCTTCAATATTTGCAATACAGTCTTCAACGGGCTGGCGAGATTTTCGAAGAATTTTCATCACATCAAAACTCGCGCAACCACCCAAGCCCATCAACATCATTTCCATGGGCCTGAGGCCGATATTCCTGCCGCCCTCTGACTCGGGCCCATCAATGGTGACCGTATGCCCACTCCCGGATTCTGCAAGGAACATCACATCATCAAGCCATCTAACTGTTGCTTTCATATTCCTATCCTGACTCTTTTCTCATTACACCCTAATCATTGGGGTAACAAAGCATAACATTTTTCGTAAAAATCCAACGGTGTTCCTTTTTAGCGAATGAGGTTGTATTACTAACACTCGAGTCGTAACCTATCGCTAAGTTATGCTACCGACCACCTTATGGTAAGCCTTACACCCAATAATCCGGCGCTCAACAATATGGACGAGTTTCTCTCGTCTGCACACAAGCATCGGCACCCTCGTGGAAGCACCATTATCTTTGCCGGCGAAGTAAGCGATTCTATCTTCTACATCACAAAAGGTTCCGTCTCGGTCATCATCGAAGATGAGAATGGTCGGGAAATTATTGTCGCTTACCTCAACGAAGGTGATTTCTTTGGTGAGATGGCAATGCTTGGCGAAGGCACAAGAACTGCATGGGTCAAAGCTAAAACAGAATGTGAAGTTGCAGAACTGGGATACCAAAAATTTATCGAACTCAGCCAAAGAGATACCAGCATACTGCATCAGCTCATTACCCAACTGGCTGAGAGGCTCGGAAAAACCACACAGAAGGTTGGCGACCTTGCGTTCCTTGACGTGACCGGTCGTGTCGCTCACGCGTTGCTGGACCTATGCACTCAACCTGATGCCATAACACATCCCGAGGGAATGCAGATCAAAATTACGCGTCAGGAAATCGGTCGTATCGTAGGATGCTCTCGAGAAATGGTTGGTCGGGTACTGATAACGCTGGAAGAACAGAAACTAGTTACTGTAAAAGGTAAAACGATGGTAGTTCTCGAAGCACGCCAGGCTGACCAAAAAGTCAGGAGAAAAGAAACTCCAACGCCTGGCCAGGGTCAGGTTCACGCATGAATGCTTCTCCAACCAGAAACCCGTAGACGTCATTCGACAACATCTGCTCGACATCAGTCCGCTTGCCAATACCGCTTTCAGTAATAACAACAACTTCTTCGGGCATCTGGCTCAACAAATCCAGCGTCGTATTGAGATCCACCTCAAAAGTTTTAAGATTTCGGTTATTAACGCCAATCATCGCTGGCGACAAGGTTAGCGCCTTATCCAGTTCCTCCTTGTTATGCACCTCCACCAGGACATCAAGACCAAGACTAACTGCCAGATCATAGAACTCATGCAGTTTCTCAATGTCCAGAATCGACGCTATCAACAGGACGCAATCTGCGCCGATCGCCCTCGCCTCGTAAACCTGGTAGGCCTCAACAATGAAATCCTTACGCAATACCGGCAGTGAACTACTGGCTTTAACCAGCTCTAGATACTCGTCTGAACCCTGGAAAAAATGAACATCGGTTAACACGGACAAGCAGGTTGCGCCCGATCGCTCATAACTTTGTGCGATTGAGATTGGATCAAAGTCTTCCCGAATTACGCCCTTCGAAGGCGATGCTTTCTTTACTTCCGCTATAATGGCCGCCTGTTTGCCGTGAATTCTCTTTTTTATCGCGTCCACAAACGACCTTGGATTGTGCTGTCGACGAATCCGCGCCTTGAGTTCAAAGACCGGCACCTGCGTCCGCCTGCTTGAGACTTCTTCGTGTTTTCGTTCGACGATCGTTCCAAGTACGTCCCTTTCAACCATGTCCATTCAAATCCATCTGTTTAGTTTCGGCACTAACTTCAGTACTGGCAATTTATACGGAGTCACCCAATTGCCCGGTGAAATCGACGAACTCTTTCATCTTTTCAGTCGCCAGCCCACTGCCTATGGCATCCTGCGCCATCCTCACACCGCTCACGAGGTCTATAGCCTGTCCTGAGACATAAACAGCAGCACCCGCATTCAGCGCGACCATGTCACCGGCGGTCTCGAACTCTCCACTTAACGCGGCTTTCACCATGGTCAGACTCTCTGTAGCGCTGTCGACTTTTAGAGAATTAAGCGAACCCCTGACCAGTGAGAAATCTTCAGGGCTTATGACATATTCAGCAATATCACCGCTTTTGAGTTCTGCCACAGCAGTCTCCGCTGCGATACTGATTTCATCCAACCCATCGGCAGAGTGGACTACCATGACATGTACGCTACCAAGCGCGCGCAGGACTTCAGCAACCGGACGCACCAGCGCGCGATCATAGACGCCCAGCAATTGTCTCTTTGCACCTGCCGGGTTCGTCAGGGGACCCAGCATGTTAAAAACCGTCCTGACGGCCATTTCCTTTCTTGGGCCTATAGCATGCTTCATCGCTGCGTGATGATTGAGCGCAAACAGAAAACCCACCCCCACCGAGTCGATACAGCGAGCCACCTGGCCCGATGAGAGCATGATATTGGCTCCAGCAGCTTCCAATAGGTCAGCGCTACCGCTTTTGCTGGAGGCAGCCCGGTTACCATGCTTGGCGACGCGGACTCCTGCGGCCGCAGCCACAAATGCACTTGCGGTCGATACGTTAAATTTATTAGCCCCGGAACCACCAGTACCGCAGGTATCGACAAGACCAGCATCGTTGACCTGCACCTGTGAGGCAAGCTCACGCATAATTTCAGCGGCGCCGACAATTTCATCAACCGTCTCACCCTTCAGGCGAAGTCCGATGAGGAAACCCCCAGTCTGTGCATCGGTCGCCTCGCCTGTCATGATTAACCGCATCACTGCATTCATCTCGCGCTTGGTAAGATTATCTCCATCAACCACCCTCGCTATCGCCGCCGGCATGTGCATCACTTTCCCCCTTTCGCAACGTTAAGAAAGTTACCCAGAAGATCATGGCCATGTTCTGTCAGAATCGATTCCGGATGGAACTGAACACCCGTCATCGCAAACTGTCGGTGCCGCACTCCCATAATTTCTTCCAACTCACCAGCATCATTTTCAGTCCACGCTATCACTTCAAGGCAATCAGGCAGCGACTCTTTTTCGACCACCAGCGAATGATAACGGGTCGCTATAAACGGATTGGCGAGACCGAAAAATACATCTTCACCTGTGTGGTGAATTGGCGAGGTTTTACCATGCATTACCTGTCCAGCCTTGATGATCTTGCCGCCATAGACCTGACTGATACTCTGGTGCCCGAGGCAAATACCGAGAATGGGGATTTCGCCTTCAAAAGCACCAACAACATCCATCGAAATCCCTGCTTCGTTCGGTGTGCAGGGACCTGGAGAAATCACAATCACATCGGGAGACAGCTCCCTTATATCCGGAACGTTGATCTCGTCATTCCGGTAAACGCGAACATCTTCGCCAAGCTCACTCAGGTACTGAACGATGTTGAACGTAAATGAATCGTAATTATCTATCATCAGTAACATTACAATTCACCCTGCCCGGTCAAACCTGCCACCGGTCTTTGTTCGGCCTGATCATAAGTTCGTTGATTTTCAACCGCCACCCCCTGCAGATCCAGACCGGCTTCGGCCATGGCTGCCGCCCGGCAGATGGAGCGAGCTTTATTAATGGTTTCTTGCCACTCAAGTCGTGGAATGGAATCTGCGACGATACCTGCACCAGCCTGTATATAAAGCTGCATGTCCCTGACGATGGCGGTCCTGATAGCGATTGCAGTATCCATATTGCCATTCCAGGAGAGATAACCAACAGCGCCACCAAAAATTCCCCGCTTCTCAGGCTCCAACTCATCAATGATTTCCATCGCCCTGATTTTTGGGGCTCCGCTCAGGGTTCCCACGGGCAGCGTCGCTCGAAGTAAATCAATGGGACCCAGGTTGTCCTTGATCTGTCCCCGGACATTCGATGCAATATGCATGACGTGAGCGTAGCGCTCAACCGTCATCATCTCACTGACTTCTACCGATCCAGTTTTGCAAACCTTACCGATATCATTTCGGCCAAGGTCAATTAGCATCAAATGCTCCGCAATTTCCTTAGGGTCGGCCAGCAGCTCTATTTCCAACGCCAGGTCTTCAATTTCATCACG